>CALGEC010000018.1 GCA_937881815.1 uncultured Bacteroidales bacterium
CAAAGAAAAAATTAAAAAAATCAAAGAAAAAAAATAAAAAAACAAAGACTTTTTTTCAAGAGTTTAAGAGTTATTTTTTCCCTATTTTGAATCCCTTAATTCCATAGAAGAATAAATAAGCGTAAGACACCATTGGGATTAAGAAAGAAATGCTTATGTTTGTTGCATCGGCTAAAAGTCCTTGTAAAGGAGGAAGAACAGCTCCGCCGACTATCATCATAATCAACATTGAAGAGACTTGTGAGGTTTGTTCTTTCAATCCGTCAATTGCAAGGGTGAAAACATTTGACCACATAATAGAATTAAACAATCCTATTGCGAGTAGAGTCCAAATCACCAAAGGAGAATTGATAGAAAGGCTTAAAACAATCAAGCAAACATTAACAAAAGCAAAAATTGCTAAGCTGCGAGCAGTTTTTCCCTTGCCAATAAACAAACCAACAAAGTTCAAGGCAATGAAAAGCAAGAAAATCCAAACTTTTTCAAAACTCAAACCATGCAAAGAATTGTTTATAAAGAATATTATTGCAAAGCCTATTGCGGCAAGCAATAACATATAAAGCAATTTCTTTTCTATCTTCAAACTACTCAAAGAAACCGAGCCGAGAAAACGTCCAATCATAGCACCACCCCAATAATAAGAAAGATAAGCCGAAGCTAAGGCTTCGTCCATCTGCATAGTTTCTTTTAAATATGACACTATATTGCTGCCAACCGCTACTTCCGCTCCTACATAGAAGAAAATGCCTAACGCACCAAGTATTGTGTAAGGCTTAGACCAAATAGAAGTTTTCTTACTTACAGAGTTTTCTTCCTCAACCTGTGTGTTGATTTTCGAGAAGTAGATAAAAATTGCTACAAGCAATAGAAGCCCCGCCAAAACCAAATAAGGAATAACCACAGTTGAAGGACCTTGATTTTCTTCCGGCTTAAACATTGTGAAAATCAAATAACCGCCTAAGGCAGGTCCTAATGTAGTACCCAAAGAGTTGAAGGCCTGAGAAAGATTTAAACGAGAAGAGGCTGTTTGTGGCTCTCCGATGATTGCAACAAAAGGATTAGCTGCAATTTGCAAGAAAGTAAGTCCTAATCCTAAGCAAAAAAGTGTGCAAAGGAAGATTGTAAAACTCAAAGCCTTGTAAGCGGCAAAGGCAAACAACGAACAAGCAATAGAAGATATTACAAGTCCTATTACAATTGTTGTTTTGTAGCCCCATTTGCTAATAGGGTCTTTTTTCTTTAAGGAAAGAATGTAGAAAGCGAATGCTCCTACAAAATAAGCAATAAAGAAAGCAAATTGAACGATGTTTGCCTCAAAGTGAGAGAGGGAATAGATTTCTTTAAGGAAAGGAATCAATATGTCGTTCAAAGAAGTGATAAATCCCCACATAAAAAAGAGGATTGTAATTGAAATCATAGGCATTATGTTTTGCCCTTTTTTAAAACTTGTTGTTGTCATTTTATTTATTTTTTTAAATAATACAATGTTGAATAATTTGTGTTGTTAAAAAGATTGTTTGCAAGCCTTTGTAAATCTTCAAGACTTACTTTGTTGTATTGTTCTCTTTCTTGATTTATCAAATCAGTTTTTCCGTCAAGGTGAGTAAAATAAGCAAGATTCATTGCTTTGTCTAAGGCTTTTATGTTGCCGAAAGTAGCGTTTGCATCGTTTTTATTTTTCATCTTTTGCAATTCGTTTTCGGTTATCATATTTTCTTGCATTGATTTCAATTCTTTCCAAATCGCTTCTTCGCCTTGTTTGATTTCTACTCCGTCTCTGTATTTTCCTGTAACGACAAAAAGTCCACAATCGTCTTCTCCTGTGATGAAAGCGTTGATTTCGGTAAATAATTTTTGATTTACAACCAAACTATTGTAAAGACGTGTACTTTTTCCGTTAGAAAGCACATCGGAAATTAAGTCGTATTTATAGTAATCTTCGCTTAGACGTCCGCCCATTTGAAAAATAATGCAAATTAAGTTTGCAGGCACATCGGCTTTCAGTGTTTTTTCTCTGTTTTCTCTTTGCTCAGGCTCCTTAGGATAGTCTTTCTTAATTGTTTTTTTGTAAGGGATTTTTCCAAAGGAGTTTTCTACCATTGTTTTTACTTGATTGAGCTCTACGTTTCCTGAGATTGCAAGAATTGCATTTGAGGGTGTGTAATAATTTTCGTAGAATTGTTTAGCGGTTTCTAAGCTAACGTTTTCTATATGTTCAATACACTTGCCTATTGTTTGATGTTGATAGGGGTGATGAGTGAAAGAAAGTTGTCTTATCTCTTTCCACAAATCTCCGTAAGGCTGATTGATGTATCTTTGTTTAAATTCTTCTATCACAACGCTCTTTTGTACCTCTAAACTCTTTTTGTTGAGGTTTAAGTTTTGCATTCTGTCGGCCTCTAAGTCCAAAGCGTATTGTAAATATATGTTTGGTACGCTTAGATAATAGTTTGTTATGTCGTTATTAGTAAAAGCGTTGCTTTCTCCGCCTAATCGCTCAACTATTTGGTCGTAATTTTCATAGTTTTTGCTACCTGAAAACATTAAGTGTTCAAAAAGATGAGCAAAACCCGTAGCATCCTCTTCTTCGTGCTTTGCTCCAATTTCATATAGCAAATTAACAGCGACAAGAGTAGTGTTTTTGTCTTGATTAAACACTACTCTTAGTCCGTTTTCTAATTGAAAAGTTTCAAAATTTATCATTATTTCTAATCTTCTTCTTCGTTTGAGTCTTCAAAATTACTACAAATTTCTGTGTAATCGCAATATTTACAATTTTTTGTGCTATTCCAATCCTTTTCTTTATCAAAAATCTCTTCTAAACAAGCCTTTAAATTCTCCTCATATTCATTGTGAATAGCAGAGTTGTATTCTGAAACAGTGCAATAAGGATTTTTTTGAAGCAAATGAGGATAAATCAATTGAGTGTCTATAACATTGTAGCCTTTTCTATAGAGAAGATAGGCGTAAAAAAGAATTTGTAGAGCGTAAGAGTTTCTTCTCTCCTTTAAGTCGCTATTAAATAAATTTTCTATTTTGTTATCAAATTCTTTTCTGTTCTTACTTGTTTTGTAATCAATGACAACGTAATCTTCGTTAGGCGTTTTGTCTATGCGATCTATGATTCCAAATAATTCTACTTCCAAACCGTTTAAATGAACTTTAACTTCTTTGACTTCTTTTTCGGCTTTTATGAATGTATTATCACTCTTATAATATTTTTCTAAGGATTGCAGGTATCTTATGCAGGTATCTTTTGCCGATTGAGTAATTATTGATTTTTCTTCTTCTTTTAATTGTTCAAAAGCTTTATTTACACAATCTTCGGCGGGTGTTTGATATTTTGAATGGGCAAAAAATTCTGCCGATTTATGAAAAAGAAGTCCAAATGCCAAGAAAGAAATATCGCTTTCTTCTATTTTTTCTAAATTTTTAATGTATTTGAAAAAGAATTTCCTTCCACAATCCAAATAAGTATTTATCATAGAGGCTGAGAACTTTCTTTTCTTTAATTGTTCTAAGTCTTCATCTGTTTTTTTGAAAAGATTTTCTGCGTTTATCTCTTTTTGCTCTACAAAAGGCATTGAAATGTTTTTTTCTTCAAAAACTATTTCGCTTTCAAGTCTTAGTTGGAAAATAAATCTTGTCATTTCCTTTATTTTTCCTCCTGAACCAATAGTGCTATAAACAAAATCTAAATCTTTTCTATTTTGAAATAATCTGTAAAAATAATAAGCAAATACAGCAATCTTTTTCTTTTGGTCAATTAGTCCAAAGGCATCTCTAACCGAAAGAGGAATAAAAGAATGTAGGTTGTTGATTCGAGGAATGTTTTCGTCATTTGCCGAAAGGACAAGCACGTGTTTGAAGTTAAGATTTCTACTTTCCAATAAACCCATTATTTGTAATCCATCAACAGCATCAGATTCAAAAGGAATATGTAAACGTCTTAGTAAGAAAAGTAAGGTCTTTTTCAAAAAATTGTTTTGTAGAAATTCTATCTTGTTGAAAGAAAGAGTGCGTTTAAAATCGTTTAGCATCTTTATTATGCTAAAACAACTTTGTTTTATTTTGTTTTCGTAGGAGGAAATGCCTTTTGAGTTTATGAAATCAGATAACTCGTCTATTTGTTCTATAATGGATTTTTCTGTTTTTTGGATTTCATCTATTTTTTCTTCTATTTTGTTGAATAAAGGCAGGTTTGAAAGAGGATAACCCATTGCAATATTTACGGTAGTTGGGTTTTCGTTTATTTTTTCTGGTAAAGATTTTATTACAAAAGGTAAAAGATTTTCATTTCCAAGTATAATAGCAATTTGATTTTGCTTTAAATTTTCTCCATATTTGCTTTCTAAATTCTTAATCCAAGTTTTGATGTAGTGAGCGTTTTCATTTTCGTAAGAAGTCTTTATTATGTTTATTTTTTCGTTATTTGTAGCAATATTGTTAAAGTCATTTTTTGCAAAATCTTTGTTATGCGGGAAATTATTTAAGTTATTTTTCATAAATATTCCTGCCTCTTGGTAGTCGGAAGAAGTGTAATATTCATCGTAATCCCAATAAAAATCCACCGAGTATTTGTCTCGCAGAATTTTAAAAATGTTTTCTTCGCATTTGTTAAGGACATTGAAACCTACTACTGCGAAATTGTGATTGCGAAATGCGATTTCTCCATTTTTTAAGCGGTCTAAGAAATCTCTATAAATCATTCCGGAGTATCCAACGCCTTGTTGTCTTAATTTTTCTTTGAAATCGCAATATATTTCTGCTAAACAATTCCATATTCTAATGAAATTTTTCTTTAAATCACTTGTTTCTTCAAAGATTGTAAAGAAACTATTTAGCAACTCTTTTTGTTCTAGTGTTAAATAGTCAAATGCGTTTTCTATTTCTTTGTATTCTTCTATTAGTTGAAAGACTTGTTTTGCATCAACAAGGTTTTTGTCAATGTCGTCAAAGTCCGAAAGAATTATTTTCCCCCAATTATAAAATGACTCAAAGGTTTCCTCTTCGTTTTTTAAACAAATCTCTTTGTAAGATAGGTATAATTGATAGATTAGAGAAAATTCATCTACTGTTTTAAGCAAAGAATATTCCTCAATAAAATCTGCAATGCTTTTACATTCAGGAGAAAAAACTGTTTCTTGATTTTGCTTCTTTAATTCTTCTTTAAAATATTTTATTGCTCTTCTATTTGAGAATAATATTTGTAAATCAAGCAAATATTCATTGTTATGCTTGCTTATGTCTTGTGCTAATTTTTCTAAAAACATTACTCAACCTCCTTAATTTCGTTTCCAATAAACCACAAATATGTTTTAATATTTTTATATCCCATATTAGAAACTATTTGTTTGTATTCATTTAATTGTTTGCAATATTTGTTTTCGTTTTCTTTATCTTCGGTAAATTTATAGTCTACAATAATTACTTCATCTTTACCAAACATAATTCTATCTATTCTTTTTGCTTGTCCATCGCATACAATTTCTTTTTCATTGTATGCTTTGTAAGTGCCATCGAACCATTTATAGTCTTTTGCTTGAAGAAACATTTGTTCAATTATTGTTTTTTCTTCCTCTGTTATAGAAAGATTTTCTAAATCTTTTTCTATATAAATTTTAGAGCAAATATTGTGAAGAGCAATACCTCTTTCTCTCTTGTCTTCTGAGGTTTCAGTGCTGTTAACATCAAAATAGTCTTGTGCTTGCTTACTAAGAGAGAATTTTATCTCTGCTTGCATGGAAAAATTGGCTTGATCAATTTTTGATGTTATGTTTTCCCCATTGTGATTGAATATGTCTTGTTTCTTTTCTTTTTCTTCTTTTATTTCTTTATATAAGTTTTCGTTGCCAATCACATAACAACCGTTTTTATTTATAGTAAACTCCTTTTCTCCTAAGTACTCGAGTAGATATTTACTGCAACAATTTTCTGATACTGTCTTAGATATTGTGCTTAAAGCGTGTTTCGCACGAGTGAAAGCAACATACATAAGATTGAATGTGTCTATTTCTTGTTCGTTTTCCTCAAATTGTGCTGTTTGTTGATAGATAGGATCGGCAGTTATCTCTAATTCCCCAAGGTTTGCTCTAAATAATTTTATCGGACTTTTTGAATCAATATTCTCTATCCATAGTTTGTTTTTGTTATTAACTATTTGCCACTCAAAAAATGGTATTATAACAATAGGAAATTCTAATCCTTTTGATTTATGTACTGATAATAATTTTATTTTTTTGTCATTTGTATTTGAGTTTTCTTGATTGTCGTCAAACGATATTGTAGAGTCTTTTAATTCTTCGTTCCAATATTTTAGAAATAGACTTGGTTGTTGAGGTTTTTGTTGACAATATTCTATTAAACGTTCGTAAAAGGCAGAAACGAAAACGTCTTTTGTCTCAATTTGACAAAGATTGATTATCGTGTCTATTAAATCTATT
Source organism: uncultured Bacteroidales bacterium (assembly GCA_937881815.1). Classification (GTDB taxonomy): domain Bacteria; phylum Bacteroidota; class Bacteroidia; order Bacteroidales; family P3; genus Onthomorpha. Next base: position 6,444 of record CALGEC010000018.1, read on the forward strand.
AGCGGAGTATTATCTTTATTTATTGATTTAATCTTTTGAATTGTTTCTTCGCTTTGTCCATAGATTTTTAGTGCGTATTGAGCAATTCTTTCTTCGTTATTGTTAATCAAACGTAAACAATAAATAATTGTTTTTATTGAACGAGAAGAGTTAAAGGCGAATGCTTCATTTGAAATAGGAGAAATTCCTTTTGTTTTGAGGTATTGAGCGGTTAAAGCAAGTTTTGTATTTGAGCGAAACAAGAGAGCAATATCGGAATATTTGAATCCTTTATCTATGTAATAGTTTATTTCTTCTAATGTTTTGTCTAATACATCTATGTCTTTGGCTTTTTCTAAGAAATTAAATCTTAATAGTCCTTTGTCTTCGTTATTTTTTGCTTTTTGTTCGACTTTTGTTTTGAAGATTTGATTTTTGTATAATGTTTCAAAGAATCCGTTGTTAAACTCTATTATGTTTTTATCTGTTCGGTAGTTTGTTTCAAGTTCAACAGGTTTTTCTTGGCTTTCTTTAATGAGGTTATCCATTATTGTCCAATCTCCTTCGTTCCAACGATAGATAGATTGTTTTAAGTCTCCAAAAATAGTTGTGCTTCCTTGATTGCTGCTACATTCATTAGCAATAAATTGAAAGTTTTCCCACGATAGTTGTGAGGTGTCTTGAAATTCGTCAATCATAACGTGTTTTATTTTTGTTCCAATCTTCTCATAAACAAATGAAACATCGTTCCCTCTTATCATTTCTGCAAGCAGGCCTGCGGTGTCTTTGAGAATAAACACGTTATCTTCTTTTAAGGCTTCTTCTTTAAAGAGTTTTATGTATGGTAAAAGAATATATTCATATACGGAGTCGATTTCTAATTTTGCCATAAAGGCTTGTAATCGTCCTTTGTCGAAAAAATCTACTATTTCATCGTATCGTTCTTTGTTTTCTTGGTTTTGAGATTTTTTTAGTATTACTTTTTCATATTGACAAAAAGGGTTAGCTTCTTTTACTAAGGCGTAGTCATTTTTTCTGAATGTAGATTTAATTACTTCTTTGCTATTGAAATCTTTTTTAAAGCAATCTATCTTGTTGTGAAAGTCTTTGAGAAATTTATTGTAGATATTTCTTTGCTCTTTGGCATATTTTAAGATTTCTTCGGTGTTAATGGTTTGCGATTTTAAGCTTTCTCTTATTGTTTGTTTGTTTAGGTCTTTGGCAAGTTCTAATAAAATTGTGTTGTAATTCCAATTATTTCCTTCTTCTAAGCGTTTGTCAATTAGTTCGGCTACATAGTCTTTTAGTTCTTCTGAATTGTTGAGTTTTTCTATTGCTTTTTCTAAATAATCGCTTTCATCTAAAATTAAATCGAAACGACTGCCGACTCCAACTTCTTTTGTGAGATTTTTAAGTACCTTTTGTAAAAAACTATCTATTGTTTCAATGTTGAAATGTGTGTAATCGTGAAGAATTGTTTTTAAAATATCTTTTGATTTCTCTCTTATTTCTTGCTCACTCTTATTTGTTTTTTCTTTAAGTTTCGCTAAATAATCCTCTGTGTGTGATTGGTTGGTCGCTAATCCGTAAAGAGTTGAGAGAATCCTTGTTTTCATTTCATTTGTCGATTTATTAGTAAAAGTAACTGCTAAAATATTTCTATAAGAGTAGGGATTTTCTAATAATTTTTTAAGATATTCTATTACGAGTGAAAAGGTTTTTCCACTGCCTGCTGAAGCTGAATAAATGGTTGTTTGTTTCATATTTTTAATTCTTTGAATTAGCAAATCATTTCTTTACAAAAATAATTTAATTCTTTGAAAAATTAAATTATTTCTTTGAATTATTTCAGTGTCAGAAAAAATTAGTAATTTTACAACGATTTTCAATGGTGTTTTTTTTAAAAAAGATAAATGAATATGAATAATTTTCAGCAAAAATTACTCTCTTTCTCAGAGAATATGAGTAAAGCGTGCGAGAGAGTATGCAAAAGCGAAATTGTCTCTGAATTAGACGTAGAGGTGTTAAGACAAAGAATGAGGGAAATGTATGATTTTCTTCTTACCTCTGATTATCACGAAACTATTGTAGAGACTCCTGTTGTGCAAGAAGAGATTTTGGAGATAGAACCAAAGGTTGAGCAAGAAATAATAGAGGAAACTCCTGAAAAAGATGAGGTTGTAGTTGAAGAAAAACAAGAAGAAATTTCTCAGGAAGAAGAACCAGAAGAAATTATACTACAAGTTGAGGAAGAAAAAGAGGAAGAACCAGAAGAAATAATAGAGATAAAGAAAGAGAAACCTCAGGTTAAGGAACCTGAAATAGTGTTTGAAGAACCTAAGGTAGAGCAAGAACCGGTTCAAACAAAAAGTGCTTCTGTTTTAGATTATCTTCACAACAATATAATGAAGGATAATGAACCTAAACAAGCGAAAAAAGAAGAATATACAACGCTTGATTTATTTAAATCTCAACCTTCAATTGCAGAGGCTTTTGAAAATAAGAACAGAAGTGATCTTAGAACTGCTATAGGAGTGAGCGAGAAATTTATGTTTATCAATGATTTATTTTCAGGAGACTTAAAGGAGTACACAAACTTTATAAATCTTCTCAATGACGCTACAAGCGTAGAATTATCTATGACTGTAATAGAAGAAAATCGTCTAAGAAGAAAATGGATTAAAGAATCAATGGCATATACCACTCTTGAAAATCTGGTACAAAAGCGATTTAAAAAATAAAGATGAAAAAAGGGGTATTTATTTTTTCGGCTCCATCTGGTAGTGGAAAGACAACTATTCTTAAACCGATATTAGAGAAATTAAAAGATAAGTTTAGTTTTTCTATATCGGCGACAACTCGTCCTGCACGTGAGGGTGAGAGAGATGAGGTGGATTATTATTTCATTACACCAGAAAAAATGAGAGAGCATATAGAGAAAGGAGATTTTCTTGAATGGGAAGAGGTTTATCCGGGTAAGTATTACGGGACTTTTAAATCAGAATTAGATAGAATTTGGAAACAAGGAAAGTATGTAATCTTTGACATAGATGTAAAAGGTGGTGTAAATATAAAAAATATCTTACAAGACCAGGCTTGTTCTATATTTATCATGCCGCCAAGCATAAAGGAATTGGAAAAAAGGCTTAGAAATAGAAATACAGAGAGCGAAGAAACATTACAAGAAAGGCTGTCAAGAGCAGAAATGGAAATTTCGCTTTCTGAAAACTTTGATTACGTTGTTTGTAATGATGATTTAGACACTGCGATTGCAAGAGTTGAAGAAATAATCTCTCAACAAATGAATGATTGGAACACTTAGTAACAAAAGAAAAACAATGACTAATAGAGAAAACTATGTTTGTATTTTACAAATCTTGAATTTTGAACAAATATCCTTAGAAGGAGGGAAGGATTTGTTGAAAATAAGAATTGATAATATTGCAAACCAACTTAAAAAGATAAAAAACGAAATATCAGATTTAGAAATAAATTTCTTCGGAAATGAAATAATGTTTGTACTTAATTCGGAAACTGCTCAATTTGAAAGGTTTGTTGAGTTGATTATTGAGTATAACAAACATTCTTTGCTTTTTGGTATTCCACATAAGGCAATTCTTTTTAAAGAAAATGCAATTTCAACCTTGGAGGAAAAGGTTAATATTCATATTTCAAAAGAATATTTTTTAGCAAAAGCACAATTAAATAATTTTGACATAGCATCGGTTTTAATTCATCAAAGTTTGTATGAAGAAAAATCGCAAATTCTTTCAAAATATTGTGTTGTTTGTCAAGGTGAAACTGTGTTAAAACTTGGCAAGAAACAAATTGCTCAAATTGCATTGCAGGGAATAAAAAATAGTATCAACAATAGCTTTAACAAAATAGGCATAGATGATTTTTCTTCACCATACTCAAAAACTCTAATCAATACTTTAAAGTTTGTAGATATACAAAACGCATAATTATTATGGAAGTAAAAAATAGATTTCACGTTGAAACCTCATGTTTTCAAAAAAATCACAAAGGAGAGTTTATTTGTGGTGATGTTTTTATTTCAAAACGTTTGAAAGAAGAAAATAGAACATTAGCTGTCTTGGCAGATGGAATGGGACATGGCGTAAAAGCAAACGTGTTAGCTACACTTACTTCTACTATGGCAATAAATTTTGCAGAAGAACACAAAGAAGCACAAACTATTGCTAATATAATTATGGACACATTACCTATTTGTAGCGAAAGAAAAACGAGTTATGCAACTTTTACAATAGTTGATGTTCATAATAATGAAGTAAATATTCTTGAATATGACAATCCTCTTTGCCTTATTATGAGAGGAGGAAATGTTTTTGAACCTGAATGGAATTGTTTGTTGCTTGAAAATATTGATGGACAAGGAAGAAGTCAGGAAATAATGACTTGCAGTTTCAAACCTATGAAAGAGGATAGGATTATTTTTATTTCTGATGGTGTAACTCAATCTGGAATGGGTAATGATGATATGCTTTTGGGTTGGGGAAGAGATGCGTATGTGGAATATGTGAAAGATACGATTTTAAACGAGAGATATATTTCAGCAACAAAGCTTGCTCAACGTGTAGTAAACAAAGCATATAGCAATGATAAGTTTTCTTCAAAAGACGACACGAGTTGCGCAGTTATTTATTTTAGAAATCCAAGAAAAACAATAATTGCCACAGGTCCTCCTTGCGATATGAGTAAAGATGCAGAGTATGTGGAAAGAGTAAAGGCGTTTGACGGATTTAAAATAGTATCAGGAGCAACTACTGCTGAGATATTTTCAAAACATTTAGGCGTAGAAATCGTTGATGACTATGAAAATATGGATTCAACTCTGCCTCCAATGAGCAAGATGAAAGGATTGGATTTAGTAACCGAAGGAGTATTAACGCTAAATAAAGTAATCACACTGCTTTCCAATGCAACAGGGAATAATAACTTTGGAAATGGTCCTGCTGATAAGATTGCAGAAAGTTTATTAAATAGCGATGAAATTCATCTCTTAGTAGGAACAAAAATAAACCCTGCACATCACGAGCCAGACTTACCTGTGGAGATTGCATTGCGTAAAAGCGTAATAAAACGCTTGGTTGAAGTGCTTGAAAAGAAGTATATGAAAGAGGTAATTGTTGAATATTTATAAAAAAAGCTTAATTTTGCCTTTTTAAATCAAAGAGAAAATAAATTTAGATATGATAAAAAGAGTTTTAATTACATTGTTAGCAATAGTTTTTGGATTAAATACTTTTGCACAAACTTTTATTAGAGATGCCGAACAAGGAAATCCTAATGCACAATATCGACTTGGAAAAATGTATGAAAGAGCAGATAGAATGCCAAAGGATATTGCAAAAGCGATTGAATGGTATCAAAAAGCAGCAGAGCAAAATCACCCTAAGGCAATAATGGCTTTAGCAGAGCTTTATTACTATGGAGTTGATGTAAAGCAAAATGCACACTTAGCATTTAAGTATTTCAACTTAGCAGCAGAGCATAAAAATGCAGAAGCATATTTTTGTCTTGGTGAAATGTACGAACAAGGAGTTGGAGTAGCAAAACATCTACCTGCTGCATACGAATGGTTTAAAAAAGCAGCAGATGAAGGCGGACTTGCAAAGGCACAATTCAAAATAGGCAAGATGTTATATTTTGGAGAAGGAGTAAAAAAGAATATTGCACAAGGAGTAAACTATGTAAAATTAGCATTTAACAACGGATACCCAACAGCAATGCAATTCTGGAACGAAAACCAATTGTGGAGATATGAACAATAAGAATTATATGAAAAAAATATTATTAGGACTTTGTCTTTTATTTTGTTTTGGCATAGGAGCACAATGCCAAAACCTTTTGTTAAAAGCAAAAAATGGCAATACAGAAGCTCAATATGAATTAGCAACCCAATATTATAAAGGAATAGGACAAATACAAAGCTATTCCAATGCATTTGTTTGGTATAAACGAGCAGCAGAAAAAAATCATCTTGCCTCTTGTTACGCACTTGGCACAATGTATGAAGAAGGAAAAGGTTGCACTCAAAACATTCGATTAGCATTTAGTTATTATCTTCAAGCAGCAGAAAGAGGTAATGAATTATCTCAACTAAAAGTTGCAAAAATGTTTGACGAAGGAGAAGGCGTAATAGAAAATAAATCTCGTGCTTATTTGTGGTATAGAATTTGTGCCGAAAGAGGAGATGCGTTTTCTTGTCGTAGAGTAGGCGATTTCTATTTTGAGGGCGATGTAATAGCAAAAGATTTGATAGAAGCAAAATATTGGTACGAAAAAGCAGCAGAGCAAAAAGATATTTATGCAATGCAAAACCTTGCATACATATATATAATAGGACAAAGCATTGCACCCGATTACCAAAAAGCATCAAAACTAATAGAACTTCCACTTGAAAAAAATCTACCCGTTGCTCAATACGTAAAAGGATTTCTATTAGAAAACGGTTTCTATGGAGAAAAGAAAAAAAGCGAAGCAATAAATTGGTATAAGAAATCAGCAAATCAAGATTGTCCTTACGCAAAAGAAATAGTCGCAATTGACACCTATCAAAGAACAGGAGAGTTAAAAGATTTGTTAGATATAAAAAACATAGAACAATCTCAAACCTATTATATCTTAGGAAAAGAATACATTGACGGTAAAAAAATTAAGAAAAACCGTAAAAAAGGAATGGATTACATTAAAAAATCCGCACAATTAGGAAACAAAGACGCAGAAAACTATTTAACAAAGAAGAAAAAATAAACAATTATGTCTCAACTTGATGAAAATGCTGTTCTAAATGCAGAAAAATGGTTAAACACAAGCATAGACGAGCAAGCAAAACAAGAGATAATATCTCTAAGAGAAAACAATGTAAACGAATTTAACGATGCCTTTTACAGAACATTAGAATTTGGAACAGGAGGACTAAGAGGCATAATGGGCATTGGAACAAATCGTATGAATAAATACATTGTTGCAATGACAACACAAGGATTCTCTAACTACATTGCAGAAAACAATCAAGGAAAACAAATAAAAACCGTAATATCTTACGACAGCAGAAACAATAGCAAAGAATTTGCAAAAATAACTGCAAGAGTTATGGCGGCAAATGGATTTAAAGTATATCTTTTTGAAGACATTCGCCCAACGCCTGAGTTATCTTTTGCAGTCAGAGAACTAAAAGCAGATGCAGGAGTAATGCTTACTGCTTCACATAACCCCAAAGAATACAACGGATACAAAGCATATTGGAACGATGGAGCACAATTAACCTCTCCACACGATGAACTTGTGATAGAAAGAGTAAATGCAATAACAGATTTATCGCAAGTTAAAATGCAAGATGACGATAAAAATATCACAATCTTAGGAGAAGAATTTGATAACATCTATCTTGAAAAAGTTAAATCTATATCAATCAATAGCGAGTGCATAAAAAAACAAAAAGACTTAAAGATAGTCTATACTCCACTTCACGGAACAGGAATTTCTTTAGTGCCAAAAGCATTGAAAGCATACGGATTTGAAAACGTAATCTGTGTAAAAGAACAATCAATCCCTGATGGAAATTTCCCAACCTGCGTTTCTCCAAATCCGGAAGAGCCTGCGGCACTTGAAATGGGCATAAAACTTGCAAAAGAAATAGATGCAGATATGCTTTTAGCAACAGATCCAGATGCAGACCGTGAAGCAATAGCAGTAAAAGACAATAAAGGAGAATGGATTATACTAAACGGAAATCAAACAGCAAGTTTACTTACCTACTATCTTCTTTCTGCTAACAAAAACGCAAACGCACTAAAAGGAAACGAATACATAATAAAAACAGTAGTAACAACCGACTTAATAAACAAAATAGCAGAGGATTTTTCTGTTGAATATTTTGATGTGCTTACAGGATTTAAACACATCGCCTCAAAGATTAGAGAACACGAAGGAAAGAAAAGATACATAGGAGGAGGCGAAGAAAGTTTCGGATACCTAATAGGCGATTTCGTAAGAGATAAAGATGCAGTTTCTGCTTGCTGTATATTAGCAGAAATGGTTGCTTGCTTAAAAGAAGAAGGCACAAACCTATATGATTTCTTACTTCAACTTTACACAAAGTATGGATTCTACCAAGAAAAACAAGTATCCATTACACGTAAAGGCAAAACAGGAGCAGAAGAAATTCAAAAAATGATGATGGATTTTAGAAACAACCCTCCAAAGCAATTAGATAACGATGAGGTTGTTGAAATAATAGACTATTTAGACACAGAAAAAACACAATTACCAAAATCCAACGTATTACAATACCTATTGAAAAGCGGAAGTAAAGTATCCGTTCGTCCAAGTGGCACAGAACCTAAAATCAAATTCTATTTCAGCATAGTAATCCCAATGAAAGACAAAGGCGAAGTAGAGACTCTTCAAACAAATGCTTTTGAAAAAATAGAAAGAATAAAACAAGAATTAGGACTATAAAAAGAAAAGGAATATTTTCTCTTTGATTTAAGAAAATATTCCTTTGTTTTATTTTTTTATTTCTTTGAATTTATTTTTTATTTCAAAGAAAGATAAACCTGCCATAGCATAATACCGCAAGAAACCGATACATTAAAGGAGTGTTTTGTGCCAAATTGAGGAATTTCCACTGCTTTGTGGCAGAGATTTATCACCTCTTGATTCACTCCCTCTACTTCGTTGCCGAGAACTATTGCAATTTTTTCTCCTTTCTCTACTTTGAGTTCATCAAGCATTACACTATTTGTTGTTTGCTCCAAGGCAAGAATAGTCCACCCTTCTTTTTTTAGTTGATTTATCACATCCAAGGTGTTTTCTGCATATTGCCAATCCACACTCTCTGTTGCACCGAGAGCAGTCTTTTGAATTTCTCTGTGAGGAGGGGTAGGAGTGATGCCACACAAGAAAATCTTTTCTACAAGAAAAGCATCGCTTGTGCGAAATATGCTTCCAACATTATGCATACTTCTAATATTGTCTGCAATTATTATCAAAGGGGATTTTTCTGAGGATTTATATTCATCAACAGATATTCTTCCTAATTGTTGCATTGAAAGTTTTTCTCTCATTGTTTTAATTCTTATTGTAAACCCTTATACCTAATTGACTAAATATTTTTTCGTCAAATTGATATAGAGGTAAGTAAAAATATATCTTTTTAAAAAATTCTAATGTTATAGGATTTATACTCCATTTCTCTCCAATTCTTAATGCAATTATATCCTCAGGAATTATATCTGAAAATCCTTTCATAATTTTCTCAGTTTCGGTTTGTTCATCAAAATAGACGTAAGAGTTTTCCATTACAAAGAGTTTTTCTATTTCTTTTTTAGTAGAAAATTCCTCTCCTTCGGATTTGTAAACTTTAACTTCATCTTTGTTTATCTTAGAGAACAAACTTGTAGAGAAAGGCATTTGAACAGGATATTTTAATTCTTGAACACATTGTAAGGTGTCGGGAATTTCTAATAATTTTATTTCTTTTTCATCTGTGCTTTCTTCGGGGAAAATCCAAAATAAAGGTAATTGAACAGTATCTATTGTTTCGGAAGAAAAACTCTTGTATCTAACCAAATAAGGACAATATGCTTTTACTTTTTTGCTTAGAGAAATGTTTTCATAATTATAATCTACAAATTCTTCAAATTGATAAGCACAAACATATTTCCTTATATATGAAAATACAGAATCTTTTCCTAAGGTTATGTTAAAGTGTTGTTTTTCAAAGTCTATGATTGTTTTTATAACGGTATCTAAATTGATTTCACGTTTTCTTTCATCATAAATCTTAACTCTCTTTTCACTTACAGCAGATAGGATTGTTTCTGCTAACATTTCTCTGAAATAACCTGTAAGATGTTCATATTTAGTAGGGTTTAACACTTGTTCAATCTCCCATTGAGGATTAAAAACTCCTACTTTAAGAAATTGATGCTCAAGAGAATGTTGTCCAAAACTTTGTGCCTTTGCTCCAATGCTTATTAACAAAAGCAATATTATTATAATTTTTCTCATAAACTTAGTCTTTACGTATATAAAATAAAGGATAAAAACCTCTAAATTCTCCATTAGAAGATGTAAGTCTTATAACAGGGGCGAAATAGTTGATTTGTTTTGAGAAAGTCAAACTCTCTAAATCAAAAATCCACTTTTGCCCAAAGCGAAAGTAATCAATTTCTTGGCAAGAGTATCTCTTCTTTATCACAGTGTCTTTTTCTATAACATTACCCAAAGAATCTTCCTCTACAATTGTTTCTCTTTCTTGGTGTTCCAATCGTTTAATGAGTTCAATCGTATTAAGAAAAGTAGAAGAAGAAGGCATTTCATAGGTTTTTATTTTATTGTTTTGAGCATTTGCAATAAGCATTTCTAAAAATGGTAAGGAATATTCTGCTTCCAAATGATTAAAGAAATATTGATAAGGAATTGGATTGTATATAGGCATAGTAAATTCTATATTGCTTGCAATAATTACTTTATCGCTTTTTTTGCTTGCTTGACTTGGTTTAAACCACCCCAAAGGATAAGAAAAAATCTCTTTAATTGCCAAATCCTCCCCTTCAAGTACTATGGAATCAATTGTAATGATAGGTTGAAAAGCAACAACATCACTTTTAATAAGCATAGTCTTGGTATCGTAGAACCATCTCTCTTCAAATTCAATCTTTTTTACATTGTTATCAATCAAAGACTTTGTTTCATCTACAGAAAACTCTCTATTAAATTTTTCTTTCAGTGTTTTAGAAAAACGATTGACTAATGTGTCATAAGGAGTTTGACTTTGAGCAATTATTTTGTCAAAGGTTTGCCACCAAAACCTCTTATCAACAATATACTCATATTGAATAGAATCCTTTTGAGCAGAGGACTTTATTTCTCCCTTCATTATAGGGACAGAATATATCATTTTCATTGATAATAGTTTGTCTTGCCCAAATAGATTGAATGAAAAAATAGCAAGACATACTAATAAAATCAATCGTTTAAACCAATAGTTGTTTTTCATCTTTTATTTACCTTTACTAAGTAATCTTCTATTGCAATTAAAAAGTTATCTAAGGTTTCGCTACCCAAACCTTGTTTAGTTGTTTTAGTTGTTTTAATGCATTGTGCTTGCGAAAACATATCCATTTGCACTACTTGATTTACAGTTTCGCTTATAGTTTCTTCCTCTAAACTTAAAATTTCTCCGTAAGTTATGTTTTCCTTAATATTATTGTGTACTTCTTTTATTATATCCTTATTATCTCTTCCAATAACAATTACAATATAGTTATAATTCTTCCAGTCGTTAATTAAAATCTCGTTGTTTTCGTTTTTTGTGTTGATGATAATAATATCGCTGAGTTTTTCTCTGTAATGATAGTGATAAGCAGTAAAACCAATCAGAGTTTTTTTGACTTTTTTCCATATTTCAAAATTCTCGCTCTTGTAGAAATTATATTTTGAAAAGCGATTAACCCTTGCAACGAAAGTAAAATTGGTATGAACCGACACAATCCCTAACACGCTTACTTCATTGGGTTGTATCGATGTTTCTGTTGTCGTAATAGAAAATTTTAATTTTGTTTTCATTTCTAAAAAAAATTTCTGCAAATTTACGGTTTTTTCTTTTGATGCAACGAAAAAAATATATACATTTGCAACTATTATTTACAAATCAATACCATTAAGATTATGAACAATGCAACATTTTTCTTTAATCAACCAAAAAATGAACCTGTTTTCTCATACGCAAAAGGTTCAAAAGAAAGGGAATTGCTATCTAAGGAATTGGAAAAACAATACAATCAATGTATAGAAATTCCTATAATAATAAATGGCAAAGAAATAAAAACAGGCGATGTATCTGAGGTAGTAATGCCAACAGAACATTCACACGTACTTGCAAAATTTCATAAAGCAGATAAAGAAACAGTGCAAAAAGCAATTGAGTCTGCACTTGAAGCAAGAAAAAAATGGGAAAATGTTCATTGGATAGACCGTTGTAGCATTATGTTAAGAGCAGCAGAACTCTTAGCAGGAAAATATCGTTATGTAATTAACGCTGCAACAATGTTAGGACAAGGAAAAAATCCTTTTCAAGCAGAAATAGATTCTGCATGTGAGACAATAGACTTTCTTCGTTTCAACGTTCACTACGCATCAAAGATTTATGCACAACAACCTTTGAGCGATAACTCTGCAATAAATAGATTGGAGTATAGAGGATTGGAAGGATTTGTTTATGCAATATCTCCTTTTAATTTTACTTCTATTGCTTGTAATCTTAATATATCTCCTGTCCTTATGGGTAATGTTACAGTTTGGAAACCTGCAACAACAGCAGTTCTTTCCAACTATTACTTAATGAAAATCTTACAAGAAGCAGGTGTTCCTGATGGAGTAATCAATTTTGTGCCAGGAGATGGAAGTGTTATATCAGATGTATGCTTCTCTTCAAAGGATTTAGCAGGTATTCATTTCACAGGTTCAACACGCACTTTCAATAACTTTTGGAAACTAATAGGAGACAATATAAATAACTATAAAACTTATCCAAAAATCGTAGGAGAAACAGGAGGAAAAGACTTTATCTTCGCACATTCTTCGGCAAATCCTAAACAATTAGCAGTTGCAATAGTAAGAGGTGCCTTTGAATATCAAGGACAAAAGTGTTCTGCTGCTTCAAGAGCATACGTGCCAAAAGAAATATGGGATGAAACTTTCTCTTACATAAAAGAAATGGCACAAAAGATTAAAATAGGTTCTTCAATGGAAATGGGAAGTTTCATTAACTCAGTAATAGATGAAAAATCTTTTGATAACATTGCCTCATACATAGAAAAAGCAAAAGCAGATGCAGATGCTCAGGTGGTATTAGGAGGAAAATGTGACAAGAGTGTAGGATACTTTATTTCACCTACTATAATTCTAACAACAAACCCTCATTACGCAACTATGGAAACCGAATTGTTTGGACCGGTTATTACAATCTATCTATATGATGGCGATAAATACGAAGAAACTTTAGAGTTATGTGATAAAACCTCACCATACGCTTTGACAGGTTCAATCTTTGCACACTCACGCTATGACATAGCAACTGCAATGAATAAATTAAGATATAGCGCAGGTAATTTCTACATCAATGATAAACCAACAGGAGCGGTAGTGGGTAATCAACCATTTGGAGGTGCACGTTCCTCAGGCACAAATGATAAAGCAGGTTCAGAACTCAATCTTTATCGTTGGGTATCTCCTCGTTGCATAAAGGAAACTCTTGTGCCTCCAACAGATTTTACTTATCCGTTTATGGATTAAAACAATAAAAGGGAGGATTTTTCCTCCCTTTCTTTTTTTCTTACTTTGTATTATCCAAATATTGTTTGAAAAATAATTTTGATGTCTTTAACAAAGGTTTGTGTGTTAATGTAATCTATGTTTATTTTGAGTTTATCAGGCATTATATGTTGAATGTAATATTCTTCTGGATTGCTTTGAGAGGATAAGATGTCGTTTTCGTTTCTATATTTAATAGATGCAGGGTCTGTTATGCCGGGTCTTACGCTTAAAACTTTCATTTGCTCCTCAGAATACAAATCCACATAGCGTCTTACCTCAGGGCGTGGACCCACAAAACTCATATCTCCCTTCAATACATTGAATAGTTGAGGTAGTTCATCAATTTTATATTTTCTTATAAAATATCCTGCTGTTGTTATGCGTGAATCTTTGCTTCCAACTGTGAGTAATCCTTGTTTATCGGAGTTTACTCTCATTGAACGAAACTTATATAATTTAAAGTCTTTGTTGTTTTTGCCTACTCTTATTTGTTTGTAAAATACTCCTCCTTTACTTGAAAGTCCTACCCACAATCCAATAAAGATAAGTAGGGGAGAGAGTATAATTATTCCAAAAAAAGATGCTGTTATGTCAAATAGTCTTTTCATTTTATAGGTTTTTGTTTACAACGTTATAATATTCTTCTACAAGGTTTCTAACAATATATTCTACTTGTTGATTTGTAAGTTGAGGATAAAGAGGTAGAGTAATTTCTTTTGCATAGGCGTCCATTGCTTGCGGATAGTTTTCAGATTTATATCCCATGCGTTTGAAAAGAGTTAGTTCAGGCATAGGGATATAATGAACGTTTGTTGCAATATCTTTTTTTGAAAGGTTTGCTATTATTTGATTTCTTTGCTCTTCTGTAATTGGATTTATTCTTAGAAGGAAGAGATGATAAACCGATTGGAAAGTGCTATTAGATTTAGGAGGTAGTATTGCCCAATGATATTCGCTTAAAAGGGAATGGTAGAGTTCAAAAACTCTTTTGCGTTCTTGTAGTAAATAATCATACTTTCTTAGTTGTGCTAAGGCAACTGCTGCGTTTATATCAGGAAGATTTATCTTCATTCCAAACTCTACAATGTCATAACGCCATGCACCTGCTTGATTTTTTGTGAAAGCGTCTTTGGTTTGTCCGTTAAGAGTCATTAACTTAAAGAATTTCCTTGTTTCTTCTTCATCAAATTGCTCAGGAAGGTTAAGACAAATTGCTCCTCCTTCTGCTGAGGTTATATTCTTTACTGCATGGAAAGATTGAACGCTTACATCTACCCATTGAGTTATGGTTTTGCCTTTATATTCTGCTCCTACAGCGTGTGCTGAGTCGGAAATAAGTAGAATTCTTCCTAATTTTTCTTGTGTTTGAGAGGTTGGAGAGAATTTTTCTCTTATTTCAGGAGTGTCAAGTATTTGTTTTATTTTGTCGTATTGACAAGGCATTCCTGCTATATCAACTGTTATAATTGCTTTTGTACGTGGAGTTATTGCCTCTCTTATTTTTTCTACATCTATTGTTAAATCTCTTGGAGAAATATCTACCATTACAGGTTTTGCACCTGCTTCCATAACTGCCATTGCTGTTGCACAATAGGTATATGCAGGCACTATTACTTCATCGTCTTGTTTTAATCCTAACCATCTAAGAACTAATGTTGCTCCTGAGGTCCAAGAATTAACTGCAATTACACTTTTTGCTTTTAAATAATCTTTTAATTCGCTTTCTAATGCAGCGACTTTCGGACCTGTTGTAATCCACCCACTGTTTAATGATTCGCAAACAGAGTCTATTACATCTTTGTCTATGTAAGGAGGAGAAAATGGTATTTTCATATCTTTATCTTGTTATAATTCTTTGATATTTTTTTCTAAAACTAAGAAATATTTTTTTTATTCTTTGAGATATTTTAGTAGTTCTTGCAGTTCTTGAAATAGTTATTAACTCATCGGAATGTCTCTCTTGATAGGCATCTGATATGCTTGCATTGAGTTCAAAACCTATTAGAATTGTGAAACAAGAGAGGTATATCCATAAAAATAGGAAGATTAAAACCCCAATAGAACCATAGAGTGCGTTGTAGGAAGGAAAGAATCGTATGTAGAGAATATATGCTTGAGTTGTTAGAATAAAGAGTATTGTTGCAAGAGTTGCACCTGCAGAAAAAAACTTATACCCTTTTTTTGATTCTAAGGAGAAATAATACAATGAACTAAGAGCAAAATAAATCATTGAAATAATTACTACCCATCGCATTACTTGTAGGCAAATTATTTGAAAGGTTGTGTTAATTATTTCTTCTGCAACCAAATAGTTTATAAACCATCTGAAACCTCCAAGTAAGGTAAGCACTATGATTATGCCAAATACTCCAAAGATAACCATAACTATAGAAATCAAACGGCGTTTCCACCAATTACCTATTGAAATTGAGTCATGGTAAGAGGTGTGAAATGAAATCATCATAGCATTAATTCCACTTGAACTTGCGTAAATTGCTGCTATGATACCTATTGACATCAAACTATTATACTTGCGAGAGAGTATCTCAATTAAAGTTGCTTCTATTGGTTGGTAAATATTAAGAGGAAGTATGTCTTTGAGAAATGTAAATATTTGTTGAGAATAGTATTGAGTGTCAAAATAGGGTAGGAGAGTGAAAAGGAATAATAGCATAGGGAAAATTGCCATTACAAAACGAAATGCTGCCGAAGATGCTCTTTGGTTGATTGCTCCTTTTGCCAATCCTTTGATGAAAAATATTGCTACGTCAAACAAAGGAATACCTTGAAATCCCGGCAAAACTAATAAACGAGAATAATGTAAAAGAGTTCTAACGGGACGCCAATATAATATTTTTCTCAGGTATTTATTTCCCCTTTTTGTCATTTAGTTGTCTGCGACAAGACTTAAATCTATGCTATCGATTTTGTGAGTTAATGCTCCAACAGATATAAAATCCACACCTGTTTGTGCGTAAAGCGGAAGAGTTGTTTCGTTTATTCCTCCCGAACTTTCAATTTCATATCTTTTGTTAATAATCTCTACTGCTTTTTTTGTATCCTCAACACTGAAATTATCAAGCATAATTCTATCTACCCCTCCCTTTTCTAAAACTTGATTAAGTTCTGAGAAATCTCTTACCTCTATTTCAATTTTTAGGTTAAGAGAGTTTTCTTTTAAATAGTTATGCACCTTGTCTATTGCCTTAGATATTCCTCCTGCGAAGTCTATATGATTGTCTTTAAGCATTATCATATCATATAAACCAAAACGATGATTAGTTCCACCTCCTGTTTTTACTGCATATTTTTCCAATATACGCATTGTAGGAGTTGTCTTTCTTGTGTCAAGAAGTTTTGTGTTAGTGCCCTCAATTAGCGATTGATAATAAGAAGTACGTGTAGAAATAGCACTTAGTCTTTGCATATAATTCAATGCAGTACGTTCGGCGGTAAGGATTGAAATAGCAGAACCCTCTACCTTAAAAATTTCTTCACCCTTCTTTACCTTGTCGCCATCTTTTTTAAGAGCAGTAAACTTTACGCTTTCATCAACTTGATTATAAACCTTTCTTGCAACTTCTATTCCACATATTATGCAATCTTGCTTTGCAACAAGTTTTGCTTTATCTATAGTTGTTTTTTCAATGCACGATAAAGAAGAGTGGTCTGCTTGTCCCACGTCTTCTTTAAGTGCAAGGTTGATATGTGAAATTATATCTTGATTATATTTCTCCCACATTTCTTTATTCTTATTTAGAAATTATCAATTTTTCGCTCCATTCTTCCTTGTCAGAAGATATTACTTTAATTAAATATGTTCCGTTTGTTAGGTGAGTTAAATCTATTGTAGATTGTGAGAGTTGATTTAGAGTTGTGTTTTCTTCTACATACACTTTGCGTGATTGCATATCGTAAACCTCTAATCTAACATTTTTGTTTGCAGAAGAGTTTATTTCAAATCTAACTTTACCTTTTGAAGGATTAGGTAATAATTTAATTTCTAATTTGTTTGCAACTGCATCCTCTAATCCTACGCCATCAACCAATACTGTTCCAACTCCTGAGGTTTTTGCAGGACAAACACCATTTTGCACCACTGCTCTGTATTGCCATTCGCCCATTAGTGTTGGTTGGTGTTCAATGATTTTTAAATCAGCAGAGTTTTCAAGTTCCAACCAATTAAATTCAGGTTTCTTGTATTCCCAATACAACACCTCTCCAAACGATGCTCTTAATTGTAATTCTACGCTTTCTCCAAGTGCAACAGTTGAAGAAGTAACAAACACATTTCCTGGTCTTGTTGCTGAGTGTACATCAATTGCAACAACATTACTTGTGTCACAAACATGATTAGAATAAACAATTCTTGCAAAATAAGTAGTGTCGAAAAGTTGTCTCATATCAAGGTTTTTACCTGTATAGTCTGAACCAATGTTTGCTACTTGCCAAGTTTGCAAAGAATCAGTACTCATTATCCAAAGATAAGTATAAGTTCCATCTCCACCTGTTGGTTCAGAACCCATTAACATATCTGCAACAACACCCTCGCAAATAGTTTGGTCGCTTCCAATAGTGTTATTGAAAATAGGAGTATATGGAGTTGTTATTTGTTGAGGATAGGTGTAAGAAGTACCATTGTTGTTTGTAGCAAATGCTCTTACATAATAAGTAGTGTTTTCATTAAGGTTGTTGATTGTAGTAGAGAAACTACCCATGCCACTACCAAGAGATATAACAGTTGAATTTGTTAAATCAATATCGGCAGAAGTACCCCAAACAATACCTTTATTACTAATAGAAGAAACACCCTCGTAAATAACATCTGCCATAACTGAAATAGAATTATAAGTAGCAGAAAGTTGTTCTATATTAAGAATAGGCAATTGATAAGTAGCATACACTACAATGTTTTTCAATTCTATTGAAGAAAGATTTGAAACCCCCTCAAAAGCGATATAATAATTTTCTGAAAGATTTGTAAGTAAGATAGAATCTCTTGTAAATTCATTTTGAGCAGTAGAATAATTTGCAATTTCGCTCCATTGTCCATCTACAGAGTTTTTGTATAACACTCTTAAAACATCAGAATTATTCTTTCTATCAAAACTAATATAAGTTGCCTCTTTATTAGACATGTTTAATATTGGTAAAACCAATTTAGAAGTAGCATTCAATTCACTTGAAGAGAAAGTATAGATAGTAGTTTGCTCATCAAATTCCCATGAAGTGTTTGTTTCTACACATGATTGAATTTCAGGAATATTAACTAAGAAAGGATAATCTACAATTCTTGAACATTCGGTAATAAAACTCAACTGCTCTCCATAAGAAATATGTCCATTATTTTTTGCAAATGCTCTTACATAATAAGTAGTATGAGGAATAAGGTTTTCTAAATCTATTGTAAATACCTCTTGCGAAACAGGAGTAAGAATTACTTGGTCATCAATTGTAGGATTAGCAGAAGTAGATAAACACAAACCTAAGGTATGAACAGCGTTATTTCCATGAGAATTTAGTTTTGCACTAACGCTTGCTCGATTATCAGTTACAAGTTGAGTAGAAAGAGTTTGAACACTTGGGTAAGCACTTTGGTCACCATCATAGATTTGAACATTATCCAATTGAACACCTTCACCTCCTTTAACCTCTGCTTCAAAACCTATCATTATATAATCTTGATTTGCAGGTAAATTTACCACATCTTCGCTCCAAGAAGAAATGTTTTGAGTGTAGTTTTGCAACTGAGTCCATGAACTTTGAAGAGTTTTATATTTTATACGTAAATTATCAGTTTTATTATTTTGAGTTTTTTGAGTGTGCGAAAACTTCAAAACAGGTTGATTCAATGCAGATAAATCAAAAAGAGGAGAAACTAAAATAGTAGTTTGACTACCTGAGGTTCTATCTGATTTAATATAAGCGACATCAGTGCTATCGTTTATCTTCCAACCATTATCCACATAAAGATTTGCCTCTTGACTCCAACAAAGAAGGTCCATAACATCATTAAACTCTTCTGTATAAGGCAAATCATCTATTGCAGTACAAGGGGTTTTAATCTTAATTACCTCGCCATAACCCACCATTGTAGCAGTCTTAGCGTATGCTCTAACATAATACTCAGTATTAGGAAGAAGAGAGGTTAAATCCACTTGCATATTAGTTTGAATACTACTTGCCATCACCTTACTATCAGTTGCCTGATCAGGTAAAAGATTAGTAGCACTATACACAACCCCTGCCTCAACAATACTTAAAGAAGCAAGATTTACAAGATGAATACCCACACTAACAGTATCTATGTCAATAACAGGCGATTGAGTTTTCACCACAGGACGTCCTGTAGTTTCTCCAAGAGTAAAAGTAATATTATTAGTAGTTGTATTCTCTGCAATATTTACAATAGGACGATTTAAGTTTTGTCCGTTGAACGATTGAGAATTAGGCGAAGAACTATCAGTAAAAGCAGTATTATTAGAAGTACCAGGGAAAGGTTTTTCACTATCACTCACATACCAACCACTACCACCTGCCTCTTCTAAGTCAAAACCAGGATTATTAGGATTACAATTACTACAATTTGAATTCCAACCAGGAGCATTCATATTGATATGGAAAATCAACATACCATGTCCACTAAGATAATAATCCCATGAAGTTTTTTGACGATTTTCTAAAAGGAAATACTCATTATTATTAAAAGTCATTCTATAAGCAATATTATCACTCATCAAAGGAGCAAGAGTATAATCACCCTCAACATTTAATTCCTTAATAGTAACATAATTTCTAATAGAACGCTCATACGCATTCCACACAGGAGGCGTTTTACCACCATTATTATAATTACCACTACACATCAAATCATAACTATCGTGATGAGAGAAAGAACCATTTTCTTCATAGTCAGTATCATAAAAGTCAGGAAGACCAAGAGCGTGAGAAAACTCATGACAAATAGTACCAATTACCAAAGGTTGAGGATAAGAACTACTACCATTTATTTCATTACTACAAGCATAATCATAAATATTTACACCATCCTTCATAATAGGAGGATACACTACACTACGATGTGGCCATATAGTATTTGCTGCTCCACCTGCTGCCTCACCATATCCTGCATAAATCACATACACACAACTCACATAACTCTCACTATCATTGGTAAACTGAGAGAAATCCACATCCACATCCGCAGCATCAACTGCTTCCATAATCAACTCCCTTGCTCTCATGTCGCCACCACCTGCATAATTCTCACCATAATAATTCAAAGGATTAAACGTAGTATAAGGACCCACAACAGTCGCCTCTACATTCAACTTACCAAACGAAGAAGCAACGAAATAATCATGCACACTACCTGTAGAACCATTAGAAGAATAACCCACTTGATTAAAAAGATTATCAATTTCCTCTCTTGGAGTAGTAAAAGGTTTATCACTATAACTCATCAAGATAACAACTAACTTATACGTCTCTTGGAAATTAGCAGAAGTATCTTGCCCAATAGCATTCTTTCTTCTTGCTTGAAAATCCTCATTTATTTCCCATAACTGTTTAAGATAAGAAATTTGCTCCTTAGAATAAAACAATGCCTTATCTAAATTAGCAATAAAACTAATCTCTTGACTACTTCTTTCGTTAGGATTATGAGCAATCACAGTAGAAGGTATCATACCCCCATTACCATTAGAAATAGCATACACCCAATCGCCATTCTTTGCCCTCATAAGAGTGTAATCATCAACGGTTTTACCCCAAGAAACTCTCTCATCACCACGCATTTGAACAGTAAGCGAAGAATTATCACTTTGCTTAAACTCTAAAGGATAAGGATATGCCACAACGGCAAATAAATTAGTAGTAATACCTACCACTAATAACGCAAAAATTAAAAATATTTTTCTCATAAATTAAATAAATTTCATTAGTTTTTAACAGGCAAAGATAATAATTTTTTAGTACTTAGCAAACCACATGCCGCTAAAATATCCTCACCCCTTGAAGCACGAATAGTAGTTATAATCCCCTTAGCAGAAAGACTATCCCTAAATTTAATCATCTCCTCTTGCTCAGCAGATTGAAAAATAGTATTAGGAATTGAATGAAAACGAATAAGATTAACCCTGCACTCCAAATCCCCAAGTTCCTTTGCAAGAGTTAGAATATGATGAGGTTTATTATTAAGATTTTTAAAAACTATATACTCAAAAGTTAAGCGTCTTTGTCCACTCCAATCATACTGCTTTAATAACTCAATGACCTCTTCTATCTTATACGCCTTCTCAATAGGCATAATCTCCTCTCTCTCAGTAGGAATAATATTATGTAAACTAATAGCAAGATGAACATTAGTCGAGTCGAGAAAATCCTTTAACTTAGGCAAGAACCCACAAGTACTTACCGTAATACGCTTACCACTCCATGCCATGCCCCATGGAGAAGTCAAAACCTCAAGTGAACGCATCACATTATCATAATTGTCAAGCGGTTCCCCCATTCCCATGTACACCACATTCGTCAAAAGCGAAAACTCATCTATACTCCTTATAATATTAAGAATTTCGTTAGTTGTAAGATTACGCTTTAACCCCTGCTTACCTGTAGAGCAAAACTGACAATTCATTCTACACCCCACTTGAGTAGAAACACAAAGAGTATAACGCTCCTTATCGGGAATCATAACTGCCTCTACCCACGCATTACCCTCATATTCAAAGAGATATTTTTTAGTTCCGTCCTTAGACACAACTTTCTCCCTATAAGGCGTAAGACCAAAATCGAATATATCCTCCAATGCCGCTCTTGCCTTCAAAGAAAGATTAGACATCTGTGAAATTGAGGAAATTTCCTTCTTATATAACCAGTCTGCTATTTGCTTAGCAGTGAACTTAGGAAGTGAAAGTTGAGTGCAAATCACCTCTAATTCCTGCAAAGTTTTTCCATAAAGTTTATCTTTCATTATTATGTAATTTCTGCAAAAATACATCAAAAAAATAAAACAATGTTTTTTTGAAAAAAATCAAAGAAAAAATAAAAAAAAAACTTTGCTTTTTTTTAAAAAAACAAAGAAAAAATAAAGCCGTATTTTTATCTTTTTTTTTATTTAAAAAGTCTTCCTTGATAGGTGTTTCGCTCTATCATTCTTTGCTCTATTTTTTGTACAAGGGTCTCATTTCTAAGCAATTCCCAATTACTTCCACCTTCTTGAAACCTTGGAGGTACTTCCCCTGCAAAGCGTTCTATTACTATGTGTGGTGAGAGTTTTTCAAGAAAATCTATCATAAATTCCTTATATTCATCGAATTTCATAAAGACAAAGTCCTCAGGATTTTCTTTCCAGTCTTTTATTATAGGGGTGTTTTTAACTAATATAAGTTGGTGAAACTTAATTGAATGCAGTGGCAGTTCGCTAAGAATTTGTGCCTCATCTAACCACATTTCTCTGCTCTCGCCAGGTAGTCCGAAGATTAGATGTCCTCCTGTGGTTATTCCTCTTTTTGCACTCTCTTCTATCGCCCACACGCTTTGCTCAAAACTATGTCCACGATTTATTCTCTTAAGTGTTTGATTATAACAACTTTCTATTCCAAATTCAAGTATTATTATGTGTTTTTCGCTTAATTCTTGTAGGTAATCAAGTACTTGGTTATCAACGCAATCGGGACGTGTGCCTATCACTAATCCTATTACATTGGGGTGTGAGAGTGCTTCTTGATAGCGTTGTTTCAAGACTTCAAGTGGGGCGTAGGTGTTACTATATGCTTGAAAGTAAGCAAGATAGTTTTTAACGTTTTTGTATCTCCACGAATGAAAACTAATTCCTTCTTCTATTTGCTGGTAAATAGTTTTGTTAGGGCAATAGGAGGGGTTAAAGGCGTTGTTATCGCAAAAACTACATCCTCCAAAAGATATTTTCCCATCACGATTTGGACAAGAAAACCCTGCGTCTATGGAGAGTTTTTGCAGGCGTTGTCCATATTTTATTTTAAAATAGTTAGAGTAAGCATTAAAGGGGCGTGAGTGTCCCCATGGGTAGTTAGTTTCTTGCATATTCAAGTAAATCAATTAAATGAAAGATTTTTAAATCAATTTTATTTTTTCTTATGTGATTGGAAATCAGTTGATAGTAAGTTTCGTCTTTTACGTAAATGTAATTTGCTCCTTTGTTAAGTGCTTTATTTATTTCTTTCTCAATTAAGGCGTTGCAAACCACAGGGTTAATTACGCTAAGTATTTCTAAACTTCCAAAGTTTTCTATTTCTTCTACTTTAAATGGTAGGGTGTTTAGGTTTAGGGGTTTTTCTATTTTTTCAAGAAATTCTTCAATCGTTAGTACTTTGTTTTTTAGAGTTTTTTCTTTTTTTAGGTATTTACTACATTGATAACAAGTGCAGATAATGTAGTTGCAGTCTTTGTAAAGGGAGTGTGTTTTTTCTAAGAGTGTGTGTGCTGTTTGTTCATCACCTGCCTCATAGAGTAAGCGTCCACAACAAGTTTGCTCAATGGGATAGTAGGTGTCGTATCCCATTGATTGCAAATATGTTATTAAAAATTGTGCTCTCTTTGGTGAAAATTCATCTATTGAGCAACTGACAAATATTCCTATTTTCATTTAGTAGCGAAATACTCCGTACTCTGAGTGGATTTCTACGCTCTTTTCTCCTTCTTCTACTCTTCCTACTATTTGTGCCTCTACGCCAAATTCTTGTGAGATTTTTATTATTTCTTTTGCTGTTTGTTCATCGGTGTAGATTTCCATACGATGTCCCATATTAAAGACTTTATACATTTCTTTCCAATCGGTTTGTGATTGTTGTTGTATCATCTCAAACAACGCTGGGATAGGGAATAAATTGTCTTTTATTACTTTACATCCATCGTTAAGGAAGTGAAGGACTTTGGTTTGTGCTCCTCCGCTGCAGTGTACCATTCCATCTATTTTTTTACGATATTGTTTTAAGATTTTCGCAATAATTGGAGCGTATGTTCTTGTAGGAGAGAGTACAAGTTTTCCTGCTGTTATTCCCTCTACAGTACTTGGGTCAGTGAGTTTTAATCCTCCGCAATAGACTACTTCTTGTGGTAGTGAATTGTCATAAGTTTCAGGATATTTTTCTCCAACTGCTTTTGAGAAGACGTCGTGACGTGCGCTTGTTAGTCCGTTGCTTCCCATTCCTCCGTTGTATTCTTCTTCGTAAGTTGCTTTTCCAAAACTTGCAAGTCCTACTATTACATTGCCTGGTTTTATGTTATGATTAGATATAATATCTTCTCTTTTTGCTCTTGCTGTAACGGTGCTATCTACTATTATTGTGCGTACTAAATCGCCAACATCTGCGGTTTCTCCTCCTGTGGAATAAATGCCAACTCCAAGTTCTCGCATTTGTTGAAGAAATTCTTCTGTTCCGTTGATTATATGTGAGATAACTTCTCCTGGTATTAGTTGTTTATTTCTTCCTATTGTTGAGGAAAGTAAAATGTTGTCTGTTATTCCTACGCAAAGCAAGTCGTCTATATTCATTACTATTGAATCTATTGCTATGCCCTTCCATACGCTCATATCGCCTGTTTCTTTCCAATAGGCGTAGGCAAGAGAAGATTTTGTGCCTGCTCCATCTGCATGCATTACTACGCAATAATCCTCATCGCCTGAAAGCATATCAGGTACTACCTTGCAAAATGCTTTTGGAAATAGTCCTTTGTCAATGTTTTTTATTGCGTTGTGTACGTCTTCTTTTGCAGCAGATACTCCTCTTAATGTATATTTATCTGTACTCATAACTCTTTTGTTTTTAATACTTTTTGCACGTCATCATCTATTTGAAGATAGAGTTGATAGAAATATTCATCTCCATAGATGTTTTGTGCAAAATATGATTTCATCAATAGTTTTATTTCTTTTTTCTCTTTTTCGCTAATGGTGGAAGTATTTACTTCTTGATTTTGTGCAAAGTGTAGCATTTCTTGATACATTTTTTCACTAATGCTAAATTTGTTTAGAAACTGCTCTCCATTTGTAAATAGAGCAAACTCATCTCGGTGTTTGTCAAGGTAGTCAAAGCAGTATTTGTATATCAATCCTTTGTGTATCAAGGTAGAATAACTTTCACTTCTTTTATATAGATTATAGGATAGTTCTTTGTCGGGTTCTATTCCTCCTCCGCCATAGACTATTCTTCCCTTTTTTGTCTTGTATTTTAAACTGTCAGCGTGTGATATTGTATCGGTATTTTTCTCCATTTGTGCATAGCGTTCAATGAAGTCCATGTAGTATTTTTCGTTCTCTCCCATTGTGTAAGGGCGTTGAATGCAGCGTCCACTTGGAGTGTAGTATCTTGAAACGGTTAGACGAACTACGCTTCCGTCAGCAAGTGCTTTTTGTTCTTGTACTAATCCTTTGCCAAATGTACGGCGTCCTATTATTTGTGCTCTATCGTTGTCTTGTAATGCTCCTGCAACTATTTCAGAGGCAGAGGCAGATACTTCGTCTATTAGTACTATTATTTTCCCTTTTTCAAAGATTCCTTTTGACGAAGCAAAGTAATCTTGTCGTCCTTTTGCTCTTCCTTTTGTGTAAACGATTAAATCTCCTTCGGGTAGAAACTCATCTACTATGTTTATTGCTGCATCAAGATATCCTCCTCCGTTGCCTCTTAAATCGAAGATTAACTCTTGCATTCCTTTTTCTTTTAGGTTAATCAACGCTTGATGAACTTCTTGATATGAATTTGCAGAGAATTGTGAGAGTTTTATGTATCCTGTAAGAGAATTTATCATTCCACTATAATCTACACTATGAATAGGAATTGCATCTCTTATTATAGTGAAATTTAATAGTTTTTTGCTATCGGAACGTTTTATTCCTAATTTTACTTTTGTTCCTCTTTTACCTTTTAGTAGTTTAAAGACATCTTCATTAGTAATTCCTTTGCCACATACAATAGAGTCGTTTACTTTTACTATTCTATCTCCTGCCATTATTCCTGCTTTGGCAGAGGGACCTTGACTAATTGGTTGTACTACAACTATTGTGTCTTCAATTATACGAAATTGTACTCCTATGCCATCGAAATTTCCTTGCAATCCTTCGTTTTCTTTTGCAATTTCTTCCTTTGTCATATAAACTGAGTGTGGGTCCAAATCTTCAAGAAAGTTTCTGATTGCTTTGTCTTGCAGGGAGTCAATGTTTACTTCATCTACATATTGATTGTTAATCAAATTTACAACGTAATCTAATTTACTTTGTCCTAAATTTGAAACATTAAAACCCTTAGGCATTAGTAAATCTACTAATCCTATTGCTATTAGTGCTACAAGAAGTATAATTATATATTTTCTACCCACGCTGATAGTTCTTCTAACTTTAATGCTGGAATGTCTAATTTGTTTTTCTTTCTTAAACCATTAAGGTCGTTGAATAGTTTGTTTATATTTGCTGCTTTTAAGTCTTCTAGTTTATTGATTCCTGCTTTTCTTAAAACTGCAACCCACTCCGCAGGAACACCTTTTTCTATGAATTGTTCATCGGTAGAAACTGTTGCTTTCTTTTCAGGTTTCATTTGAGGGAATAACAATACGTCTTGAATAGAAGGTGAGTTTGTCATAAACATACATAGTCTATCTATTCCTATTCCCATTCCTGAGGTAGGAGGCATACCATATTCCAACGCTCTTACAAAGTCATAGTCAATATACATTGCCTCGTCATCTCCTCTTTCTTGTAGTTTCAATTGGTCTTGGAATCTTTCCAATTGGTCTATTGGGTCATTTAATTCACTGTAAGCATTTGCTAATTCTTTTCCATTAACAAATAATTCAAATCTTTCAGTTAAACCTTCTATGCTTCTGTGTTTTTTGGTTAATGGAGACATTTCTTTTGGATAGTCATAGATAAAAGTAGGTTGAACGTAGTGATGTTCACATTTTTCTCCAAAGATTTCATCTATTAGTTTTCCTTTACCCATAGTGTCATCTACTTCAATGCCCATTTCTTTGCAAGCATTTCTCAAATCTTCTTCTTCCATTGTGTAGATGTCATATCCTGTGTGTTCTTTTATCGCATCACGCATGCTTACTCTTGCAAATGGACGTTTGAAATCTATTTCTTTATCTCCTAATTGTACTTTTGTTTGTCCGTGAAGTGCAAGTGCTACTTTTTCTATCATTTGTTCAGTGAAGTCCATCATCCAAAAGTAATCCTTGTAGGCAACGTAGATTTCTAAACAAGTAAATTCAGGATTGTGAGTTCTATCCATTCCTTCATTACGGAAGTTTCTTGAAAATTCATATACTCCTTCAAATCCTCCAACTATAAGTCTTTTTAGGTATAGTTCGTTTGCTATTCTTAAATAAAGAGGTATGTTTAGTGTATTGTGATGAGTGATAAATGGACGTGCAGCAGCACCTCCTGGAATAGATTGCAAAACAGGAGTTTCCACTTCTATGTATCCAAATGAATTAAAGAAATCTCTTATGGTATTTAGTATTTTTGTTCTTTTGGCAAATACTTCTCTAACATTTGGGTTTACTATTAAATCCAAATATCTTTGACGATAGCGTTGTTCTGTGTCGGTGAAAGCATCGTAAACTACTCCGTCTTTTTCCTTTACAATAGGTAATGGTTTGATTGATTTGCTTAAAACTGTAAGTTCTTTTACATGGATAGAAATTTCTCCCATTTGTGTGATGAATACATATCCTTTTACTCCTATTATATCTCCTATGTCCAAAAGTTTTTTGAAAACAGTGTTATACATTGTTTTGTCTTCCTCAGGACATATCTCATCTCTTTTTACATATAATTGAATCCTTCCCCAAGAATCTTGAATTTCAACAAATGAAGCAGCACCCATAATTCTTCTACTCATTATTCTACCTGCTATGCTTACTTGTTGAAATAGTGTATTATCTTGTGGAAATTTCTCTAATATTTCACTTGTTTTAGCATTAACTTCATATAAGGCAGCAGGATAAGGTTCTATGCCTAATTCTCTCATTTTTACAGTTGCCTCTCTTCTTAGTAATTCTTGTTCACTTAATTCCAAACTCATACAATTATATTTTTTATGATTAAACTGCAAAAATAAAAAAAATATTGAAACTTTATTGTATCTTTGCACAAATAAAAATAAGGAAAAAAGTTATGATTGGAGTAAACAAGGTTATTTTAATAGGTAATTTGGGAAAGGACCCAGAAATTATATCCTTCGATGAAGTAAAGAAAGCATCTTTCTCACTAGCAACAACTGAAACTCATAAAACGAAAGATGGACAAAAAATAGAAGAAACAGAATGGCATAATGTTATTTGTTGGAGAGGTTTGGCAGAGGTTGCAGAAAAATTCTTGAAAAAAGGTACTCATCTTTACGTGGAAGGAAAAATAAAATCACGAATGAGAGAAGATAAAGAAGGAAATAGAAAAAGAGTGGTTGAAATTGTAGCAGAAAATTTCAAAATCTTAAATCGCTCGCATTCTTATCATTCCTCAAATAGCGATGAAGGTAATACTGATATGATTTATGATAGTTTGATAGAGGATTCTTATTCAATGTCGGACGATGATAATAATTTATCTAAAATCCTTCAAGAAGATACCGAGTTAAGTAAGTTAGGTGATTTACCGTTTTAAAGAAACAAAAAAATAAAGCTAAGAAAACAAAAATTATTTCTTAGCTTTATTTTTTTTAAACTTAGTATTTTTTTTATTTTTCTTTGTTTATCATTATTTCAAGGATAGTGTTATCCACTTCGTCCATAGCATAACGTCCGATTTTTCCTAAGTTTTCAATAGAACGGTCAATACATCCTTCGGCAATTCCATCTGTTGAATCAACAACTATATCATTCATTGCCAAAAGTACTGAATCAAATGCAGAATTTAATCCAACCGATACTTTTAAAGCACAACTTGGTTTTGCTCCATCGCATGCCATACCTGTGATTGTGTTAATCATGTTTCTAATAGCATAACACATTTGATAAATGTTGCCTCCCTTTAAAAGAGTTATTCCTGCTGCTGCTCCCATTGAAGCATTCACTATTCCACAAAGAGCAGATAATCTTCCTATCTTATTCTTTATATAAATAGACATAAGGTGAGATAGAGTCAAGGCACGAATAATTTCTTCTCTTGTTTTGTTAGTAAGACGTCCATATTCGTAAACAGGTAGCGTACAAGTCAATCCTTGATTTCCACTACCAGAATTACTAAATACTGCAAGAGTTGCACCGTCCATTCTCGCATCCGATGCCGCACATGACTTAGCAATAACTCTTTTTCTAATATCTCCTTCTGCTATTTTGTTAAGTTGTTTACCAATTTGTAAACCATAGTTATTTGTTAGTCCTTCTTGTCCTATTTTATCGTTGATTTCAACTGTTTGATATATCCATTCCAAAAAGTTTATATCGGTTTTTGTTGCATAATCAAAGATTTCTTGAGCACAAAGTGTATCTACAATAAAGGTGTTATTGTTATTTTGATTAGTTGTTTCTTTTTCTAATTCTTTGTGTAAGATTACGTTTTCTCCCTCTTGAATGTGAATGAAATTCAAGTGATTTTGAGCAATTATTACCTTTGAATAGTTTTGTTTTCCATAGCAACGACATTCTATGTAGAGTTTTTCGCTTGTTTTGGCAACATCTATTTTTATTTCATGAGAGGATAACCATTCTTTTGCTTTTTCAACATTGTCCTTTGCATTGTCAAGTACTTGTAATTCTTTGCTACTATCACCACAAACAACGCCTAAGGAAATTGCAATAGGAAGTCCTATCATTCCTGTACCAGGAATACCAACACCCATTGCATTTTTTATAATGTTTTTAGAAAGATACATCTCTATTCTATCAACATCTTCTCCTAATATTTCTTTTGCTTTTGCAACTGCTAAGGCAACCGCAACAGGTTCGGTGCAACCAACTGCCAAAACAATGTTTTCTTGCATTAAAGTTTTTATGCTTTCTTGTCTTGTCATAAGTTTCAAAGTTTATTTTTCAGAGTATATTTTTTTTAATATATCTTCTCTGTATTTTTCTTGATATTCTTTTGAGAAAGTTTCAAAAGATAAGTTTTTGTAATAATCCTCTCCTATGAAAACAATAACTTTTTCAAATTCTTGTGCAGGATAATATCCTGGTACAACAGTAATTATATTGAATTCTTTATCTAAAATAGAATAAGAAGGGTAGGATAGACGATTATTTAACAAATAATGAGCAAGTTGATGAGTAGGTTTTCTTTTTGCATTTTCATTGTAGTTTGGATTTTGATATGTTTTTCCATTTATAACCACATCGTCTTTTTCTTCTGCGTTGAATTTTGATGCTACAAAGTAATGATTCATCAATTTAGCAATTAAAGTATCGGAAAAAGTGTCTTTATCCATTTTTTTACACCAACCACACCAATCTGTGTAACAATCAACAAAGTATTTCTTATTGGCATTTTCTTTCTTTGTCATTTCCTTTTCAACTTTGTCGATTTTTGTCCAATTTATTTTTTCTTGTGCAACACCAAATAGTCCAAGTGTTAAGAATAATAAACTAAAAATGATTTTCTTACTGTTCATAGTTTTCTTGTTTTTTGTGATTATTGTTTTATTACTTTTACTCCTTTAAAATAATGTTCAATTACTTCCCAGTATTCATAACCTTCTTCACACATTTTTATTGCTCCTTCTTGACTCATTCCAACTCCGTGTCCGTAACCTTTTCCTGTGAGTTTTACTTCTCCTCCCCATTTTTGTACGTTGAAATATGTGGATTTTAAATCAAAATCTTCTCTTATGGTTTTAAGTGATATACCCATTATATCGGTTTTTCTTCCGCTCTCTTGAGAGAAAGTCAATAGTGCATCTTCTATTTCTTTATCTTTTGTGTTTAATCCTTTATTACGGAAATAATTTAACCAATCTTTTAATTTTATATATTTTTCCCATTGATAGTGTTTGCCTCCTACAGAAAAACTATCTTCTACGCTAACCAAATAAGGCACTTCTTTTCCCCAAACATCTTTTGCATTAACAGTAACACCGCCAGAATTAGAATGGAAAAGAGTTTCTATTATATTACCTTGTGAATCTACAATTACTTCTCCTCTGCTTTTATACGCTCCTTCGGTTACTTCTTTTTTGTTTGCTCTTGTTTTGTATGCTTGACAGTGCACTCCATCGCAAAGATTATATCCTTCTTCTGCGTGTTTTTCCAGGTTATTCATTAAATAGTTTCTGCAACATATTGCTTGTACTTTAAAAAAGTCAATATTAGTTGTCGCTCCCCAAGTTTCGCTTTGTACAACCCCTGCAATATAGTTGTCTGTCTTTACAATATTTATTATGAATAAGGATTTATTTTTACTTGTTATTTCTAATCTGTCTTCATATCTTCTTTCGGTGATTTGAGGCTTTAAGGGCTTTATTTGAAAGAAAGATTTTAATCCACTTGAAGTCAAATTTACTTTTTTAGTCTTTTTGTATATTGTGTCGTTTATCTTAATTTCTAATTCCCCATCTAAGTCCTTTATTTTTAGTTTAGTGGTTTTGTTTAGTTTTAGTTTATCTCCTTTTTCAGTTTCTAAGAAATAACTTCCAAAAGAAGGAATAAACATCACCTCTTCAATGTTTTTATCACTAAATAGGCGTATTCTTACATTTTCAAGACTACTTGCTTGTGAAAAAGCAGTGAAATTGAAAACAAATATTAAAGTTAGAATTAAAAGTATTTTTTTCATTTCTTGGTATTTAAGTCCTCTACTAACGATTGAGCTATTGCTTGAGAGGCTCCGTTATTTCCTAATATATTTTTTAATTTATTAAACCAATATTGCATTTGTTCCCTATAAGATTCATCAAAGCATATTTTTTTAAACTCTCTTTCCAAACACTCCTCATTCCATTTATCTTGTAGTAATTCTACAACTGCACCTTCTTTTAATATGATATTGACTAATGAAATGTATTTAATTTTTACTAAATATTTAGCGGCCAAGAAAGAAATAGCATTTGCCTTGTAGCAAACAACCTCAGGAATATTGAAAAGAGCAGTCTCCAAAGTCGCAGTCCCCGATGTAACAACTGCACAATGAGCATTATTCAAAATAGAGTAGATTTGATTGTATATAAGCTTTACATTGTTTCTATCTTCTATAAACCTATGATAAAAATCCTCACTATGAGTATTCACACCCGCAACAACAAAGTCAAATTCAGGGTACTTATCAACCAAAGATAGTTGAATAGGAAGCATTTTCTTTATTTCCTGAGTACGAGAACCAGGAAGAAGAGCAATAATTGGCTTTTTACCCAAATCATACTTTTCTAAAAATGCTTGTTTGTTTGCATTCAAAGAATAATCGTGTATTTCGTCCAACAAAGGATTGCCTTTATATTCAACTTCCATAGAATGTTTAGCGTAGAATTCTTTTTCAAAAGGTAGAATAACATAAAGTTTTTCAAGAATCTTTTTCATTGTTTTTATTCTTCCCTTTTTCCATGCCCAAACTTGTGGAGAAATATAGTAATAGTTTTTAATTCCGTTCTTATGAGCAAACTTTGCCATTCTTAAATTAAAACCCGGATAATCAACCAAAATAAGTGCATCGGGTTTCCAAGCAAGTAAGTCCTTTTTGCAAAGAGATAGATTACCCAAAACAGTTTTTAAATGCATAACTACTTCAATAAAACCCATAATAGCAAGTTCTTTTATGTGTTTTACTAAGTTTTTTTCGCTATCTTGCGCAATCATTCTATCACCTCCCCAAAAACGAAACTCTGCTTCTTTATCTCTAAGCTTGATTTCTTTCATTAAGTAGGAAGCGTGTAAATCTCCTGAATGTTCTCCTGCTATTATATAATATTTCATAGTTGTACAAAATTAAGAACTAAAAATTTAACCCTCCAATAAAGTTTAATAAATATAGTAAGAGGCAGAATCCAAAAACTAAAATCAAGATTAGTCCCTTTGTTGCTTTGGAAAATTGTTTCTTTGCATAGTAACGAAGAAGTAAAATATCAGGTACGAAAGCAAATAAGAATAGTTTTGCATTATCGTTTATAGAACAATTCAAAAGGTGTAAGCAAAGATAAATCGCACCGCTTGAAACCAAACAAAGTACTATGCCAAGAATTAACCCAATCCAAAAATTATCTTTTTTTAACATTTTTCAAATCTGTTTTTTATTTCTTCCATTACTTTATATGCAGTAAAATCAACTTGCATAGGCACAACGCTCGCATAGGATTGTTGCATAACTCTATAATCTGCCTTAGGAGAATTGTCCAAACAATGATATGTTCCACTCAACCAATAATAAGGTTCACCATGAGGTGTTTTATATTCCACAAATTCTTCTTCCCAATAAGCCTTTGCTTGATGACAAACCTTTACACCCTTGATTTCTCCCACAGGGAAATTAACATTTAAACACACTCCTTGCTCTAAACCATTTTCAAGAACGTCTTTACAAATTGATGTAATGATTTCTTCGCAATTAGTGAAGTCTGCATCTTTGTTTGCAGTGTCAATAGAAAATCCAACGCTTGGAATATTTTCTGCACACCCCTCAAAAACTGCCGCCATAGTGCCAGAATAAATTGTATTGATAGATGCGTTGCTTCCGTGATTGATTCCCGAAACCAAAAGGTCTATTTTTCTATTAGCAAGTATTTTATTGATTGCTATTTTCACACAATCAACAGGCGTTCCATTTAATATATATCCCTCATATCCTTGTGAGATTTCCATAGTCTTTAATTTCAAAGGAGCATTTGAGGTAATTGAATGACTTTTGCCCGACATTTCGTCCTTAGGTGCAACAACAATCACATCACCTAATTGCTTCATTAAGCGAATCAACACACTAATGCCTTTTGAAAAATAACTATCATCATTAGTTATGAAAATCAGTGGTCTTTTACTTTCCATAAATATACTATTACCCTAATATAAAGGGCAAAGATACGAAAAGAAATGAGAAATTTGGAAATTTATTGTTAATTTTGCAATCGAAAATTTCAAGAAATGCTAAATAAACTGATTTTATATCCTGTTAGATTATTACAAAAGATAGAAAACAAATTCATTCGTTTTCTTTTTGTAGGCGTAATCAATACTTTGTTTGGTTATGGTTTGTTTGTGCTTTTCATTTGGTTTGGAATGCACTACTCAATCGCCCTTTTATGTGCGAATTTCCTTGGAATACTTTTCAATTACAAAACAACAGGGTACATTGTCTTTGCAAACAAAAGCAATCGCTTGATTTTACAATTCTTTATGGTTTATGGAGTAGTCTATCTCTTTAATTTAGGCGAACTATACCTATTGGACTCTTCTAATATTTATGAAAACATACTTTCTTTGCCTATCATGGATTTCTTAGACACACTTCCTATCAATCAAAACAAAGTAGGAGACGTAATAGGGCAAGCAATTACCCTCTTACCAAACGCAATACTTTCCTTCTTTTTGAATAAGATTTTTGTATTCAAAACATCAGAAAAATAATTCTTTGCTTTTTCAAAATAAATCAAAGAAAAAAATTAAAAAAACAAAGACTTTTTTTCGTAATTCTATTTTCTATATT
This sequence comes from uncultured Bacteroidales bacterium, assembly GCA_937881815.1. GTDB lineage: Bacteria > Bacteroidota > Bacteroidia > Bacteroidales > P3 > Onthomorpha. Next base: position 41,368 of record CALGEC010000018.1, read on the forward strand.
TACTTGGACTTGCTCCTGCAACTCTTTTAAAGAATCTTGAAAAAACATCTATTGAAGAAAATCTCAATTCTCTTGCAATTTGTTCAATAGGGTAATTAGTTTCTTTTAATAAAGTTTTAGCCTCTGTTATAATTCTTTCATCTATCATTCTTTTTGAAGATTTTCCTATTTTTTTTCTTAAAACAAAATCCAAATGTCCCTTAGAAACGCCTAAATTTTTAGCATAAGATTCACTATGTTTCCAATCAAGATAATGTTTATCTAATAATTTAAAAAATTCTTCACAAATACCAAAATCATTTACCTTATCATAAGAGTATAATTGATAGAAATATTGATAAAAAGCAGAGGTTAATAAATGTTTTAAAGCCTCTAATCTGTAAGGATTATGAGTATAAGAAAAAATTCTTTTAATATCATTAACATGATGCAATAGAAAGAATTCACCTTCTTTATTTAAAATAGATAAAGGATGGATTTTAATCTTTGTATTAACACTAATCTCACTTGAAAAATTGTCTAATAAATTTTCTCTTAAAGCAATAGAACTTAGGAAAAAGGTCAAGGAAGCATTTTTTTGATAATTGATAACTTTAAACATAGAGTTAAAAGGAATAAATAATACTGCAGGACTTTTAATTGTATATTTAATTAAATCAACATCAAAAATAAACTCTCCTTTTTCAAAAAAAATACTAACAAAATAGCTGTTGCTGTTTCCATTAGATATGATTTTTAGCAGATTTATATCGCTTGAATACATAGCATTGTAATCTATCTTACAACTATCTTCAATGTTGTCAAATATTTCTTTAAAATCTATAGATTTAATCTTGTTGAGCATAAGCCATAATTTGTATTTATTTTTTCGCAAAAATACATATAAATATGAATTAAAAAACACAAATATTTAAATATGCCAAAAGTTTATTTTATTATGCCAAAAATTATTCAAAACAGCCAAAAACTTCCCTGAAATTGCCAAAGGTTTTTCGTTTTTTTTTGTATATTTTTGCAAACGAAAATTTTCACAATTCTAACGTTAGAAAAAACAAAAAGAAACAACGATGAAAACAAGCATAATTTCGCAAAAGTTTTTATTAAACTCCTATCGCTTTTGTGGAATTGTAGAACTAAAAGAATAGGAGTGAAATTAATAAGTAATAAAATTTAAAGAACAATGACAAAAATAGTAAAACGTTTAGCATTATTAATGCTTATGTTGCCATTTGTGTCATGTGAAGAAACAAATTATGAAACAGACGAATTTGTTGGCAAAAAAACAATCACACAACTATCAACAGATAAATTTTTAACCTTTGCCTCATTTGAAGAATTAGAGAAAAAAGTCGAAGAAATATCTGAAATGACTTATGAAGAACAAATAAAAGAAGAAGAAAGCAAAGGATTCGTTTCCATAGATAGAATATACGAAGAAATAACACTTGCAGAAGAAGAATTACTAAAACCCTACGAAGATTTAACAGTAGAAGAACTAACTAAAATGCCAAGAATAACATCAGCAATACATGATATGTACTCAGACATACTTATAACAGATACATTAGAAGGAGGAGGATTACTTGAATTACCAAACGCAAACCCAAACTATGCAAAAGTTTTGAATAGAAAATCAATAGTAAAAGTTGGAGATAAAATATATCAATTCAAGAAAAATGAAACAAAAATAATAGAAGACGGAGACGCAAGTAAAATTTCATACTTAGATAGAGTAAATGATAGTGATTCAACATTAAAAATAAAAGTTTACAAAAATTTTACAGAAAAAGACGTAGTAAAATCAGCATACAAAACAAATGGAACATTTAAAGTTATATTAACTAATAGATTTCAACAGATTGAAGCAGCTGACAATTTATACGCGACCTCATTCGTTACAGAAATACAAGTTGCAAAAAAAGTATGTGGACTTTTTTATATAGGATATAAAGCAAGAAATATAGAGCACTATTGGAGATTTTCAGGAAATATAGTAGAGGGATTTAGAATAAATGACTATGGAACAATTGTTGAGGGAATGCATTCTTGGAATAGAGATGATATACTTGAAATTGTAGATAGATGTTCTTCTGTTACATACGCTCATAAAGCAGCCCCAACAGGACACTTAGTAGGAGTATATGAAACTGATTATAATTGGAATAATTCAATAACTCATTATAATGATTACAACAACTTACCAAGATTAAGCGGAGGAGTTCAAAATCATATTAAAGTAAAATGTAACAACAATAGAACAATAGAATTTGACATGAATTATTAGTAATATTTTAACAAAAAACAAATAAAAAGTATGAAAAAAACATTTTTAACACTTGTAGGAATTATGTTGTGTTGCACA
>CALGEC010000019.1 GCA_937881815.1 uncultured Bacteroidales bacterium
AAAAATTGAAAAAAACAGCGAAAAATTTGGCAAAATCAAAGACTTTTTTGGCAAAATTCGGGCTTCAAAAAATTAAGTCATTGATTTTGTGATTTTTAGTCAAGGGCTTATTTTTAAAAAATTTGCAATAAGAAATCTTAAAGTTGAAAATATCGCAAGCATTTGGGCTTAACTCTTGGAGAAAGTTTTTTATTTTCTCTTTTCATCAAAGGCATTAAAAAAATAAAACGGCGATTCTAAATGATAGAACGCCGTTTTATTTTTTGATTTCAAAGTATTATTTTAGGTAAGAGGCCATTTCTTCTTGCAATTCTTTTGCTTTTAGAGCGGCAACTTCTGCAAAATTTTCGCTTGTGTCTGCAAAAATTATGCCTCTTGAAGAATTGACTAATAATCCGCAATCTTCGTTAAGTCCATACTTACAAACCTCTTGTAAAGATCCTCCTTGTGCTCCTACTCCTGGTACAAGTAGAAAATGTTTTGGTGCAATTTCTCTTATTTTTGTAAACATTTCGGCTTGGGTTGCTCCACATACAAACATAAGGTTTTCTTCGTTTGCCCATTGTTGTGATTTTGCTAAAACGGTTTCAAACAATGGTGTTCCGTTTTCATCTTTTATGAATTGGAAGTCGTTTGCTCCTTTATTAGATGTTAGAGCTAAAAGTATAACCCATTTTTCTGGATAAACAGTGAATGGTTTTACGCTGTCTTCTCCCATATATGGAGCAATTGTCATTGAGTCAAATTTGAAATCTCCTTCTTCTGAAAGAAAGGCTTTTGCATATTGTTCTGAGGTATTGCCAATATCGCCACGTTTTGCGTCAGCTATTGTGAAGCATTCGTTTTTAAATTGACGCAAATAATCCATTGTTTTTTTTAAGCTAACTAATCCTTCTATGCCTCTTGATTCGTAGAAAGCAAGATTTGGTTTGTAGGCTACTGTGTAAGGAAGTGTGGCATCTATTATTGCTTTATTGAATTCAAAAACAGGATCTTCTTTTGTTAGAAGGTGTTTTGGTATTTTGTTTATATCACTATCTAACCCTACGCATAAGAAACTTTTTTTACTTCTTATAAGGTTTACTAATTCTTGTCTTTTCATATTACTTTATATTAAGTTAAAAAAATGTTGATACAATTCTTTTTGGATTTTATCTATGTCTAAAGGGGTTGAAGAGTTTAATTCTTTTTGTAAAGAGGTTACTCCTTTGTCTGTAAAGCCGCAAGGGTTAATGTAATTAAAGTATTGTAAATCGGTATTAACATTTAAAGCAAATCCGTGCATTGTTATTCCTCTTGAGGCTTTGACTCCTATTGCACAAATCTTTCTTGCCTTGCTTGTGTGTGCGTCTATCCAAACTCCTGTTGCTCCTTTTAGTCTTTCGCAGTTTATTGAATAGTCTTTCATCAAGTTAATAACGCTTTCCTCTATGGTTTCTATATAGGTTCTAAGGGTTAAGCCTAAGGCATCTAAGTCTAAACTTGGGTATCCTACAATTTGTCCTGGTCCGTGATAGGTTATGTCTCCTCCGCGATTGATGTGATGAAATGTTGCGTTGATTTTTTGAAGAAATTGCTCGTTTGCTAAAAGATTTGAGGCCTTTCCATGTTTGCCAAGCGTATAAACATGGGGGTGTTGGCATACAATAAAGTCTTGCGAAAGTTCTTTTTGAGTAAGAAGCTTTTGATTTACTTTTTTGTTGAATATTTCTTCTTGCTCTTTTAGTGCTTCATCGTATGCTTTCAGCCCCCAATTTATAAAATTCAAGTGCATATTTATGCTTTTCTAATGTTGATTGCTAATTCTTCGCCTTCGATTACATCTATTGTTTGCAAAGGATTTTCTATCGTATCAACAAATTTCAATTCTTTTGTTAATGTTTCACTACAGATATATTCTTTAAATGTATCTACTGCTTGGCATAGCAATTCACATTGTTGTATTTCTACTATTATGTTATCGGTAACGTCAAAGTTTTGTTCTTTTCTTATGTTTTGTATTCTGTTTACAAGTTCTCTTGATATTCCTTCTTGACGTAACGAATCTGTAATAGTAGTATCTAAGGCTACTGTAAGATCTGCCTCATTTGTTACTACCCAACCAGGAATGTCTTGTGTAATTATTTCAACATCTGAAAGCATTATTTCAATTTCTGCATTTTCTATATTAAGCAAATATTTTCCTTCTGCTTCTATTTGTGCTATGTCTTCTTGTGAGAATGAGCTTATCGCAGATGCTATTGCTTTCATCTTTGGTCCAAATTTTGGTCCTAATGTTTTGAAGTTTGCCTTTATGCTTTTTACCAACACATTATTCTCTTTTGTTAAGAAGTCTATATTTTTAATGTTTACTTCTGAAAGTATCAAGTCTTTTACAGCTTCTATTTGATTTTGTTGATGAGCATCTTTTGCTGGAATCATTATTTTTGAAAGCGGTTGACGAACTTTTAGGTTGTTTCTTTTTCTTAATGATAACACCAATGAACAAATCTTTTGTGCCATTTGCATTCTTTCTTCCAATTCTTTGTCTATCAATGAAGAGTTGCATTGTGGGAAATCTGTTGCATGAACAGAGATTGAGCAATGACGTTTGCTAACATTATTTAAATCGGTAAATAATCTTTCTGCAAAGAATGGTGCTATTGGTGCAATAAGTTGAGAAAGCGTTTCTAAGCAAGTGTAAAGTGTTTGATAGGCTGAAATCTTATCTTGTGAGTATTCTCCTTTCCAGAAACGTCTTCTACATAATCTTACATACCAATTACTCAAATATTCATCTACAAAGTTTGCTATTGCTCTACCTGCTTTTGTTGGTTCGTAGTCTGAATAAGATTTATCACAAAAATCTATCAATGAATTAAGCTCTGAAAGTATCCAACGATCTATTTCAGGACGTTCTTCGTTTGCAATGTCTTTTTCTGCGTATGTAAAGTTATCTATATTCGCATAAAGAGCGAAGAAAGAATAAGTATTATATAATGTTCCAAAGAATTTTCTTCTTACCTCATCTATTCCACTTGGGTCAAACTTCAAATTCTCCCAAGGTTGCGTGTTGGTAATCATATACCATCTTGTTGCGTCAGGACCATATTGAGATAAAATATCAAAAGGATTAACTCCATTTCCTAAACGCTTTGACATCTTGTTTCCGTTCTTATCTAACACCAACCCATTTGAAACTACATTCTTAAATGATATTGTATCGAAACAAAGTGTTGCAATTGCGTGAAGTGTAAAGAACCAACCTCTTGTTTGATCTACTCCTTCTGCTATGAAATCAGCAGGGAAATTATTTGCTAATTCTTTATCGTCGCAATCAAATGGATAATGAACTTGTGCGTATGGCATAGCGCCCGAATCAAACCAAACATCTATAAGGTCTGTTTCTCTTTTCATTTTTTCACCATTTGGAGCTACTAAAATAACTGAATCAATATAAGGTCTATGTAAATCAAAACTATCGTAATTTTTATGGTCTTTATATGGATTTTCTTTCATATAGCCTGCTGCAATACTCTTTTCTATTTCGTTAGAAAGCATTTCAACAGAGCTAATACAGATTTCGTGTTTTCCATCTTCTGTTCTCCAAATTGGAAGAGGGGTTCCCCAATATCTTGAACGACTTAAATTCCAATCTACAAGGTTTTCAAGCCAATTTCCAAAACGTCCACTACCTGTTGCCTCAGGTTTCCAATTTATTGTTTTGTTTAGCTCTATCATTCTTTCTTTTATAGCAGTTGTTCTTATGAACCAACTGTCTAATGGATAGTAAAGAATTGGTTTATCTGTTCTCCAACAATGTGGATAGTTGTGTGTATGTTTTTCTATTTTGAATACCTTATTGGATTGTTTCAAATATACACAAATATCAACATCAAGTGTAGGGTCTTTTTCTGTTAAAGTAGAATCAAACGCATTTTTAACATATCTTCCTGCAAACTCTTTATATGATTCTTTTACATATTTGTTTACGAATTCTTCGTCTAAATCTTCTATTTTAAAGAATTTACCTGTTCTATCTACCATTGGTTGATTTTTGCCTTCTTTATCCACAACAAACATTGGCACAATTCCTGCCTGTTTTGCTACACGGTCGTCATCTGCTCCAAAGGTTGGTGCGATGTGCACAATACCTGTACCATCTGCTGTTGAGACATAATCTCCTTCGATTACTTTAAAAGCATTACCCATTGGGCTAATGAAATCGGTCAATGGCTCATATTCTTCTCCCTTTAAGTCTTTACCTTTACATTCTGCTAATATTTTAAATGGAATAGCTTTATCTCCACTTTTATATTCTTCAAATGATAATTCGGCATTCTTTTCTGGGAAGAAGGAACCTAACAATGCTTTTGCTACAACTGCAATCATTGGAATTCCTGAATAAGGATTAAATGTTTTAACGAAAACATAATCTATATTAGGTCCTACTGCCAAAGCTGTATTTGAAGGAAGAGTCCATGGAGTTGTTGTCCAGGCTAAGAAATAAACATCTTCCGAAAGATTTTGTCCTGCTAAATATTTTGCTTTTACTTCTTCTTGATTTTTTGCTCTGAATTGTGCAACAGCTGTTGTGTCTTTTACATCTCTATAACAGCCTGGCATATTCAATTCGTGAGAACTTAAACCTGTTCCTGCAGCAGGAGAGAATGGTTGAATTGTATATCCCTTATATAAGTATCCTTTTTCGTGAAGTATTCCTAATAAATACCACAAGGTTTCTATGTATTCATTTTTAAAAGTGATGTATGGGTCGTTCAAATCAACCCAATAACCCATTTGAACAGTGAGTTTATCCCACATATCCTTATATTTCATCACCTCATTACGACAAGCCGCATTATATTCATCAACAGATATTTTCTTCCCTATATCTTCTTTGGTAATACCTAATTGTTTCTCTACTCCAAGTTCAACAGGCAATCCGTGAGTGTCCCAACCTGCTTTTCTCGCAACGTAAAATCCTTTTTGTGTTTTATATCTGCAAAAAATATCCTTTATTGTACGGGCCATAACATGGTGAATTCCCGGTTGTCCATTTGCAGAAGGAGGTCCTTCAAAGAAGATAAATGGTTTTGCTCCTTCTCTTAATTTCAAGCATTCTTCAAAAGTGCTTTCTTTTTGCCACTTTTGTAATATTTCTTCTGAAATTTGAGTTAAATTAAGTTGTTTATACTCTGCGTATTTTGTACTCATATTCGTTATTATTTAAAAATGACTGCAAAAATAATAAAAATCAACAAATTATTTCTTTAAATTAGCAAATTATTTCTTTCATTTAAAAAATTATCTCTTTGAATTAAATTTTTTATTCTTTGTTTTATTTTTTCATTCATTAGTTTGTCGCTTTCCATAATATTTTCTTACCTTTGCAGAGTTTATTTTAAAATTTGTAATTAGAATGTTGCACGAAGATAATGAAGTTTTATGGTATGCAATGAGAGTACCATATAGAAACGAATTGAAAGTGCAATTGAAATTACAAGAAAAAGGCATAGAGACATTTATTCCAAAACGAAAAAAAATTGTAAAAAAAAGAGGTAAAACTTCGTATGAATTATTGCCAGCAGTAAACAATTTAATCTTTGTACATAGTTCATTGTCTACTATTAAAGATTTAAAACAAGAGATATTGAACTTGCAATATTTGGTTAATAAAGTTGAGGGGAAAAGCATAAAAATTGTTGTTAGAGACAATGAAATGCAGAGTTTTATTAAAGCAGTAGAAAATTTAGAAGAAGAAATAACCTATCTATCGCCTGAGGAAATAAACATTGAGAAAGGAACGAGAGTTAGAATAATAGGAGGACACTTTGACGGAGTTGAAGGAATATTCGTAAAAGTAAAAGGCAAACGTAGTAAAAAAGTAGTAGTAACGTTAGACAAACTATTAGCCGTTGTAATAGCAGAAGTGAACTCCGATTTAATAGAAGTAATTAAAAATTAAAATAATATGAAGTTCAACAAAAGAAGTTTGTATCTTAAATTAAGCCTTGTAGGTATAGTAATGATGTTTTTACACTCGTGTGCTTCTACAGATGATATAGTATATTATCAAGACGTTGATGAAATAGCAGAATTAGACGTTCCTCCTGCACAAGAAATAATTTTAATGCCGGGTGACAAGATTTCTGTTATCGTTAATTGTAAGGACCCTAAACTTACAGAGTTATTTAATTTACCATACGTTTCTCAACGATTAGGATACTCCACTGCATTAGGACGTACATCAGGAAATGGACAAGTTTCAGGTTACATAATAGACAAAGAAGGATTTATAGATGTACCTGCAATAGGTCAAGTTCACGTTGCAGGCATAACACGTGAAGAAGCCGAACACAAAATCAAACAAACAATAATTGCACAAGAGCAAGCGACAGAAGCCGTTGTTACAATAGAATATATGAACTTAAACGTTGAAATAATTGGAGAAGTAACAAGGCCCGGCAGATATGCAATAGACAAAGATGTTTTCACTCTTACAGAAGCATTGAGTGCAGCAGGAGATTTAACAATATATGGAAAAAGAGACAATGTCTTAGTGATGAGAAAAGAAAACGGCGTTCAAAAAACATATAGAGTTAATCTATGTTCAGCACAAGACGTTTTCAACTCACCAGTCTTTTATTTAAAACAAAATGACATTGTATATGTAGAGCCAAACGACACAAAAATGAGACAATCGACTGTAAACGGAAATAATGTACGTTCAACATCATTTTGGATTTCAGTAGCATCTCTTTTAACATCAGTATTATTAGTATTTATTAGATAATAAAAAAATAAACATCGTGGAACAAAAAGATAATTTCAATCAAGAGCGAGAAGAACAAATAATTGATATCAGAAGTATAATCTATTTTTGTATTTCAAAATGGTATTGGTTTGCGATTTCTATCGTTTTAGCAGTTTCAATAGCATTTCTATATACTAAAACTGTTGAGCCATCTTATTCAACAAATGCAGAAATACAAATCAAATCAGATTCCAAAGGCAATTCAATGTCAGGAGAAAATGCCTTTGCAAATATGGGATTTTTTAAAAACAGCACAAACGTATGGAATGAAATAATTGCATTTAGTTCTCCTGATTTAATGGTAGAGGTTGTCGAGAGATTAAATCTCCATGTTGATTATCGCAAACCTGGATTATTCTATAACAAACTTCTTTATGGCACAAGTCTCCCTGTTACTGTGTCAATGCCTGAGCTTGCTGACAATGCCAATGCTTCATTTACTTTAAAACTTTTAGGAAAAGAAAAATATGTAATAACAAACGTGATTTTCAATGGTAAAGAGTTTAAAGATAAAAAATATGAAGGACGTTTACACGACACTATCTCTACGCCTTATGGAAATCTTATTGTTAAACCTACTATCCATTACAACATACAACTTGTAACGGAGACTAACGAAATACTTGTTAGACGTTCAAGTAAAAATTACGCAGTTGAAAGATATTCTTCCCGTTTAGGAGTTGAACAAAACAATGAAGAGGCTGATGTTATAACTCTTTCAATAAATGATGTATCTCCTCAAAGAGCTGAGGACTTTTTAAATACTTTAATTGTTGTTTACAACGAACATTGGATTAAAGATAAAAACCAAATAGCAAATTCAACATCAATATTTATTAATGACCGTTTATTAGTAATTGAAAACGAATTAGCGAACGTTGATAGTGACATTTCTTCATTCAAATCTGCTAATCTCTTACCCGATGTTAATGCAGTAGCAGACATGTATTTAAAACAAAGTAGCGAATTAAATGAAGAAATAAGAGAATTGAGCAATCAAATTTGGATGGCTCGCTATATCAAAGACTATCTTTCAAAAAATGCAATCACTTCTGAACTTTTGCCTGTAAACTCAGGAATTCAAAACGCTAATATAGAGAGATTAATTGCAGAACACAATGCAAAATTATTGGAAAGAAACAACTTAGTTGCCAATAGTAGTGAAAAGAACGTCCTTGTAAAGGATATGGATAAGGCCTTAATGGAAATGCGTAGAATTATTGGAGTTTCTGTTGACAATCAAATAACCGTTCTTCAAAATCAAATGAGTCAATTACAAAGAACAGAAAAACAAACTTCTGCAAAACTTGCATCAAATCCAAATCAAGCCAAAGTGTTATTATCTGTAGAGAGACAACAAGCCGTAAAGCAATCCCTATACTTGTTCTTATTACAAAAACGTGAAGAAAATGAACTTTCACAAGCATTTACTGCTTATAATACACGTCTAATTCAACAACCAAGAACAGGAATATTCCCTATTGCACCAAGAGGTTCTATGATACTTTTAGTAGGATTTATTATAGGAGTTGCAATTCCTTTGGCAATAATAGTTCTTAGAGAATACTTCACAACAACCGTTCGTGGACGACAAGATTTAAAAAACATAACCCTTCCTTTCTTAGGAGAAATTCCAAATTGTTTCCCTAAACGTACAGGATTTGCACGTTTGAAAAAGAAAACTGAGTCAGAAAACAAAAAAGTCGTTGTTAAAGCAGGTAGCAGAAATGTTATAAACGAAGCATTCCGTAGTTTAAGAACCAACTTAGATTTTATGATAAAAGGAAATAATACAAACGCAATTGCTCTTACTTCATACAATCCTGGTTCTGGTAAATCATTTATCTCTATTAACTTAGCAATAGCCTTAGCCATTCAAAACAAAAAAGTTTTAGTAATTGACGCCGACCTACGCCACGCTTCTACATCTCAATTCGTAGGAGCACCAAAATTAGGTATTTCAGACTTCTTAGCAGGAAGAATTTCAGATGTAAATGATGTAGTAGTAAAAGACAAAACCTATAACTCACTACACGTATTGCCTGTTGGAACAATCCCTCCTAACCCTGCCGAATTACTATCACAAGACTTATTTAAAACAATGATTGACAAATTCAAACAAAACTTTGATTATGTCATAGTAGACTGCCCTCCAATTGAAATTGTAACAGATACACACATCATAGAAAAGAGTGTAGATAGAACAATCTTTGTTATCAGAGCAGGACTTTTAGAAAGAAGTATGTTAGGAGACTTACAAAATCATTATGTTAATGGAACATTTAAAAATATGTCTTGCATACTTAACGGAACTGAAAAAGATAGTGGTAAATATGGCAAGTACGGCTATAAATATGGTTACAAATATGGTTATCGCTACGGAAGTTACTATTCAAACAACGATAAATAAAACAAACTAAACGCTTGGCAAATTTTTTCAGTAAATTATTCAACAAAGAAAGTAAATTAAAAAAGAGTGGATTGTTGGATAAGAAATCCGACGTCCACTCTCATATTCTTTATGGTGTAGATGATGGAGTGCAAGAATTAGAAGAATCCCTTCAAATTCTTAAAGAATTAGAAAATTTAGGTATTGAAAATCTTTGGTGTACGCCTCACATTATGGAAGACATACCTAACGAAACCAAATTTTTACAAGAAAGGTTCCTACAATTAAAGGGAGCCTACAAAGGAAAGATTCAACTACATTTAGCAGCCGAATATATGATAGACAACGTATTTCACGAAAGGCTATCAAAGAAAGACCTCTTGCCGCATGGCGAATTAAAAAATCATTTACTTGTAGAAACCTCTTATTTCAATTCTCCATTAAACTTAGAAGAAACATTAAAGGAAATTTACTCTATCGGGTATTATCCTTTGCTTGCTCACCCAGAGCGATATGCTTATATGACCGATAATGACTATATTAAACTAAAATCCAACGGCATAAAATTCCAGTTAAATATGCTTTCTTTAAAGGGATTATATGGAAAGACTGCTCAAAAAAAAGCAGAATGGCTTCTATCCAAAAATTTCTACGATCAAGTCGGTAGTGACATTCACTCTATTGCTCAAATCCACGCATTAAAAGACCTATTGAAATAATTAAATGACCGACTCAAAATCAAAACAGCATTATCAAATCCTTGATGCTCTAAGAGGCATTGCGGCAATCATTGTTGTTTGTTATCATATTTTTGAAGGCTTTTCCTTTGCTCAAATCACCAATCAAGCAGGCGATGGCTTAATAAGAACATTTAATCACGGATACTTAGCCGTAGATTTCTTCTTTTTGTTATCCGGATTCGTTATAAACTATGCCTATAACGATAGATGGAACAAAATGACTACCATTTCATTTTTCAGACGCCGACTAATACGTCTTCACCCTATGCTAATAATGGGAGCATTCATAGGTTTAGTATGTTTTCTCATAGGAGGCTCCAATCAATGGAGTGGAACAACAATACCCCTTTACATTTCAATAATAACTTTCATTCTAACCTGTTTTATGATTCCTGCCCTACCAGGCTCATTCAACGAAGTAAGAGGAAACGGCGAACTTTTCCCACTAAATGGTCCTATGTGGTCCTTATTTTTTGAATACATAGGCAACATTTTCTATGCCCTATTCATTAGAAGATTAGGCACAAAAATCCTAACCCTTTTAGTAATTCTCTTAGGCATACTCCACAGCATATTTACCATAGGAAACTTCTCAGGATATGGCAACTTAGGAGTCGGTTGGACCTTTGACACAATCAATTTCTTTGGAGGAATGCTACGAATGCTTTTCCCTTTCAGTTTAGGAATGCTTATCTCTCGTCGCTTCAAAGCAATAAAACTACCTTATCCGTTTTTAATATCTTCTATTCTTTTAATTACAACTCTTTCCGTTCCTTACCTCTCGGTTTTCAATGCAATAAACCTCAACGGCATTTATGAATCTATCTGCATCATAGTAATCTTTCCTACAATCTTAACAATAGGAGCATCAAGTAAAGAGAAGTCAAAACTAAGCCAAACCTTAGGAGAATTATCCTATCCACTATACATAATACACTACCCTATAATGTACCTCTTCTATCAATGGCTAATAAAAACAAAACAATACACTCTCTCGGAGACCTATCCTATTGCCATATTCGTAGTAATTCTATCAATAGTCCTTGCTTTTATTTTATTAAAGTTCTACGATAAACCTCTAAGAGAAAGGCTAAAATAAGAAAACACCTTCAATTTGTCCGTTTTATGAACACAAAACACACGATTTGTTCTTTTTTAGGACAAATTAAATTTCTCGTTGATTTTATTTTATTTAATTCCAAAAAATTTTCTCGCTGATTTTCCGCTATTTACATTTTATTTAAAATTATTATTCTCTTTTTTGGCCTTTAGGAACGATAATTGCAATTTATAGATTGTAAAACATTTTAATTTTATTCATTATGAAAAATAAAAGATTTGAAGAAGAATTATTGGAATCGCAAGGTGTATTAGAGAATTTCGCATTTTCTTTAACGCATAATCAAGAGGAAACAAAAGATTTGGTTCAAGAGACTCTCTTAAAAGCCATTGTACACCAAAAAGCTTATCAAAAAGACACTAATCTTAGGGCTTGGTTGTTCACCATTATGAAAAACACTTTCATAAATAATTACAGAAAAAATAAAAGAATACAATCTATAATAACAAAGGAAGATTCAACTCCTTGGGTTAATAATATTCCAAGCAATATCATTTATCAAGCAGATCACAACACACAATATTCTCAAATTATAACGCTTATCAACAATCTACCCGAAGAACAAAAAATCCCTTTCAAAATGATGACTCAGGGTTTCAAATATTGTGAAATTGCAGAGAAGTTCAACATTCCTATCGGCACTGTAAAAAGTCGCATCTTCCTTGCACGCAAAAAACTTAGCAATCAATTAGGAGAAGACTCTCCTTTTTTCTCAAATCTAAATTTCACATCCATTTCCAAAAGCAAATAAGATAAACATAAAAGCGTGAAATCAGTTACGATTTCACGCTTTTTGCTCTATCTTATTTTCCTAAGCTCCATGCAATCTATATCCGGCATCTTGCCTTTGTTTGAATATAGTCTTATTACATTGTTTCCTTTTTCCAACTCTATTTCAAAGCTTTGTTTTTTCGTCTTTTGCTCCCCATTTGCGTTAAGGGTAATTTGCTCAATAGTCTTTCCGTTTACGCTTATGTTTAGGTTTCTCTCTTGATTGCAAAGATAGCTTAAAATCATCTCATACTTTCCTCCTTCTTTGCTATGCACCGCTCTCCATTGCAAATCGTTTTCTTCTCCATCTCCCAAATTCTCCACTATCGCTCCCCCACTAACTCCTTGCTTTTCTTTATAAACAGCCGAAATTTTACTTTTATTGTCCTCCAACTCCTGATAAGCAGAAAGCCAAGCAGTCTCTGCCTCATATATTTTTCTTTCTTTTCTCTCTTTTGCTTCAAAAACATATATGCGACAACTATGTGCCGGCAAGCTTACCAACATAGAATCTTCAAAAACTCCTATATCTTTTCTTTCAAACAAGTCTCTTGCCTTTATCTCTCCAAACAAATCCAAGGTCTCAAACTCTACTCTGATTTTTTTCTCACTATCCGAAGGGTTATAAATGCTTACTGCTCTTTTCTTTCCATATAATTCCTCCACATCCTTAACCAATATATAGCAATCGTTTGTTCTTTCTACTACGTATGCCTGCAAACCAAGCCTATCTTGATTCAATGCAATTAGTTCTTCGTTTTGCAAAAGCAAAAGGGCTGTTTCGTTCAATTTATTAAGGTCGCAACCTATCAAAAGAGGAGATGACATAATGCACCACATTCCAAAATGTGTTTTGTCTTCTTCTTCGCTCATTCCTCTGCCAACTTCCAACATATCCATATCGTTATAATGTCCTAAACTTGCGTATGCCGACAAGTAAAGGTTTTGAGAAATTATGCTTTTGACCGATTCCCAACCTAAATATATGTCTTCACTCATTCTCCACGAAGAGGCAAGGTCCGTAACCCACGTTCCAGGAAATGCCCATCGACAAATATTCCACGAAACGTCTTTTTTCTTCACCTCTTTTATTGCCTTTGCTATTTGTTTAAAGCGTTCTTCTTCGTCAAGGTCAAGCCTATCTATATTGTTTCTTGCCTCTGCTCCACAGTAGTCCACCTTTATGAAGTCAAAGTCAAGTTCATCAAAATACATTGTTAAATCCTCCTTATCATGTCCATATAGTCCTACTCCTATTCCAAGACTATCCTTAGGATTTGCCCAATATGAAGCGCAAGTGTTTGCTCCCGCATCGGTGTAAATGCCTGCTTTCAATCCCAAGGTGTGAATATATTTCACCAAAGGGGCTAATCCGTTTGCAAATCGCTTAGGGTGAGGGAGCAATCTTCCGTTTTCATCTCGTCCTCCAAAGAATCCATCGTCAATGTTAATGTATCTATATCCTTTTTCTGCAAAACCAAGTGTTATCATCGCATCTGCTTGCGAACGAATCAAGCTATCTCCAATCTCAACTCCAAACGCATTCCATGAACTCCAACCCATAAGGGGCGTTTTTTGTGCTTTCGCTCCCCAAATAATTGAGAGGAAAATTATTAAGTTTACTATTTTTTTCATAGGTGCAAAGATAGCAAAAAGAAAAAAAGCGGTAATTTTGCAACCGATAAAAAATAATTAGAATTTTTATATGAGAAAGTTATCTTACCTTTTACTCCTTTTGGCGTTATTGCCACTCGGATTGTTTGCTCAAAAGAAATCTTCTTTTGAAATCAAGGATGGTGATTTTTATTTGAATGGTAAAGCAACTCCAATCTATTCGGGAGAGATGCATTACTCGCGTATTCCACACCAATATTGGCGTCATAGGTTTCAAATGATGAGAGCAATGGGCTTAAATGCTGTTGCTACTTATGTTTTTTGGAATTGGCACGAGCAAGAACAAGGTAAATGGGATTTTGAGGGTGATAAGGATTTGGCAGAGTATATAAAAATTGCAGGAGAAGAGGGTTTAATGGTAATTCTTCGTCCTGGGCCATACGTTTGTGCTGAATGGGAGTTTGGAGGTTATCCTTGGTGGTTACAAAACATTGAAGGCATGGAAATTCGCCGCGATAACGAGCATTTTTTGAAATATACTAAGCTTTATATTGAAAGACTTTTCAAGGAAGTTGGTCATTTGCAATGCACAAAAGGCGGTCCTATCATAATGATTCAATGCGAAAACGAATTTGGTTCTTACGTTGCTCAACGTACAGACATTAGTTTAGAGCAGCATCGTGCCTATAATGCAAAGATAAAACAACAATTGATTGATGCAGGTTTTGATGTTCCTATGTTTACTTCCGATGGCAGTTGGTTATTTGAAGGAGGTAGCACTCCTAATGCTCTTCCTACTGCAAACGGTGAAAGCAATATTGAGAATTTGAAAAGGGTTGTCAATAAATATCACAATAATCAAGGGCCTTATATGGTGGCTGAGTTTTATTCTGGTTGGTTATCTCATTGGGCTGAGCCGTTTCCTCAAACCGATGCTTCAAGTCTTGCACGTCAAACAGAGGATTATTTGAAAAATGATGTATCTTTTAATTTTTATATGGTGCATGGTGGAACTAATTTCGGTTTTACAAGTGGTGCAAATTATGATAAGAAACGTGATATTCAACCCGACTTGACAAGTTATGACTACAACGCTCCTATAAGTGAGGCAGGTTGGGCAACAGCAAAGTATGATTCTATTCGTAATGTTATGAAAAAATACGTAAAAGATATTCCTGCTGTGCCTTCTGCTATGCCTGTTATTGAAATTCCTTCAATCAAATTAGATAAAGTAGCAGATGTTTTGGGTTATTCTTCTTTAATAAAACCTATTCTTGGAGATAGTCCTAAGACTTTTGAGCAGTTGAATCAAGGTTATGGTTATGTGCTTTATTCTCATCATTTCAAACACCCAATAAGTGGAACTCTTGCAATCAATGGCTTACGTGATTATGCTGTAATTTACATCGATGGCGAAAAGGTTGGAGAACTTAATCGCAACACTCAGACCTACGAAATGCAAATCAATATTCCTTTCAATGCTACTTTGCAAATCTTGGTGGAAAATATGGGACGAATAAATTATGGTAGCGAGATTGTTCACAACACCAAAGGGATAATCAGCCCTATCACCATTGCGGGTGAGGAAATCAAAGGAGAATGGGAGATGTATCAACTGCCAATGAATGAAATGCCCGATTTTGCTAAGTTAGGTAGCAGAAACGTATTAAAAAACGCAAGTTCGCAAGCAAATCGTTTAAAGGATTGCCCTGTTTTCTATGAGGGTACTTTCACTCTTAATGAAACGGGGGATACTTTCATTGATATGTCTGATTGGGGAAAAGGTATTGTATTTATCAACGGGCACAACATCGGTCGTTATTGGCAAGTTGGCCCTCAACAAACGCTTTATATTCCGGGCGTTTGGTTGAAAAAAGGAGAAAACAAAATTGTTATTTTTGAGCAATTAAATAAAACTCCTATGACAGAGGTAAAAACTGTGAAAACTCCTATTTTAATGGAGTTGAAATAGGTTTTTGATTGATGATAGAGTTGTTAAAGAATATTTTAATTGTTGGTGTAGGTAGCTTTCTTGGTGGAAGTGCAAGGTATTTGGTTTCTTTCTTGCTAAAAGGCTATAATACGTCTTTCCCTTGGGCGACTTTGATTGTGAATCTTCTTGGTTGCTTTGCCATAGGCTTACTTTGTGGCTACCTACTCAAAACAAATAGCGGACAAAATTTCATTTCCACTTTCTTTGTCTATGGAATTTGTGGGGGATTTACCACCTTTTCTACTTTTTCCAAAGAGACATTTCTAATGATTCAATGTGGCAACTATCTTAATGCCTTAATTTACGTAGCAATCAGCATAATAATTGGGCTATTTCTAACCGCCTGCGGCTATTTGCTTGCAAAGTAATTTCCCTTTCAAAACACCAGCAAAATTTTTCTTTGTTTTTTGAAATTTTTTCAAAGAAAAAATCTTTTTTTTCTTTGCTTTTTTTCTTTTTTTCAAAGAAAAATTTTGAGGGTTGTTGGATTGTTGATTTTCAAGAAAGATTTTACACATTTATTATTAGTGTCTGATAAAAAAATAAAAAAGATAATATTAAAATTATATAATAGAGAAAATTTGTATCTTTGTCAGAGGTAAACATAAAGCAATAATAAAACAAGAAATATGACTATACCTCAATCCTTTACATTAAGCACAAAAGAGTTAAACAGGGTTTTTGATAAAACTGTTGCAACTTATAAATATTATTGGTTTATCGCAATACTTGATTTGTTTGTAAAGCAGGGCAAAACACGAATGCACGAATGAATGTATGGGAAATAATGATTTCAATGATTGCTAATGCGTGGTATCCAGTAACGTATTTCCGTCTTTCATTTGGCAAGTCTGAATCTCTTCATAATGCTATTTTGAATTTACAAAGCGAAAACAATATTCCTATAAATATAGACACGAAAGAGCTAACTAAACTTTTAGAAGAATTATCGCAAAGTTCAGAATTTAGAAAACAATTCAATTTCTTACAACTAAATGTTCCTTTTCGTTTTCTTCGTCCTTGGATTGATACTTCTGATGATAGGTTAGTTGTTATACGTTCTCAAAGTTTTGAAAATGGTTGTTTGTATAAACTTGATAGAAACGAAGGTAATTTATGGATTGAGCTAAATCCGATTTGGTTTTCTTATCTGCAAGAAAACTACGACATATTAAAGTATTTTGCTTATTGGGGTTTGGTTAATTTCCTTCAAATACGCAATCCAAATGTTCCAAATATATCTAATAAACTCATTAAAAAAGAAGAACGAAATCCTTTAACAGAGCAACGCAAATTTTGGAATATTGCAATTAATAACGGTCTTGAAATAAGATGTATATACACCGATACTTTATTAGGTATTAATAATTATGACATTGACCATTTTATTCCATGGAGTTTTGTTTCGCATGATTTACTTTGGAATTTAATTCCTGCTAATTCTATTATAAATTCTTCTAAAAGCAACAAGCTACCCGATTTAGATACTTATCTTCCTAAATTAGCACAAACTCATCAATCTGCTTTACGTTTCAATCTCGAGGTTAATAAAAACAAAAAATTACTTGAAGATTATCTTTCTATGGGTTACACCCCTCAAGATATAGTACTTATGAATAAAGAGCGTTTATTAGATTGTTTTTATCAAACATTTACACCTATGAATCAAATCGCTCTTAATATGGGATTTAAAACTTGGAAATATTAATTCGTTATGAATTCTAAAATAATAAATCACCCTTATCTTACGGCTATAAAACGAACAGATTTATCTGTTCCTGTAAGATACCTCTTAGAGAAAAACTTATTAAAAGGTAAAATACTTGATTTTGGATGTGGATTTGGTTATGATACTGATGAATTAAAGAAAAGAGGTTTTAATATAGTTGGTTACGATTATTATTATCGTTCTGATTTTCCTAAAGGCAAGTTTGATACAATTATTTGCGTTTATGTACTAAACGTATTAGAGCCTTACGCTCAAGCAGAGGTATTAATGAATATTACAAATTTACTTTCGCCAAAAGGAACTGCATTTTTTGCCGTACGAAGAGATATAAAAGATGAGGGATTTCGATTACACGCTATTCATAAGCAATATACCTATCAATGCAACGTTGTTTTACCTTTTCAGAGTTTGATTAGCAATAGTAGTTACGAATTATATCAATACAATCACTTTAATAAACTTCCTCGCAATGGTAGTAGGAATTGTCCTTTCTGTCAATTATCTCGCAGGGTTGAAATTATTTGCGAAACAGCTACTTGCGTTGCATTCTATGATGGTTATCCTGTTTCTAAAGGACATGCACTTATCATTCCTAAACGCCATGTTGCTAATTATTTTGACCTAACAAATCATGAACGTGAAGCAATGAACATAATGCTTCAATATGTTAAAAAGAAAATAGACGAGCGTTTTCACCCCGATGGTTATAATATAGGTATCAATGTAAATAAAGAAGCAGGGCAATCTGTTTTTCATGCACACATGCACTTAATTCCTCGCTATAAAGGGGATGTTGAAAATCCAAAAGGTGGTGTTCGTGGTGTTATTCCTAACAAACAAAATTACGATACCCAAGTTAAGAAAAAACGTACCATTGAAGAGAAAAGAGCAATCAACAAAAATGCCTACAAGAAATGGGATAAAGAATCTGATGATTTACTTATTCAACTATATAACAAAGGAGAAAAAATAGGTAGCCTTGCAAAAAAGTTTGAAAGAAGCCGTTGGGCTATAAGTAAACGTTTAGAAAAATTAGGGTTGTTAAAGGTAGAGAAAGAGTAAAAGAATATAAATATTTTTGTAGCTTTATATGACACTTAATGATATTATAATGGATAAGAAAATTGTTTCTGAAAAATTAGATACACTACTTCCTAAAAAATTAACTAAAGAAGACGGCAATTATTCTGCTGTTGAAGAATTAGATAAAGTATTATCAGTTGCTAAAAAAGAAAATATAAGAAATATTGCTTTAACAGGTTCTTTTGGCTCTGGTAAAAGTTCTGTACTTAAAACTCTTCGCGAAGACTTTAAACAATGTCGTGAATATTTACCTATTTCTTTAGCGACATTACAAGCTAATGATAAAAACGAAAAGAATAAATCTGAAAATGATGAAATCAATATAGAAAATTTAAATCGTAAAATAGAATACAGCATTTTACAACAACTTGTTTATAGGGAAAGTCATAAAACATTGTATAATTCTCGTTTTAAAAGAATTATTCACTTAGAAAAGAAAGAAGTATTCAAATACTCTTCCCTTACTATAGTATTCTTAATTTGTTTTTTAATTCTTTTTGAGCCATCTTTTGCAAAAGTTGAAACCTTATATAACTTTTTTAATTTAGGTTATAAATTGAATTTATCTTTTGATATATTTTCTGCTGGAGTTCTTTTATTTTTTGCTTTTACTATCATAAAACGTTTAATTAAAATAATTAGTAATTCAAAATTAAACAAATTAAATCTTAAAAATGGAGAAATAGAACTTGTCGATGATAACTCTATATTCAATAAGCATCTTGATGAGATTCTATATTTTTTCCAAGCAACAAATTATAATGTTGTTATTATTGAGGATTTAGATAGATTTGACACAACAAATATATTCTTAAAACTTCGTGAACTAAATCAAATAATAAACGAATCTAAAATAGTTGATAGACATATAACATTTATCTATGCAATTAAAGATGATATGTTTAAAGATCAAGATAGAACAAAATTCTTTGATTACATAGTTACTACTATTCCTATTATAAATCCATATAATTCCAAAAATATTCTTAAAGAAAAATTAAAAGGATGTAAAATTGACGAAATAAAAGATGATGATTTGTCTGAAATTGCATTCTTTATTCAAGACATGCGAACTTTAATTAACATAGTTAATGAATACAAGCAATATAGCGATAAATTATGCAATCAAGGAGCTAATCTTGATATGACAAAACTTCTTGCAATGATAACTTACAAAAACTATTATCCTAATGATTTTGCCCTTTTATCATATCGCGAAGGCAAAGTATATGATTTTATTATTAAAAAAAGAGGTGATTTAATAACCAAAGCATTAGAAAACGTCAAATCAAAAAGGGAATATTTAAGAAAACAAAAAGAAGATTTTTCAAGAAATCAACATATTCAAAAAAATGAACTAATATTACTATTCTTATACGAATGGAGAAATAAGTGGTATCAAGATAATAATGAATATATAGTTACTATTTTAATTGATAACAAGCCATATTCATTAGAAGACATTTCTACTAATGATGATTTATTTAGTAAAATATTAACAAGTAATATTAATTATCAATATAAAAATGAGTATGGCTATTATACTACAACAAAGGCAATTAATAATATTAATAATTTTCTACAAACAAAGAATGCTATAGAAAAACTAAAAGCACTTGAATTTAATGAAGAATTACATAATTTGGAATTAAGAAAAATAGATAAAGAAGAACAAGAAATTAATAATCTAAAAATAAAAGATTTATTAAGATATTTCATTAAAGATGATATATCTTCTAAAGATTTAGAAGATATGCAATATATATTTATTAAAAATGGATACATTGATGAAGATTATTACGATTATATTTCATTCTTCTATTCTGGCATGATTTCTTTTAATGATAGAAATTTATTAATCAACATGAAAAAAGGAATCACTCAAGATTACAATATTCATATTGATAAAATTGAAAATTTTGAAAAAGAATTAACTAATTATACATTTGCAAGCGATGCTATTTTAAACATAGAACTTTTGGATTATCTTGCTGCAGAAAAAAATTCTTTAAAAGAGAAATTTTTAAGTTTCATGCTACGTTTAGAACAAAAGAATGCCCCTCTTAATTTTTTAACACAATACTACGTAAAAGGCAAGCAAAAAGACAAAGTGTTTTATCATTACATTAATAACAATTACGTTAATTCTTGGGAAGAAATATATAAGTGGAAATATGAATATGAAAAAGAAATATTATTTAAAATATATTTTAAATATTGCGATAAAGTAAGTGAATTAGCACAAGACTGGTTAAACCTTAACTTTGAATTTTTAGCTACAAATATAGATTATATTACTTCTGATAAAGCTAAACGTTTATCTAAAAAATCTTTCTTTTATGGCAAATTACCACCTAATATCCCACAAGAATTACTTGAATCTTTAATAATTTCATTTAATTATGAAATAAATTTAGACAATCTTTATATTATAACTAAACATTTATCTAATAATAGTTCTTTATCGGAAAACAATCTTAACTATACTCGTATAAAAGAAACTAACAACGAAGATTTCATTGATAATATTAATGATTATTTAAGCATAGTACTTCATAATCTAAAAGATGAAGATAAAGACGAAAGTAGTGAAAACTTAATATATATTTTAAAAAGCATAATTGATAAAGACACTAAAATAAAATATCTAACAGGACAACACAATCAAATAGATAACTTTGATCATATAACAGATGATGAATTATATAATATAGCTATTGAAACAAAAATCATCAAGCCTACTTGGAGTAATATTTCTACTTATTACAATCAGTTCCGTTCAATAACTGATATATTATTTGACTATATAAATCACTTCATAGAAGAGTTATCTGAAGATACAGATATATCTTCGTTAGAAAACAAAGACATTATTTATGAATCATTACTGTGCAACAATAAGTTATCTTTTGATAACTACAAAAAATTATTACATGTATTTACGGAAGAATTTCCAAATATTAATATATTATCTACTTTAGACAAAGATAGATTAAAAGTATTGATTGACGCAGGAAGAATACCTTTTAATGAACAGGCGCTTGATGTTATAAACAAAACAGAATTATTATTGGATTATATTAAACACTATCCTAATGAATTTATTGAAAATCTAAATTGGAAATATAATTTTAACACACAAGTTATATATGAATTATTAAAGAGTGATATATTTAGTTTAGAAGATAAGCTTAACATAATAAAAATTACTCCTATAGATATTATTAAAGAGTCTGTTAGTATAAGAAGTATTGTTATAGATATTTTCTGCGAAAAAGAAAGTATAAACATAAATATAGAAGATAGTATAAATCTATTAAATAGTTACAATGATCAAGAAAAGAAAATCAAATTGGCAATAATAATAATAAAGAATGAAAAAAATCATAGTATAATTAATAAATTATTAAACACAATTGGAGGTGTTTACTCTGATATTTGTAATAAAGGGAAAACAACATTACCAATAAATGATTTAAATATACTTCTTTTGAACGAATTAAAAGCTATTAAATTTGTTTCTTATAGGAAATATTCAAAGGGATTAAGAGTAATAAAAAATATCCATAATGAATAAAATTATTAATATATCTAAAAAAAGTAAAGAAGAAATGACAAATAGTGTTATTTCCAAATTCCTTCATAGAAGATCTTCATAGACTTATTAGATTAAGTGGAGATGAACAACAAAATATTGCACAAATAAAAAATGATATAAATGATGAGTTATTTTTTATTTCTAAAAGAAAGGCTGAGTTAAGTAAATGTGAAGATGATTTGAAAGAAGCTGAAGATGAACTAAACGATTTAATTATTCAATCAGGTTTATCTGCTGATTTACTTGAAACTAACTTTTCTGATTTACGTGGATTCTTTGAGGCTAAGGGTAGGGCTGAAAATCGTCTTAAACATCTTACAACTACGTTACAATTTAAAGAGAAGGAAAGAAATGAAATTTTAGAACAAATAAATCAACTTGAACCTGGTGGCTATTGGTCTAAGATTTATAAACGCGTACATATTACTTTTGAAAAGATTGCAAAGGCTTTTGCTAATGCGAAAGAAAAGAATATTAATCAATTTCTTCAATTGCTTGAAGAGGAAGCGAATGATTATTTGGCTAAATTAAATCGTAATGATTTTCATGGTATTATTAGGATTATAAAGACTTATAATAATTCTGCTCGCATTGAGCTTCATAGTGAGAATGGTCTGCGTATTGAAAATCCTAACGGTGCTTTGAAAACAACTATGTATATGTCTGTTCTTTTTGCTATTTCTCGTATTACTACTTTGAAACGTGAGCAAGATTATCCTCTTATTTTCGATGCTCCTACTTCTTCTTTTGGTGGTTTCAAGGAGGATACGTTTTATAATGTTATTGATAATATTGATAAGCAGTGTATCATTGTAACAAAGGATTTAATCAACGTTGATAAAAATACAGGTAATAAGTCTTTGGATTTTGAGACTATTGATAAACTTACTTGTTCTGTTTATAGAATTGAAAAGGTAACTCCTTTTGATGATAAGGACTTATCTACTATTCAAACAAGTGCAAAAAAAATTAAATAATATATTATGATAAAGGAAAATTTATATAAAACTTGGGCTTCACGTAATCCTTTTTGGGAAAAAAGATATGAAGAGTCTATTTTTAAAAAATTCTGTGATTATAAAAAGGGTGAGACTTCTTTGCGTGAGGATAGAGGTAAAATATTTGGTGCGGGATATGAGATTTTTATTGTCGCTTTTTTTATAGGTCTGTATTTTAATCAAAGGCGTCCTCTAATTAATGATAGTACAAAAAGAAAATCTTTTGGTTGGGAAATAGAAAATTGGGGTAATATAAATAAGTCTAATAATAGAATGCCTTATCCTAAACTTCGTGAGTATATTTTTATCGCTCTCATTGCTCGAACTGATATTGATTTCATCGCTTTGGAAAAGGGTAATATTTCTTCTGATAAGGCTGTCCGTATGCTTATGCAAACTATGGAAGAGTACGCTAATTTCGGCTTACATTTTATAGAAGATAAGTTAATTGATGATCCTAATTACTTCTTTAAGGAAAGGGCTTTTTTAGAAACTTTTTTGTCTTTTGATAATTCTCTTTCAACTAACGATGAAGAAGATGATGATGAACCCGATTCTTTAGATTAAATTCTTTTCAACGAATATTCTCTTTATTAAACAAAAAGGCTGATTCTATTTCCATAGTCTCAGCCTTTTTCTATAGTCTCTATTGTAACTATAGGTACTATCCAAAAAGCATATCAAGTTCAAAGTTTTATTAGTTTTTTAATGCAAAAAAATTAAGAACTAAACCTATAAGCTTCACACAAACATAAAAATACTAAATTATTGAAACTATCATTAAAATTAATGACTAATAGAATATATTTTAAAGATTCTGCAAAGTAGCAAAATAATAAAAACTCACAAAAAAAACTTTAATCCCTCCACCTTAACCCTTACCCCTTCTTCCTTCCCCAAACCCCAACACTCATTCT
>CALGEC010000020.1 GCA_937881815.1 uncultured Bacteroidales bacterium
AGTGGCTGAGTGTGAATAAGATTATTTTTAGAAATGTTTTGTTATATTTTTAGAATTTTCTGTATTTTTATCTATATTTCTTATCAAAAAAGAGGAAAAATATGTTTTACCTGCCAATCAAAACAAGAATTTCAACAAATCTTTCATATAAAACCACTCTCCTACAATACAAAAAAACCGAATAAAAGCCTAAAGAGCAATCACAATAACACCTTATACTATGTATAGTGTAATAAAAAACGTTATGGATTGCTTTCAATTTAGTATCTTTGCATTTGCATAAACAACTAAAACGCCTAAATCTTGCGGCACAGGATAGTTGTGAATTGCTTTCAATTTAGTATCTTTGCATTTGCATAAACAACAGAAAAGGCTGAAAGAAATGCCTTGTATCAGTTGTGAATTGCTTTCAATTTAGTATCTTTGCATTTGCATAAACAACCAGGTGATGCAGGAGAATGGCATCGCAGGTGTTGTGAATTGCTTTCAATTTAGTATCTTTGCATTTGCATAAACAACTACTTACTTGTCGTTCTTATATTGCTTTCTGTTGTGAATTGCTTTCAATTTAGTATCTTTGCATTTGCATAAACAACGATGTCGTGGATTTGGAGGTTGGAAATGCAGTTGTGAATTGCTTTCAATTTAGTATCTTTGCATTTGCATAAACAACAGTTTGTGGCATAGAAGTAGGAATAGACTGGTTGTGAATTGCTTTCAATTTAGTATCTTTGCATTTGCATAAACAACTATTTTGTTGGTCGTTATGTTGAGCCTGTTGTTGTGAATTGCTTTCAATTTAGTATCTTTGCATTTGCATAAACAACACGTATGCAAGTTATGGATAGCGAAATAGGTTGTGAATTGCTTTCAATTTAGTATCTTTGCATTTGCATAAACAACTGCATTTGTTGTACTTCAAAATTAGGAGTTGTTGTGAATTGCTTTCAATTTAGTATCTTTGCATTTGCATAAACAACGAGAATGGAAGAAAAATAATCCCGAATATAGTTGTGAATTGCTTTCAATTTAGTATCTTTGCATTTGCATAAACAACGAGTGAGCTGACTGTTGAGGAATTGAAAGGTTGTGAATTGCTTTCAATTTAGTATCTTTGCATTTGCATAAACAACATCCTATTTTTTAAAAAAAGAGTTATCAAGTTGTGAATTGCTTTCAATTTAGTATCTTTGCATTTGCATAAACAACTTAACTACATTAAAACAAATATAGTAACATGTTGTGAATTGCTTTCAATTTAGTATCTTTGCATTTGCATAAACAACCCATATACTAATTTTATCATACCAGATGTGTTGTGAATTGCTTTCAATTTAGTATCTTTGCATTTGCATAAACAACACAACAAAAAGAAATAGAAAAAGCTATGGGTTGTGAATTGCTTTCAATTTAGTATCTTTGCATTTGCATAAACAACTAACTCCTACTAATGGTGCAAATCCTTGTTGTTGTGAATTGCTTTCAATTTAGTATCTTTGCATTTGCATAAACAACACATTTGAAGATTATGCAGTTATAAGTGAGTTGTGAATTGCTTTCAATTTAGTATCTTTGCATTTGCATAAACAACTGAGCAGTTTGATAACCTTGACCAAAAAGAGTTGTGAATTGCTTTCAATTTAGTATCTTTGCATTTGCATAAACAACTTTATATTGATGCTTTATTCCAAAATTGGTGTTGTGAATTGCTTTCAATTTAGTATCTTTGCATTTGCATAAACAACTTATGACGAGTTTGTAACTACTGACGGAGAGTTGTGAATTGCTTTCAATTTAGTATCTTTGCATTTGCATAAACAACTCATCCTTTAAAAAAATATAATATTCTACAGTTGTGAATTGCTTTCAATTTAGTATCTTTGCATTTGCATAAACAACGAATTCTTGAAAGTTCTTCCAAACGGCACGTTGTGAATTGCTTTCAATTTAGTATCTTTGCATTTGCATAAACAACATTTTGCTGTTAAACGTTCTATTACTGACAGTTGTGAATTGCTTTCAATTTAGTATCTTTGCATTTGCATAAACAACAAAGAAGTCAGTCCATTAACTTCTGTAACTGTTGTGAATTGCTTTCAATTTAGTATCTTTGCATTTGCATAAACAACACTGAAAGGAGAAACCGAGCAAGAAAAGGGTTGTGAATTGCTTTCAATTTAGTATCTTTGCATTTGCATAAACAACATTACGGCTAAAATGATTGTAGTCCAAACGGTTGTGAATTGCTTTCAATTTAGTATCTTTGCATTTGCATAAACAACTAGTATTTTATGTGCAGTTTCGTCAGTTGGTTGTGAATTGCTTTCAATTTAGTATCTTTGCATTTGCATAAACAACAAAATCGGCTTTAATATTTATTGAATCACCGTTGTGAATTGCTTTCAATTTAGTATCTTTGCATTTGCATAAACAACATAGAGATTTATTATTAAATATCCAATTAGTTGTGAATTGCTTTCAATTTAGTATCTTTGCATTTGCATAAACAACATATCGTGTCTGTATAAGTATTGAGGATGCGTTGTGAATTGCTTTCAATTTAGTATCTTTGCATTTGCATAAACAACCGTATTTTATGCTTTCCTTTTCCAAAACAGTTGTGAATTGCTTTCAATTTAGTATCTTTGCATTTGCATAAACAACTAGCCATTTACCCGACTTAATTAGACAATTGTTGTGAATTGCTTTCAATTTAGTATCTTTGCATTTGCATAAACAACACACGCGAATTCATTGTTTGACTCAAATAGTTGTGAATTGCTTTCAATTTAGTATCTTTGCATTTGCATAAACAACAGAATCTGTGTAATAAACACAGATTCTGTTGTTTATATATGGTATTAGGATTTAATTTTCGGATATATTTTTAAGAGCTTTATAAAGCGAGGAATTGTTTTTAGGATTAGAAAAGTTCTAATTGTTGGCCTGCGGTTTGGGCTTTTTCGGGTTTGCCGCAATGATATATTTCAATATCTCCAAATTGTTTATCGGTAATAGTAATGATGCCGACTTTACCATAAAGAGGAAGAAAGCTTTTAACACGCTTTACATGTACATCTGCATTTTCCTTACTTGCACAATGACGTATATAAATAGAAAATTGAAACATAGTGAATCCATCATCTAAAAGATTCTTACGAAACTTTGCATGTTCCTTTTTATCTTTTTTGGTTTCAGTTGGCAGGTCAAACAATACCATTATCCACATAATTCTATATTCGCTAAATCGTTGCACTTGAAAAAGTTTATTGTATTAAAGGATAAATGATTTTGCGTAATTCTCCAGCGTAACACTTTTGCAAAGAAGATGTTGTTGTGCTTACAGCTATCATCAAAGGACTTCTTTTGCCATTGATTACAACATCTAATACAGGAATAGAAAGAAGTTCTGTTTTGAGTTCTTTGGTTAATTCTTCACAGTTGGAATATTTATCATAAAGTTGCATAACAAGTTTATCAATGTATGGACGATAAGGCTCCATTACATCATCTGCCAAACAAAAAGGATTGTATTTATTGCGATGATGAATACCTAAGGTTGTAAGCAAGCCACTTGAAACTAATGCTCTTGCAACTATTGCCCTTAGGATTGCATAACCATAATTCAAAAGATTATTAGGACTTTCGCCTTCTCTTGAACGAGTGAAGTTTTCTATCATTGGAAAAGCGTTTTGCCAATAATAAACAGCTGCCCTTGCTTCAAGGTTTTCGCTGTCTCCACTTTTTACTTCACTTGCCCATTTTAGCATATTCCTTACCTCTGTTCCTCGCATTTGTTTTAAAACAGCGGCTTGATTGTGTATCTTTGCTGAAATGGTTTGTTGCCATAGTTGTTTTTTTAGTGGCAATGAGGCTTCTATTTGATAACGCATTCGTTCGGTTTGTGTGGTATTGCCAACCAAAGGAAGATGCATTCCGATCGGAAGATGACTTTCGTTGCAAGTGATAACCGCTGCATTGTTTTCTAACAAAGCTTCCATAACCCCTTGCGTAATAGTAATGCGTTTATTGTCCAAAACCACTATTCCTATGTCTTCAATCGGGATTGTTTTAGTAGCCTCCGATTTAAAACCCTCCGGAAGAGAAGCGTTTGTCTCCACTTCCGGAAGTTTTATCACTAATTGCTGACTTTTTAAAGACAAATAAGTGGGATTAGTAAAACATAATGTGCGTTTAATCATAAGTTAAAGACTTTTAATATTCTCCTACTGCGACTATTTGACCGATATGATTTACTCTAACTTTAACTATTTCATCTAATCCCTTACTACTTCTAAAATCTCTCCAAGTAAATCCTCTAAGAATAATTGATACATTATCGACTTTTGTTTCTAAATGGTGTCTAAAAACATAATTTTTTGTCGTAAATTTTTGTACTCTAAATAAGTTTGGTGAAATTAGTTGATAGTTGTTTGGATTTAGTAAATCTATATCCTTAGGGTCAAATGTTTTTACTTGTATTTCGTTTCCGTCTACGTCGGTTACAGTTTCATATCTTGGGAATACGAAATATTCATTTTGCTTCATAGAGAAAAGAAACTGCCATCCTTTATCTTGATTATGTGTTTTATCAATTATTGGTTCGCCATTATTTGCTCTAATTGTTGCTTCAAAAAAAGAAACAACTACCTCATCTAATTCATACTTGATATTTCCGTTTTCATCCGTTGCTGGCAGTGAGGTTTTCTTGTCAATAATTGGTTTTCTATAAACTGCAACGTGATGATTATTACCTGTGTTTACAAAATCTACAGCTTGCTTTGTTCCGTCTGCGTTTAAGATATAATTTCCGTCTTTATCTTTTTTGGAGTGTAAAGCAATAACATTACTTGTACCTTTTATTGTAACACGTTTTATTGATATTCCTTTTTCTTTGTTAAGCCAAATTGGATTTTCATCAAGATTTGAAAAGGCTTTTGCACTATCTCCGTTATATTCTTTAAGTCTTGCTTCTAAAATTTTTCTTATTTGTACATCTATTACCTTTTCTACTTTTAGGTCTTTATCGATAGGTTTTCTCTTTGTATAAACATCTACAAAGTTTACAAGCTTTACTTTTGACGGAACTTTGTCTGTATGTAATGAATCTAAGTACAAAGGATTTTTTTCTAAGGTATTCTTACCTGTGAATGCTTTTTTAGGGTCATTATTAAATTCTTTCAAACGTTTTAACAATGCTTCTCTATAAGCTTTATTTGCTACGGTTTGTATTTTCTCAATATTGAACGAAGCATTTACAGATTCTACTTTTGTTTCGTATTGCTTGATTTTACCTTGTATAGTTGCTTCATGCAATTCTCCTCTTGGAGTTTGTTGTATGACTTGTTTTTGTCCGTTCTTTGCCTTAGTTTTATTGGTGTTTCGTGTAACTACTTTATTTTTTGCCTTAATTGAAACTAATGTTTCTTCAAGATGTTTTTTTGCTTCTCTGCGTAATTCGTCCAATGGCATAGGTGGATTAAATCTCAACTTTCCATTCTTATCCCTATGCAATTCTTTTGTTTCTATTCCGTAAACAGCTGAGCTCCTTTTATCTTTATCCAACAATCTAATTTCTACATTATCTAAATCAAGATAATCATCTACCGATTTTTCTACACGAGCATTTAGATTATTTAAGTATTGTATGTAACTTGGTTTTGTAAAAGCAATAGTTAATGCGTCCATTGCATGATGACGATGGTCGTTTCGTTTTGTCCAATCCTTTATTTTACGAATTACATTACCATCTCTATGAGTATAGGTTTCTGTTTGTCCGCATTTATCATACTTATCCCAATTTAATTCTTTCATCACATCAACCAATTGCCAATCTTCTCTTAATCTATCGGTAACCGAGCCTGTTGTTGTATTAACTACTTTGACTATTTGTTCTAATATTTCTTTTGACTTCTTGGCAATGTATTGTGAGTTACGCAAATCTCTATCTATAAATCCGTCCGGGATTTCGGATTGACGCATTAAAAGATTCTTTCTTTTTGTTTTACTAATCTTTCCACTATTAAAAAGAGATTCTATCTTATCTTTATATGACTCAGCTCCCCTTTCACCTTGTTTTTCTAAAACATAATCAAAGGCTGTCATTTTTCCTTTTTCTATATTTGCATCTCTTTTTTCTAATGTCTTGTTAGAGAATGAATCATCAAACAATAAGGCTTGTGGAATGATGTGTTCTATATCAAAATCCTTACTAAATAGTTTTTCTTGTGGAATATATGTGTTTGTGTATAGTGTATGGTATCCGTTTGGCTCTAATTCTTTATAGAGTTTGTAACGAATAATATCGTTTCTACTTGGATTATCAATATTAAACGATGCTTTTTGCAATTCTTTTATTATTGCTTCATGGTCTTTTTTAGATTTGTTTACTGCTTTTGTTAATTCATCTCTTTCTTGTGCACTTTTCTTTAATTCTCTTGCTAACTCTATGCGTATTTCATCTGGTTTGCCGTATTCTTCTACAAGAGAATTAACAACATTTATCATTTGATTAAGAATCTTTTCTACAACAGGATTTCTTAAACTATTTTTAGGCAGTTGAGATAATGACTCTTTTAGTATTTTGTTTTCTATTTCTTCTTTGGTTAGTGAGTTTTTTGAATGTTTATAACCAGCCTTTTCACAAGCTTCGCTATACATAAATCCTTGTTTTAGAAATGGAAGTATTTTTAGTGTTGCCCTTGTACTAAGACTACTATAATCTAATGGGAAGGTTATATTAGATAAGATAGTGGCATATTCTTTTGGCATATTACAAAGTTCCATTATCTTTTGAATTAACTTTTCATTTCCTAACTTTGAACTATCACCCTCAAAGGAATAAAGTAAATGCCATAATTTATAATATGCTTGTTTTTCTATTTGCTGATATTTGATTTCTTCTTTTGTTAAATCAGTTTTAAATGTAAGTATTTCGGTGTTAAATCCTAAGTTATTAAAAAGTTCTTTTAAATCTGATTCGACCTTTTGAGCTTTCTCTTTTGAAAAATCTATTTCATGTCCTGATAATTCTATAATTTCTTGAAATGCTTTAAAGAAAGCAGCTCTTGTTTTATTACCTTCTATTTCTTTGTAGTTGAGTTTATAGTCTCCTTTCAAATCAAGAGTTTGCAAAGCTTGATTGCTTGTTAGTTTTTCTTTTATATTAAGTTCTGCAAATAGTGTTTGTTTTTCTTCTTGTGTTAATGGGCGTTTCCCCCACTTAAATTCTGTCGTTTCTCCAAATAAATCTTGCTGATGATTTGGTATTACATTCCCCTCTATTTGAAGATTATTAAGTATTTGCCATATTTTAGATTCTTGGAATATTGGAGATGATTTTGGAGTTACACGAGGACCTACTGTTTTTGTTATTTTTTTACCATTTTTCTCTACTTCTATTTCTCTGCCTTCTAACTCACAAATACTTAATAATCCTTTCTGTGATTTTAATGCTCGTTGATAAAAGATTATTACATCTCTTATTTCTTTTTTTAAATCATCTGTTAGTTCTTTGTGGTATTTTGATTGTGTTTCCCAAAGTTTTTCAAATTCATCTAAATAGTCTTGGCGATAGAATACTTTATTCTTTGTGCTGTAATGAGAGTCTTGTGATAGATTTTCGTAAAGATATTGTCCGACTGTTTGATGATTAAAGTATAGTTCTTTACTCCTATCACTTATATTTCCTAAATAATTACTTGATTTATTGAGTTGATTGTTTATTTCTTGGAATACAATTGTTAGTTGTTCCAAAGTCATTTGTTCTTTTAAACTATTCGCACGCCATTGATAATTTTCTATTTTCTGTTCAAAACCTTTTACCGTCCTTTGTACACCTTCAATATTAAATGCTTTGTAACAAATTGTCCATGTTTGTCCTTTGTTTTTCCCCTTTAATTGTTCTTTTAACTCATCTGTTAATAATTCAGAATAATATTGTTTTTGATATTTCCAAATCTTGTCAAATTCATTTTGTAAATCAGAACGGTAAAAATCAGGCTCGGTTTTAACTCCTTTGTATATTTGCTCCAACAAAAATTCTCCCGGAGTCAAATCTCTATCATAAAGTTCTTTTGCAATAGACATACCATCTATGAGTTGTCCTTCATCTAATGATTTTGCTTTCCTACTGCTTTTGTACCCTCTCTTTTTATTTAATATTAACAGTACTCTTGCAAATTCAGTTAAAGTTACTTCTTGTTCTACTGCTTTTGCCCTTAATGAATATGTTTCAAAGGTTGTTTTATTTCCTTGCTCAGATAAAATTGTATCATCAGAGATAAAATTATGTTCTTTTAGTACTTTAATTAAAGTTTCTTTTCTTAATTTGTAGCGTTGTAGGTTTCTTCGTGCTGAACGATTTAGTGTTCTATCAGAATTAGTAGTAATACTCTTACCTTTTTCAAAATCTTTTAATTCATCTGTTGTTAAGGGGTTTACCCTTACTCCTATTTTTATAATTGAAGATTGTTCAGTTTCATTTTCTGCTTCATTTACTACTGCCCAACCTATGCTGTTTGTTCCTAAGTCTAAGCCTAATATCTTTTTCATCAGTATTATTTTTTCTGTTTACATTGCCACAAAGTTATAAAAAATATTTATAAAGTTTTGTTATTAAAAAAAATATTGTACATTTGCAGAACTAAAATGAAGCAATTCACAATAAGGATTATTCCGTTGTGAAAACATTTAAAGCGGCACTCTTTCGGGTGTCGCTTTCGTTTTCATGTCTATCCAATTTGTAAAAGTTTTTATTATAGGGCTAATTCTCGCATATCATCTTGCAGGGTGGTGATGGTGGTTAGGTTGTATTCTTGTTGTAAGAGTTTTAATATTTCAGGGCTTAAAAAAGCCGGTAAGGTCGGTCCAAGTTTTATGTTTTTTATTCCAAGTGATAGTAGTGCGAGTAATACAATGACGGCTTTTTGTTCGTACCATGCTATGTTGTAAACAATCGGAAGGTCGTTTAGGTTTTTAAGTCCTAATTCTTTTTTTAGTTCGTCTGCAAAAACTATTAGTGAATAGGTGTCGTTGCATTGTCCTGCGTCAAGGAGTCTTGGAAAGTGTGGGTTGGGTTGTAGTGCGATTTTGTTGTAACGATATTTTGCACAGCCTGCTGTTAGGATTATGGTATCGGAAGGTAGGGCTTTTGCAAAGTTTGTGTAGTATTCTCTTACGGGCATTCTACCATCGCAACCTGCCATTACGACAAATTTCTTGATGTCTCCTTTTTTGATTGCAGAAATGATTTGTGGTTTTAGTTTTTTGAGTTGGTTGTGGGCAAATCCGCCGTGTAGGTGTGTGTTGTCTATGGGTTGTGGTGGTTTGCATTGATGTGCTTTGTTTATTATGCAGGTGAAATTCTTGGTTTGTGTTTCGTAGTTGAGTGGTATGTGTTTTGCGTTTTCTAAGTAGGCTGATCCTGTGGTGTAAAGGCGGTCTTGATAGGTGGCATTTGCTAGTGGTGGTACTATGCAATTGCTTGTGAAAAGAATTGGGCCATTAAATTTTTCAAATTCTTGGGTTTGTTGCCACCAAGCGTTGCCATAGTTGCCTTTGAAGTGTGGATATTTTTTGAAGTATGGGTAATAGTGTGCTGGTAGCATTTCTCCGTGTGTGTAAACATCGATTTGTTTGTCGTGGGTTTGGTCTAAGAGTTCTTTTAGATCTTGTAGGTCGTGGCCTGTTACGAGTATGCCGGGGCGATTGCCTACTTTGGTTTCTACGGTGGTGTTTTCGGGGTGTCCGAAGGTGATTGTGTTGGCTTTGTCTAAGAGGTGCATGGCTTTTATGCCTAATTCGCCTACGCCTTTTACGCAACTAATAAGTTGGTCTTTGGTTGTTTCTTTTTGTCGTGTAAGAGATAGGGTTTCTTCAAGGTTTGAGTAAAGGGTATTGTCTTCGTAGCCTAAGCGTTGTGCGTGTCGTGCGTATGCTGATACTCCTTTGAGTCCGTAGATGATGAGTTGTTTTAGGCTTCTTAGGTCTTGGTCTTGTTCTACAAGGATTGAACTTTGTCCTAATATTGGTGGTAGAAAGGTTAGTTTGAGATTATGAAGAGGTATGTGGTTTTCGTGGGCTCGGGTTTTGAGTTCGTGTTTTTTGTCTCTTAGGTATTGGATTTTAGTTTTGACCGATTCGACATCAAAGTTGGTATTGGTTATTGTGGTGAAGAGTGCGTCTGTAATAAGGCGACTTGTTTGGAGGTCGTCTTGATTGTGTAAACGCAAATGATGGTTAAGGGTTGATAATTCTTGGCATTCAAATACCAAATTGTCTAATTCTTTTGCAAGGGTGGCGTCTTTTCCACATACTCCTTGTTTTGTACAGCCTGTGTTCTTTGCTGTTTCTTGACATTGATAACAAAACATAATTTTATTTTTTAATTGGTTAATAGTGTTTTGCTATCTTAACATTTTAAGTCTTTGCTTTGTTTAATTTTTTCTTTGTTTTTTTATTTTTTTTCTTTGTTTTATTTTCAAAAAGTAAAGAAAAAAAGGGAGAACGCTTTGTTTCTCCCTTTTATATTTGTGTTTTTGTGTTTCCTTATTTTGTTGTTGGAAGGATTTGGCGTGCTGCTGTTTTTGGATTGTTGATTGTGTCGCATCCGTTTACGCAACCGCCTGGGCATGACATTACTTCGATGAAGTTTCCTGGGCATTGTCCTGCTTTTGCGTATTGTTTTAATTGACGGATTACTTGTTTGTTTAATCCATCTATTACAACTTCTTTGATTACGTTTGGATCTGGTGCTGTAAGTTTTACTGATTCTGTTACTCCTGAAATCATTGCGAATCCTCTTCCGTGTCCTACGATGTTTGGATCAAGCGGCATTGGTTCTAAGGCTTCTAAATCCATGTTTGAGGCTTTGAATAATGCTTCGATTTCTTCGTATGAGATTACGTAATCTACTTCGTCATATAGACAGCTTTCGCTTCTTTTTCCTACACATGGTGATACCATAACGGTTTTTGCATCTGGGTATTGTTCTCTTACGTGGCGTGCTGTGTAAACCATTGGTGAGTGTGTTGTAGAAACATATTGTTGCATTTCTGGTAAGTGTTTTCTTACAAGATTCATCCAACTTGGACAGCATGATGTTGTCATAAATGATGCTCCTTCGTGAAGTCTTTCTATGAACTCTTCTCTTTCGTGTTCGGTTGTTATGTTTGCTCCTAAGGCTACTTCTACTACGTCAAAGAATCCTAATTGTTTGATGCCTGCAAGTACTTTTCCATAGTCGGCTTTGAATTGTCCGCCTAATGATGGTGCTACCATGGCTACTACTTTTTTGCCTTCTTTTATGTCGCGGAAGATATCGATTAGGAATGTTTTTTCAAAGATTGCTCCGAATGGACATGCTACCATACATTTACCGCAATAGATACATTTATCTGGGTCTATGTGTTCTATTCCGTGTTCATCTTTTGAGATTGCGCCTACTGGACAGCTTTCTTCGCAAGGTACAGGTTGGTAAATTATTGCGTGGAATGGACATGCTTCCATACACATTCCGCAGTTTACGCATTTGTCTGTATCTATGTTGGCTTGTTTGTCGCCTACTGTGATTGCTCCTTTTTTACATGCGTATGTACATGGTCTTGCTACGCAGGCTCTACATAGGTTTGTAACAATGTAGTTGTTTTTAACGCATGATGAGCATGCTTCATCGACAACTGTCATCATTACTGAGGTTTTGTCTGTTCTTTCTTGTGCAAGTTTTGCGTAATGTGATAATGGGTCCAATTCGTCTTTTTCATCGTACACATTAAAGCCTAATACTGCCATTGTTTTGTATTTCAATACTGCTCTTTCTTTGTGTACGCAACATCTTGTGTTTTCTTTGTCTTTTGGACGCATTTCTAATGGTAGTCTATCTATTTTTTCTACTAATTCATCGTTTAGTATTAATTTTGATAGACGCATTAGGATTTCTCTTCTTATTTCTACTGCGTTATTTAATGCCATTATTTTCTATTTTTTAGTTTTTTTTTGTTATTCGCGTTCCATTCCTAATTGACGATATATTTCGTCTAATAGTTTTTCTTCTGTACATTCTTGTATTAGAACGTCTCCTACTTTTGCATAAGGTGGTTTTGCTACGCCTTCCATGTCATGACAACCTAAGCATGCTGAACCAATCATTTCTACTTTGTCTTTAATGTCTTCTGGCAAGTTTTTTTTCATTTTTGCCAATTCTTCACCTCCTGTTATGTAACAGTAAGTGCCTACACAAATTCTTACGTTTAACATTTTATTACGGTTTTTATTATTTTTATTATATAAATTGCATTTTTACGTCTTTCATAAATTTGTTCTCTAATAGCGAGGCTATGTTTTTTGCTACGTTTCTTCTGATTTCAAGTTCTACTGGTAGACTTGGATCTTGGTGTGCTACGTTGATTTTTGTGCCTACTAATAGGTCTATTATATCGGCATCAAGTATCATTCTTAGCATATCCCAAGCTGGTCCTTGTCCTGAAAGGTCTGTTGTCGGACCTTTTCTTAGTATTTCTACCAAAGCTCCAAGGGTTATGATTCCTTCGGTCATTAGGTCTATGCCTTCCATCTCGGATTTTGGTGGTAGGCCTGCTACTATGTCGTCTATGTTTACGGTTATTTCTTTTTTTAATTCTCTTGATAGGATTTGTGAGGTTGTTCCTCCACAAACTATTTTCTTTCCTTCGTATGAGGATACTATTTCTGCAAGGTATTTGTCTTTTGATTCAGAAAATGGTGGTCCTGTACAGATTAAAAGTTTTCTTGGCTTTCTTACGTACATTACCACGCATGATGTATCGTCTTTTGGACGGAGTATGTCGTTTAGTTCGGCTTGTTTTACTATTTTCATCGAGAGTTCTCTTGCCGAAATTTGTGGTTGTTCTTTTAGTATGTTTTCTACAAAGTCGTAAACTAAATCTCCCCATCCAAATGGCATATCCATATTTCCTATTCCTGATTGTGTAACTCCGTCTGAATAGAATATTAGTCTATCTTCTTTTTGTAGGGTTATGTTTGATAGTTTTAGTCTTCTTTCTTCTAAGGATACTGTGTTAGCATTTCCTCTATGTATTATGGTATCGCTCCCTTCTATTTGTTGTACTTTTCCATTTCTTACAAGTATTAGTGAGGGATTGTCGTATTCTACTATGTTGGCCTCTCCATTAGAGTCTACATCTACTATGGTGAAG
This sequence comes from uncultured Bacteroidales bacterium, assembly GCA_937881815.1. Classification (GTDB taxonomy): domain Bacteria; phylum Bacteroidota; class Bacteroidia; order Bacteroidales; family P3; genus Onthomorpha. The sequence continues at coordinate 13,194 of CALGEC010000020.1, forward strand.
GTAGAGTAACTTATGTTTCTTACACTATCTACTGGTAGTGTATTCATTATGGATTGTACTGTTCTTACTATGGGCTCGTGTCTTACTCTAAAATTCATCGCCATTGATGCTGTCATTGTTGAAAGCACATTTGCTTTTACTCCACTGCCTAATCCGTCTGAAAGTACTGCTATGTTTCGGTTCTCTCCTACGCATTTACGGAGTAAGACTGAGTCGCCACAAACTATATTTTTATGTTTGTTGTTTTGATAACTCCCTACTTCTATGAATAGTTTTTCTTTGTTTGGCATTATCGTGGTTTTATAAGTCAAAGGTCAATGGTATGTCTTTCTTTTCTTTGTCTTGGTGTGATTCTACGATGGAATTGAGCATTGCTTCTGTATAAGAGGCATTTTCTCCTAATAGAAAGGCTATTTTTTGTACGACTTTCATATTTTCCATAATAACATCTTGTGTTCTCTTCAAGACAATATCTTTTCTAACCTCAGGTGCGTGAAGGTTTTGCAAGATTCCACACACCAAGGAGAAGTCTTGTACTGAAAATATAGATAATCCATAGTAGTTATCTCCTTCTCTTATGTCTTGTTCTAAGACATCGACTCCTGTGCTTAGAACTGAGGAGAAGAATTTATGGAATGGTACTAATTTTGTGATATCTGCTCCGTGCAAGCCTGGATTTGTATCATATAGTGCTTTGACTTCTTCTCCAAGCATTGAGGCAAATTTTTCGTTTGTATCTACTATTTTTAGGTTTTCATTGACTATGACAATACCTTGTGGAATTTTCTTTAATAAAATATTGGTTTTGTCTTGTGCTATTTTACGCATATATGATACACACATATCATTTTCTGCTCTTCCGTCTATTAAGGCTTTTGCAAATTGACGGCAAGTGTCGTAACCACAACCTCCACAATTCAGTTCATCTGCTTCGCTCTTTTTATTAACTCTTTTTAGAGCTTCTTGTATTTGTTGTTGTGTGTATTCTTTTTGTTCAACAGCTTTTATGTAGTCGTAGTTTTCTGATATATCTAATTGTTTTAGGGCTTGCTCGTAATTGTGTTCTTCTTTATTGATGTTCACATTTTTTAGAACTTGTACTCTCTTTGTTGCTGAGGAACAGTTTTCGTTTGAACAAGGTCCTTTTATACAACCTCCTTCACAGGTCATTAACTCTAAGAATGTTTTGCAACTTGTGTCTAATTGATTAAAGTCTGAAAGGATTTCTTTTATGTTTTGAACGCCTGAGAATGTCATATAGCGTGCATCTACATTTCCTGTATTGTGATTGATTCTCGCCTCTGTAGTTGTGATGCTGTCAATCATATTTGTAAGCATTCCGCCATCGATTGGATAAAGATTTCCTTTTGAGGCTTTAAATGGGAAAAAGACATCTTCTTCGGTTGGTTTCATAAACTCAAAATAGATTCCCATATCATCAAATAATTCTTTGATTTCTTGGAAAGTCAATACGAAATCTATCTTGTCTTCAAATTGATCTAATTCCGATTTCTTTGCTGCACATGGTCCTACAAAGGCTACTTTTACGTTTGGATAAATACTCTTTAAAAATAGTGAGTGTGTAATCATTGGAGAAAACACCGGAACTATGTAAGAAGAGTATTCTGGGTAGTATTTTTTGATTAATTGCACTGCAGAAGGACAACAAGATGAAATATATACTCCATTTGGTTGTTGATCTATCCATGCTTTTGTTGCTTCTGCTACCTTTTCTGCTCCTATTGCTGTTTCTGATACTTGCCAAAAGCCTGCTTCTTTAAAGGCTGCTATTACTTTATGTATGTCTTCTTTTGCATATTCGCTTAGATAACTTGGTGCTAAGGAAACAATGATTTTTTCTTGTCGCATCAATGATTGCTTCAATGAAGCTAAGTCATTTCTAACTTTTTTAGTGCCATTTGGACATATCAAAGTACAAGTACCACAATAAATACATAAATCAGGGACGATTGAGGCCGAACCTGATTCTAATTTGATTGCTTTAACAGGACATGCTTTTACACATCTGTAACAATCTTGACAATTACTTTTTTCTGTATAAACAGGAGCAGTGTTTTGCATAAAAACAAATTTTAAAGTCCAAACTTATTGTTTAATATTTCTAATAATTTGGTTTTATTTACCATTGTAAACATTTCACCATCAATTATTACAACAGGTCCTTGGCTACATTGCTGAGAACATAATTGTCCTTTGAAAGTAATCTTTGCTTTTAGGTCATTAACTTTAAGATATTCTTGAATAAATTCAAGATTTTTGTTATTTCCTCTTGCAAAACAAGAACTTCCTAAACAAATTATTATTTCTTTCTTTTCCATTGTATATTGTGTTTTTACTTATTTTAATCCGAAATTAACTTTTTATATCTCATTCTCTTAGGGGTTGTGTCTCCTAAGCGTTTTTTCTTATTTTCTTCGTATTCAGAATATGATCCTTCAAAGAAATACACTTGCGAATCGCCTTCAAAGGCTAATATATGTGTTGCGATTCTATCTAAAAACCATCTATCGTGAGAAATAACTACTGCACAGCCTGCAAAATTTTCTAATCCTTCTTCTAATGCTCTTAGAGTATTTACGTCAATATCATTTGTAGGCTCGTCTAACAACAACACATTTGCTTCGCTTTTAAGAGTCATTGCTAAATGCAAACGATTTCTTTCTCCTCCCGATAAAACTCCTGTTTTCTTATTTTGATCTGTACCTGAAAAGTTAAATCTTGAAACGTATGCTCGTGAGTTTATCAATTTACCTCCCATTGCTATTTGTTCATTACCTGCCGAAATAACTTCCCAAACATTCTTTTCAGGATCTATATCTTGGTGTTGTTGGTCCACATAACCAACCTTAACAGTTGAACCAACATCAAATGAACCTGTGTCAGGTTTTTCTAATCCCATTATCATTCTAAACAAGGTTGTTTTACCTGCTCCGTTTGGTCCTATCACACCAACAATACCCGCAGGTGGAAGAGAAAAACTTAAATTCTCAAACAACAACTTATCTCCGTATGCCTTAGAGATAGAATTCACCTCTATAACCTTATCTCCAAGACGAGGGCCATTTGGAATAAAGATTTCTAATTTTTCTTCTTTTTCTTTTACGTCTTGACTCATCATTTGCTCGTAAGAACTCAATCTCGCTTTACCTTTTGCTTGTCTTGCCTTAGGAGTCATTCTAACCCATTCCAACTCTCTTTGTAAAGTCTTTCTTCTCTTACTTTCTTGCTTTTCTTCCATTTCAAGACGCTTGGTCTTTTGATCTAACCAAGAAGTGTAATTACCTTGCCAAGGAATACCCTCTCCTCTATCCAATTCCAAAATCCAGCCTGCAACATTATCCAAGAAATATCTATCGTGAGTAACCGCTATTACTGTTCCTTTATATTGTTGCAAATGTTGTTCCAACCACTCAATACTTTCTGCATCTAAATGGTTTGTTGGCTCGTCTAATAATAATATATCTGGTTCTTGAAGTAAAATTCTACACAAAGCCACACGTCTTCTTTCTCCTCCTGAAAGATTCTTTACCAAAGCATCATCTGGTGGACAACGCAAAGCATCCATTGCTCTTTCAAGTTTGTTATCAAGATTCCAAGCATCGTGTTGCTCCATCAATTCGGTTAATTCTCCTTGACGTTCAATAAGTTTTGCCATTTCATCATCACTCATTGGCTCGCAGAATTTCATATTAACCTCTTCATATTCTGCAATCAAATCCGCAACCTCTTTTACTCCTTCAAGAACAATTTCTTTTACTGTTTTACTATCGTCTAATTGAGGCTCTTGTTCTAAGTATCCAACGGAATAGCCCGGAGAAAAATGCACCTCTCCTTGATGAGATTTATCGAGTCCTGCAATAATTTTCAAAAGAGTAGATTTTCCCGAACCATTCAAACCAATGATACCTATCTTTGCCCCATAATAAAAAGACAAATAAATATCTTTTAAAATTTGTCTGCTTGGTGGAATTAGTTTTCCTACTCCAACCATTGAAAATATTATTTTTTTATCGTCTTGTGCCATATATTTTTAAATCTATTTTATTAACCAATTATTTTTAAATCCTTTAAATTCAACTGCAAAGAGGTCTTTCCTTGAAAATCATTCTCATCAATTTGATAACAAATATCAAACATACTTCCCCTACTTACTTCTTTTTGATATTCAGCCAATCCAAAACCTATACAATCAAAAGGAAAAGATGATTTTTCTCTTGAAACAGCAGAAAGTTTCAAATGCTTACTACCAACAGTCCTTGCAAAACCTGTATCCATCAAACGTTTACTGCAAAAGATTGGAACATTATTCTCAGGACCAAACGGCGCAAATTGTTTTAAAATTCTAAACAAACGAGGAGTAATATTTCCAAGCTCTATCTCCATATCAATCTCTATTTCAGGAATCATTTGAGTATTAGTAATAGACTTTTCCACCTCTTTTTCAAACAATTCCACAAACGCTGCAAGATTCTTTTCCTCCAAACTCAACCCCGCTGCAAATTTATGCCCTCCAAAGTGAGTAAGCAAATGAGAACAAGACTCAATTGCATTGTAAATATCAAAATCCTTTACACTTCGAGCAGAACCCGTAATCAAATCATTGCTCTTTGTAAAGACAATCGTAGGCTTATAAAACTCCTCAATAAGACGAGAAGCAACAATACCAATAACCCCTTTATGCCAACTCTCGCCATAAACAACAGTTGTCTTTTTTGTAATAAAGTCAGGAGAACGCTTCAAAATATTTCGTGCATCATCTGTTGCCTCTTTATCTAAATTCTTCCTCTTATCATTATTCTTATTGATTTCATCTGCAATCTTTTCAACCTCCTCACGAGATGTAGATTTAAGCAATTCAACAGCCTTTCCTCCACTCTCCATTCTACCAGCAGCATTGATTCTTGGACCAACCAAAAACACCAAATCAGAAATAGTTAATTCCCTATTAAAATAAAGCTTACTATTAGCCTCATGCTTTATCTTACTATACGACAAAATAGCCTCTATACCAACACGAGGACATCTATTTATCACTTTAAGACCATAAAAAGCCAACACCCTATTCTCTCCTGTAAGTGGAACAACATCTGCCGCAATACTTATAGCAACTAAATCCAAGAAATTCAAAATCTCATCAAACGGTCTATTCTTTTCCTTTTGAATAGCCTGAATCAACTTAAAACCAATACCACAACCACTCAATTCCTTATACGGATAAGTTGAATCAACTCTCTTTGGATCCAACACCGCCCAAGCATCAGGCAAAGTATCAGAAGGCAAATGATGATCGCAAACAATGAAATCCACACCTTTTTGCTTTGCATAAAAAATCTCATTGTGTGCCTTAATCCCACAATCCAAACAAATAATCAACTTAACATCATTATCCACAGCATAATCTATTCCCTTGATAGACACACCATAACCTTCCGAATAACGATCTGGAATATAAAAATCAATATTAGAAGAAAACCTTTCAAGATAAGAATAAACCAAAGCCACAGCCGAAGTACCATCAACATCATAATCACCATAAACCAAAATTTTCTCACCCCCCTTAATCGCCAACAAAATTCTCTCAACAGCCTTATCCATATCATTCATCAAATACGGATCATGCAAATACTCATACTTTGGTCTAAAAAAACGCTCAGCCTCCTCATAAGAAGTTATCCCCCTTTGCACCAAAAGCTCCGCAACAATTTCGTAAGTAAACAAATCATCATTCCCTGCATTGTTTTTACCAACACAAAGTTGCTTAGCCAAACGACTAACAATCTCTCTATCACCCCTTTCCTTAAAAGCCCAACGTTTTTCCATACCAATATTTTAGTCGGCAAAATAACACCGCATTGATTTATAATTATTTATTCTTTACGCTTTTCTTCTTTGTTGTCTGAGACTATTTCATCATAGCCCATTCTTCAAAAAAATCAAAAAAAAAAGCGAATTCGCGACAAAGATAAGAAAAAACAACGAGGCCACAAACTTTTTTAAACAATATTTCTTCTTAAACAACGATACTACCCCTCAGAATTCAAACAAAAAAAACTCTTTGTTTTATTTAAAAAAAGCAAAGAAAAAATTCAAAAAAACAAAGAAAAAAAATAAAAAAGCAAAGACTTTTATATTACTTCCATAATTCAGAAAAAAATAATAAGTAATAAAAAATAAGTTGTAAATTAGCGACAAAAAACAAATTTAATTAATCATTAAACTTGTCTAAAAATGGGGAGTAGTATAATTGAAACACTTTTTCCTTTTTTTTATTTTTATATATTATCCTACATCACTTAATTTATGATCTAAATTAAATCTCAAAACATAAAAAATGCCATTATCCACATATCCGAAGCATCTATATCGTCTGGTTATCCTAAATTTCCAAATACCCTTTTTCCATAAATCATCTGTAAAGTAATCTTTATTGTTGCTGTTTTTATCGTATCTTTTGTAATCCAATCCTTTATCGGTCATAATTTCGCACCAATCCAATTCTATAAACTTTTGGAAGGATTTAATAAATTCGCCTTGATTCTCTTGATTAATAAGAGAGAATCCATTGTTGTCATCAATTAGGCTAAAATCAAGTTTCTTACCACTAAAGCGAGAAATAATATATTCTTTAGAAGTTAGTTCTCCAAGATCAAATAGGATAGCATATAATTGTTTCTCATCCCATATATTTCTAACATGAATATCAATCCCATCTTTCTTTACGATAATTGGGTCATTTACATAAGAAGATCTAATAAACGACAGAAGACATCCTGTACGAGCCACAGCTTCTGCTATAGAACTACCAGAAACATCATTTCCCTCTAAAAAATAACGAGCACGCTTATCTTGTTGTGGTGCAAGATCCCAATATGGTTCATCATTTATTGCATTTGACAATATACTTTTATATTTTGTAGCTACATCTTTAAAAAGAGGGTCTTTTGAATATAATAGCGACGAAAGAGTTTCATTCGGAGTAGCTCTTGAGTTATAAAATTGAGTTTGCTTGTAATACATTATACCTAAAGATTTAGCATTTTTGATAACCCTACAAAATGGAGGTACCCCGTTAGTCCAAAAGTCTTGCTTGTCTAAAAATTGTCCATTTAAAGACAATTCATTAATAATAATAGCTTCCATATTTATAATTTCAAAATGGCATCTAAATCATTGTCAAACTGTTCAAACATTCCAGGTATATACTTTTTTATTCCTCCATTTAATGTAAATTCTACCTTTTCAGCATTGGTTAGTCCATTTACATCCTGACTAAAATTATATACCGCGACATCAGATAAAGACAATTTTTCTTGGCTAATCAAACGTCTAATACCATTAAAAAGATGATCACTATGACTCTCTATGATAATTTGTATTCCTGATTTTGCAATTTGTGCCATAAAATCAATTAAGTCAGCTTGTGCCTTGGGATGCAAGTGAATTTCTGGGTTCTCTGTAATAATTATACCTCCTCTTGGGGTCGCAAAACAGGCAATTATAACCTCTGCGATGAAACTTACTCCAGTACCAATATGGTGCGGAAAAAGTTGTTTGCCACTACGAGTTTCAAATTTCACATAGTGGTTACTTCCAATAGTTTCCACAAGCAATCTATAACCAGTAAGCCTTTCAAGTTGATAGTTTACCTGTCCTTCTAATGTTTGTGTTCCATGTGCTAGAATTAAGGCATTATCCAATATATCCAAACGATGTTTCGCGTAATAATCAAACACAAATTCCCCATTACGCCCCATTTTATTATCCGAATCAGTATTTATTGCCTGTATATAAGCCCCACCTGGGCGTGTAGCTGGCAAATACAATAAATTTTCTTGTTGAAAGATGTTTAATAGAATTGGAGACGCGTCATTTAACTGCTCAACTACAGTTGTCTGATAAGAATCATCTCCAGGAGTAAAAGATAATGATATTGGTTCGTATTCTGTACATCCGATACGAATCTTATAAGATCTTGCATTTGTTATGAAATTTCTAACATCATTAAAACTTGATGCTTCAGTTCTATAATTTTTTAAGCCGTGTGTTCCTCTATTTTCTGATACATTATCCGACGCTATTAGCAATGCTTGTAACACAGATGATTTTCCAGAAGAATTAGGACCTGCAAATAGATTTATAGATTTCAATTCTAGAAAACAATTAGCTAAACACTTATAATTGTCAATAAACAACTCACTTAACATAAATTCAATTTTTCAATATATTTGTTAATAATTTCATATCGTTCTTCTGTTTGTAATCCACTATCGACAGAATGAGTAAGAGTATCTATATATTGAGTTTCTTCCATTAAATCTCTATACACCTGTTTAATCTTATCTTTCAACTGCTCTTCATCTCCTGTTAAATTAGATAACAAATAACTAAAACTCTCGAAAAAGGCCATATTTATAGGTCTTCTTTTGCCTGAAACCGAAGGCAATCTAAATCCTCCAAGTGGTATCAACTGCAAAGCTAATTTCATAGCTTTGATAAATCTGAATTCTAGTTCTTTTAATAAATCATTTTCAGAATCTAAACGATTTATAAAACGCATTGTTTTTCCTAGAAAATCTTCTAAATTACTTCTATACTCTAGTGTTTCATTTGTATCAACATCCTTTGTAATACCTTTTTGCCACATATAGAACGCAACAAATCTTAGTACTAGATATCTGTCTTTCATATGATTGGCAGGAATAGTACCTTCTGTTGCATCAATAAACACTGGCATTTCTGCCAATCTATTAATTAATTTCGTGGCATGCCCCTGATATAGTGCATTACGCATCTCCTGATTATTAAGTCGAGTACCACCTCTGTTAACTCTATCAAACAAATCAAATGTAACTCGATCGCTCGTAGGAGCTTTAATGACATGTAAAGTTAAAGAACAATCTTCTATCTTATTTTGTTCCATTGATGTTAGATCCTCAAAGCGGCTACCATTTTTAGTTTTAAGAATAGATAAGTTTGTCAAAGCAAACTTGTTGTTTATGAACTCAAACAATGTATTTAAACGTTGTTTACCATCTACAATAATATAAACGCCTCTTTCATCTTCCTTCACATAAATTAAAGGTAAAGGAATACCCATAAGTATAGATTCTATAAGTTCGCTTTTTTGTTTGGAGTTCCAGACTAAATCTCGTTGAAAATCAGGAGCAAGGTTTAACATTGATGGTTCTTTTTCCCATTTTCGTTTCAATTGAAACACAGACGCTGAATCACGTGCTATATTTAGTACAGCGTCTGGATAAACACTATCTGGTTCTGAGCTCTGCTGGTAAGATGCCGATTTTATTGTGTCTTCTCCTTCAAAATCTTCTTCATTAGGATCTTTAATACCCATATATAAATCCTCGTTTTTAACAAGTTTATGATTAAATTTAATTGTTTTGTGCTTGCAAATCTACAATTTTAATTTCAGTTTAACAAAATATTTATCATCTTTTTAAGCAACTAATCCATATTTAATAAAACGTCAAGAGAAGAATGAGGTCGCAGAAAGTTGTAATATTTTATATATTTGTCTATTCCTTGTCTTAACTCATCTACTATATCAAATTATTTAATGTAGATATATTCTTATTTAAACCCCTTCCAAATTTTTTGTTGTATATTGCTTAATTTCCAACCAACAATAAAACAAGTATAAACATCTATAATCGCATATAGATAAATAAATGGTATGTATGAAATGTACTACACACTTAATTTGGACATGTAATTTCTATATTGCAAAGTAAGCAAGAACGAAAACATTTTAAACAACCACATAATGATAAGTTTTTACAAAATCGTTTCCAGTTCATGCCTGCGAGGGGCTGTGCTTTTTTTCTCACTTTCAATCCAATGTCCTCGGCAAGCTTTGGCTAAAAACAAAACACTATAAAAAAACGAATGTTTTTTTATAGTGTTTCTCTCTTCCGTATAACTTTTAAAAAGATATCAGTTATTTATTATTATATATATGTATTCCTTTTGGAAGATTTTTTGTTCTTTTGAAGAATAATTGCTTTTAGGAAGAAAAAAATTCCTTTTTCGCATGTAAATTCTTCTTTTTTAGAATAAATAATTCAATAAACTCCATTTCACTGCTATGAAACAATAAAACAAATATAACAAAAAACTCCCGAGAAAGAACTTCCCAGGAGTAAAATCCACAATTATGAAAACAAAAAAATGATTCATGCAATTACACAAATCATTGTAGTCTCGGGCGGACTTGAACCGCCGACCCCTACATTATCAGTGTAGTGCTCTAACCAACTGAGCTACGAGACTATGATTTAAACATCTTAGAAACCTCTGCGGTAGCGGTAACTCGCGTTACCCTATTTCATAATAACCCTCTAGAAAGGAGGTATTCCAGCCACACCTTCCGGTACGGCTACCTTGTTACGACTTAGCCCCAGTTACTAGTTTTGCCCTAGGTCGCTCCTCGCGGTCACGAACTTCAGGCACCCCTAACTTCCATGGCTTGACGGGCGGTGTGTACAAGGCCCGGGAACGTATTCACCGCGCC
>CALGEC010000021.1 GCA_937881815.1 uncultured Bacteroidales bacterium
TTGCAAAAGTACTACCTTTTTCGTTATTACCAAATATTTTTTAAACTTTTTTTTATCAGCTTTATCTAAGTGGCTGAGTGTGAATAAGATTATTTTTAGAAATGTTTTGTTATATTTTTAGAAATCGCTGAGAAATTTTCATCTTCCCTAATCCCAAATCAGTCCAACGCCTTTGGAGGGGTTATCCAACAGCGCTGGACAAGTCACCAAAAGGCGTTGGAATAAAATTTTTCTTTGTTTTTTTTAAAATTTTTCTTTGAATTAGCGAGACTTATATAATGAATAAAAAAGAGAAAAGAATCTCCTATTTTTCACAATCAAAAAGCGAGGCACTTGATTCTTTTTCTCTTTTTTTACAGAATGCACTCTTGTAATGAGTTTCGCAAGCAAACTATTACAATATGATATTATTGTACTTTCTTTATCTTACTTCATATTATGGAAGACGTTAACCACGTCATCGTCTTCTTCTAATTTTGCAATTAGTTTTTCTACTTCTTGTTGTTGTTCTTCGTTTAGTTCTTTTAAATCGTTTGGAATACGTTCAAATTTGAAGGTCTTGATTTCAAAAGAGTTTTCTTCTAAGTATTTTTGAATTGGCCCAAATGATGCAAAGTCTGCATAGATAAAAATTTCTCCTTCGTCTGCGAAACATTCTTCTACTCCGTAGTCTATCAATTCTAATTCCAATTCTTCCAAGTCAATGCCTTCTTTCATTGCTACTTTGAAGTTGCATTTTCTTTCAAAAAGGAAGTCGGTCATTCCGCTTGTTCCTAATGAGCCGCTGCAACGATTGAAGGCTGCTCTTACGTTTGCTACTGTTCTTGTAGGGTTATCAGTTGCTGTTTCTACAACTACTGCTACTCCGTGTGCTGCATATCCTTCATATACTACTTCTTTGTAGTCTGCCGTATCTTTTGAAATTGCTCTTTTAATAGCTCTTTCAACATTTTCTTTCGGCATATTTTCTGTTCTGGCAGTTTGTATTAACAATCTTAGGCGAGAATTTGCTGATGGGTCAGCTCCTCCTGCTTTTACTGCCATTTCTATTTCTTTTCCAAGACGAGTGAATACTCTCGCCATATTTCCCCAACGTTTTAGCTTTCTTGCTTTACGATATTCAAAGGCTCTTCCCATTATTTTAGTATTTTTAATTGTTTCAAATGGCAAAATTACAAATATTTTCATTATCTTTGCACTTTAAACGCTAATTTATAAGATTATGAATAGAAACTTGATTGTTTTTTTATGTTTTTTGATATTTTGTGGTTTTGAAGTTAATGCTCAAAAAACCGAGTTGCACAAAATCACTGAGGAAAATATCACATTTGGCATTCCAAATGGTTGGTTAGCTTCAAAAACCGGTAAGAAATTTGGAGATTTTGGCATTAGAGCTACTGAAGAAAATGGCATAAAATTTGTAGAAATCAACTGCACTAAAAGAGTTATAGAACCTGTTACAAGACTAACTACTATAGCCTCAAAGAGAAGTGAAAGAGAAGGTTTTGAATATATGTTGATTGACCAAGTAAAAGATGCTAAATTTGACAATAAAAAAGCAAAATTATTATCTTTTACCAATACTCACTTGACTGAGGCCTCTATTGGTGGAGTTTATGGTTTGATTGATGAGGGTTATACCTATACTATTGAGTTTTACGGCGAGGATAATCCCGAAGCAAATGCTTTAATAAAGGAAATTTTAAAGTCAATAAAGATTACAAAACCTTTGACCGAGCCTAATATTGTTATTTTAGAAGATGACTTCACTCCAACAGATTGGTATGAGTCTGAAGCTATGAAAGAAGAGGCCGAAAAAGCAAAGGCTGAGGCAGAGAAGGCTAAAATGGAAAAGAAAAACAAGAAAGGTTTCTTTAAGAGAGCGTTTTCTATTTTCAAAAAGAAGAATAAAAAAGCCGCTGCTTCATCTAATTAAGAATGAAACAAAGGTATTTTCTTTGCTTTCTAATGATTTTATGGAGTAAAATAGGTTTTTCCCAATTTACTCCTAATGAATTACGATTTAATCTTTACAATTATAATTTTTTTGTAAATAACGAATACAAAGGTGAAAGAGTGTCGGGATACACTCTTCCGGGCTTTCGCCTTACCCCTACCCTTTATTATTCATTGGAGGAGAATCTTTTTATAGAAGGAGGTGTTAGTCTTTTACATTATTGGGGGGCTAATAAATATCCTAATATTGTTTATAGCAATTTACCTTCATGGGCAGGCAATCAGTTTCAGAGAGGGGTGCATGCTATTCCTTTTTTTCGGGCTGTGTGGCAGGTTAATAATAGTTTAAGATTTAGTTTAGGAAACATTGATTATAGGAATTTGCATGGTTTAAGTGAGCCTTTATATAATATAGAAAACACATTTAGTGGCGATCCTGAAATGGGTTTACAATTAAAGGCTAATACAAATTGGTTTAAAGGGGATTTATGGCTTAATTGGCAGACTTTTGTTTTCAAAAATTCATCGCACAATGAAACTTTTTGTTTAGGGCTTGCAAGCGAAACAACGATTTTTAAAAAACAAAAAATTGAATTTTCTTTACCTTTTAACGCTATTGTTCAGCATTTAGGAGGGGAAAGTTTACAAATAAAATCTAATATAAATTCTTGGGTAAATGCTTCCTTTGGATTAAAGAGTGCGGTTAATTTATCAAAAGATTTTGGTCTTTATTTCGGAGGAGATTATTTAATTTACAAACAACTTTCAGGCAACACTATGCCTTTTAAAGATGGTTTTGCTCAATTTTATTATATTGGTGCAACACTCAAAAAAGTAAATATAAAACTTGCTTATTTTGAAAGCGAGGATTTTATTTCTCTGCTTGGTAGCGGACATTTTTGCAATCTTTCAAGCAATACTCCCGGATTAGTTTTCGATAGGTCTAATCAATTCTATGCAAAAATCGATTACGATTATCTTATTTCAAAAAAGTATAAGATTAAATTTTATTCTCAAATATGGAAACAAAACAAGATTACAGGAGATAGATTATTGCCCGATTATTCTGCAATACACCCTTCATTTCCTGCAAAAGTTATTAGAAATGGTTTCTTTTCGTTTTCAGTTGGCGTAATATTGAGTTTAGAGCCTTCTTTTCTTATTAAACAATTTGATTAGTGGAGTGCGGGGTGAGTTCCTGCGTCTTCTTCTCTATGATTGCAAGTAGGACGACAAATAAAAATTTGAGAAAACAACTTATCTAAAGCTGGTATTTGCGAAGGAGTTAATATTGATTTTATTTCATTGTATTGATTGACCGAAATATGCAATAGTTCTGCTTGACAACGAGAAATCACTTGTTCTATTTCTCTTATTTTTATTGAATCTTGTTGTTCATTCATTAGATTTCTCATAAGATACTCTTGACTTATGTGCAGGCTATCGGCAATTAAAATAGCTTGTTGTTGATATTTTTGTTTTATTGTTTGGTATTGTTGTTTTTGATTTTCGGTTAAAGAAATCGTATTTGTCAGATAACACTCCGTATTGGTGCAATTTTGGTGATTACACTCTTTTGGAGTTTCTTTTTTGCTACAAAACAAAAATATATTCAATCCTGTCAAAAGCACTAACACTGCTATTTCTATCATCAATATTTTCTTATTCATAGTCTTATTCAAATAATATTTCAGGATAATAGTTTGTTAATATATCAAAATAATTCTCTTGGGCAAATTGTTCAAAAGAAACATCTTGTGTAGATATTTCCTGAGGGTTTGACTGATTGAAAAGATTAACCGAAAAGGCAAATACTAACAAAAGACTAATGATTTGCAAACTATGTAAAAGGACTAAGTTATTTGTTTGATTTGTTTTCTCTTTTAATCTACCTTGCAAACGTGTATAAGCAAAAGGATTAACTTGTTTTTGTTTATCTTTTTCTACTAAATCTTCAATTTTCATAATTCTTTCTTATTTTAAAATTCCTTTATCTATTGCATCTATATGTTTTTGTAATGATTTTCTGGCTCTATATACAAGCACCTCTACCGATTGTAAGGAGCAGTTCATTATTTCAGCAATCTCCTTTTGCGAAAGTTCATCATAAGTGTAGAGAATAAAGGCTTGTTTTTGTTTTATTGGGAGTTTTTCTAATGCTTGATGTAGGTAGTTGTTATATTGTTTATCTTCAAGGCTCCAATCCGTTTGTTCAAATGATGCAACCGCCATTGCATCGGAGGAATCCATTGAAAAGAAACGTCTTAGTTTATTTTTCTTTGTTTGATTTATACTCTTATTGACCGCTATTCTATAAATCCAAGTCGATAATTTACACTTATTTTGAAATTTGTCTAAACTTCTATAAACCTCTAAAAAGACCTCTTGTGTTAAATCCTCAGCCTCTTCCCTATTATGCAACATTGCATAACATAGATTCAATATTTTGAGTTGATACTCATTGAACAATGCCTCAAAAGCAATAGTATCCCCTTTTAGAATCTGAGAAATAAGTTGTTCTTCACTCATAACACAAAAGCAAAAGCAAGCCTTAGACTTGCCTTTGCTGGTTTTAGAGAGTTTTTATTATTTCTTTACTTCTGCTTTTTTGTGATGATCACAAGTTCCTGTGCATTTGTGGTTTGCATCGTGCTTGTGGTTTCCGCTACATTTGTGTTCTTTTACTTGTTTTCCATCTTTTACTTTCACATCATGCTTGTGATTTCCTGTACATTTGTGATTTGCATCGTGTTTGTGGTCACCTGTGCATTTGTGATTTTTGTCATGACTTTTGCAATCACCAGTACATTTGTGTGTTTTTTCAACTTTTGCTTTTTTTACTTCTTTTTTAACAGGTTCTTGTGCAACTGTAACTGCTGTAAATGCTAATGCAGCTACTAATAACATTAATTTTTTCATGATTTTTACCTCCTATTTTTAATTTTTATATATGTTTAGACAATTATATTTCAAAATTATTACACTTTTTGCTAAAAAAAACATATTTTTGCAATGTTTTTTACAAAAATAATAAAGATTTAGAACATGTTTAGACAAATAACGTATTTTTCGCTCTTAATGTTGTGTTTTTTTTCAACATTTGCACAAAATTATGATTCTCAATTTTCAAAACCCATTGTGACGGAAGGTGGTAAATTCTCTTATTACGAACTCCCACCTATAAAAACCGTTGTCGGAGAACTTATTTTCTTGGATAGAAATCTTGGAGCCTTATCCTCTGATGTTAATTCCTCCGATTCTTGGGGCGATTTGTATCAATGGGGACGTCAAACCGATGGACACGAAAAAAGGTTATCCGACACAACCTTAGTTTTGGCAAATAGTTTTGAGGTAAATCATGGCAAGTTTATTGTTGATGAAAAAAAATCTAATGATTGGATGATAAATTCGGACGATGAACTTTGGCAAAATGAAGATGGATTAACAAATCCTTGTCCATGCGGATATAGAGTGCCTACTTCTGAGGAATGGAGAGCCTTATTAAACTTAG
This sequence comes from uncultured Bacteroidales bacterium, assembly GCA_937881815.1. Classification (GTDB taxonomy): domain Bacteria; phylum Bacteroidota; class Bacteroidia; order Bacteroidales; family P3; genus Onthomorpha. The sequence continues at coordinate 5,468 of CALGEC010000021.1, forward strand.
GATTTGAAGTAAAAACTACAGAAGACGGTTATTACTATCTTAGTATTGCTAACGGACAATTACTATTACCTGCGGCAGGACTTAGAAATGCTTACACAGGACATTTTATTCATATAGGCACAAGAGGATATTATTGGGCGGCAAACACAATTGCAAGAGGCACTTCTTCTTGTATTGATTTCAATCGTGATGACCTTGTTCCTAATATCACAACATACGGTTTCAGAGCCTTTGGAAGAAGCGTTAGATGTGTAAAAGAATAAAAGAATAAATTCCTTGAAATAGTCCCCCAAAAAAAGCAAAGATTTTTTCAAAAAAAGCAAAGAAAAAATTCAAAAAAGTAAAGAAAAATTTTCAAAAATCAAAGAATTTTTTTTCACAATGAATATATTAGAAACCAAAGAGGTTAGTAAGTCATATTCTTCTCATAAAGTTTTAGATAAAGTCTCAATAAAAATCAAAGAAGGTGAAATTTTTGGTCTTTTAGGTCCTAATGGAGCAGGAAAAACCACTCTCATTAGAATGATAAACCAAATAACAGCACCTGATGAGGGAGAGATTTTGTTTTTTGGCAATAAATTAACAAGAGATGACATTAAAAACATAGGCTATTTACCCGAAGAAAGAGGACTTTACAAGAAAATGAAAGTGGGTGAACAGGCTATTTATTTTGCAGAACTGAAAGGTTTATCAAAAAAAGAAGCAAAAAAGAGATTAGAATATTGGTTTGAGCGTTTTGAAATAAGCGGTTGGTGGAATAAACGCGTAGAAGAATTATCAAAAGGTATGGCTCAAAAGATTCAATTCATAACAACTATTCTTCACGAGCCGAAATTACTTATTTTTGACGAGCCTTTTAGTGGTTTTGACCCTTTAAATGCAAACCTTTTAAAGAATGAAATCTTGAATCTTAGAGATAAAGGTGCTACAATTATCTTTTCTACTCACAATATGGAAAGTGTGGAAGAGATTTGCGACTCTATTGCCCTTATCAACAAGTCTAAAATGATTTTAGAAGGCAATGTATATGAAATAAAAGAAAGATTTAAGCAAAATAGATTTGAAATCGTAATTCCTTTTCAAGAACGAGTAGAAAATTTACTAATTGAGGGTTGCGAACTTTTACATTCTAAGACAGATAAAGAGAAATCTATATTAACGCTTTCAATAGAAAAAGGACGAAATGCCGATTTACTTTCTAATATTTTGAAAGAAACCAACATTCTTTCTTATAGGGAAATTCTTCCTTCAATGAATAATATTTTCATAGAAACAATCAAGAATAATGAATAAAATAAAAATCATAATAAAAAGAGAATATCTAACTCGTGTTAGCAAGAAATCGTTTCTTGTAATGACTATTCTCGGACCTATTTTAATGAGTTTGTTAATTTTTACTCCATTTTTTCTTTCTAATATTGAAGAAGATAGATTGAATATAATGGTTGTTGACCAAACTCTTAACATTAGCGAAAGTGATAGTGTTTATTTATTTAAGGATAAATTTAAAGCATCTGATAGAATTAAGTTTGAGTATTTTAACGACATAGAAACAGCTCAAAGTATTTTGAAAGAAGGTGGAGTTGATGGGGTTTTAGAGATTGTAAAGACTAACGACACCCCTCCTATCAAAGGTTTTATGTATTATGGTGAAGAAGAAATTCCGGGAAGTGTGCAAGAAGAAATCAAAAACCAATTGACAAATATTTTGAAAAACAGCATTCTTCGTTTGGATTATGGAATGAATGAAAAAGAAATTGCGTGGGTAAACAATCCTACAATAGATTTCTACACTAAAAATATATTTTCGGGAGAAGAATCTTTTAATGAAACCAAGACTATACTTGGTATGATAGCAGGATTCTTGATTTATTTCTTTGTCTTTTTGTTTGGTGCTCAAATTATGAGGAGCGTATCGGACGAAAAGATGAATAGGGTTGTGGAGGTATTGGTTTCGAGCGTAAGGCCAATAGAATTGCTATTTGGAAAGATAATTGCTATTGCTCTTGTGAGTCTTACTCAAATTGTATTGTGGATTGTAATTATTTTTGGCATAATTACTTTTGCTCAAACCGCAGCTCCAGAAATGTTTTCAGCTCCACAAGAACAAACAATCAATATTGACCAAAGAATTGTAACGGTTGATCAAATAAATGCTACAGAAGCAAGCGAAGTTTCTGAACTTGTAAGCGGTCTTTTTGCAATAAATATTCCTTTAATGATAGGTATGTTTGTGTTTTATTTCATTATGGGATTTTTATTATATGCATCTTTGTTTGGTGCAATAGGTTCGCTTCTCGATGTAGATACTGACGGAAGTCAATTTACGCTTCCTGTAACTATTCCTTTGGTTTTGGCAATTATTTGTTTACCTATATTGAGCGACAACCCGACAAGTTCACTTGCTTTTTGGCTTTCAATAATTCCTTTCACAGCTCCTGTTGCTATGATGGTGAGAATACCTTTTGGAGTGGCAAGTTGGGAAATTCTTCTTTCTTGTTCTCTTATGATTATCTTTATTGTAATATGTGTTGCAATTGCAGCGAAAATCTATCGCACAGGAATACTTATGTATGGCAAGAAGATAACTTATAAAGAGTTGTGGAAATGGTTGAGATACAAGAACTAATCAACGGCTTGTATTGCTCGGTTGATAAATTCTTTAAACTTCATTGTTTTTTCAAACTCTTGGGTTACTCTTTCCAATAAAGAGTCTGATAATATGTAATTATCATCGAGTTTTTTGCTTAGAATAAAGTCTTTAAGCTTTAAATATTCGGCATTTATCGCGTCTTTTGGAAATTGTTTTGGCACTGTTTTCATTTTATTCTCAGTGTCTATTTCCCAACCTTTTGCATTGCTGATGCAATCTTGAAATTCATTTGGTAAAGAGAATACATCTTCTCTTATACTATTGATTATATTGTTTGGAAGACAAACCGCACCGCTTGCAAGCAAATGAGAGGAAAGATATTGCTTTGATTCCGCCTCTAAATGAAAGTAATAACCGCCCAATCCTGATTTTTTACCGTTTGGACATATATATGCACCGATGTGAGTCTTATAAGGAGTTTTGTCTTTTGAAAATCTTAGGTCGCGATATATTCTATATGTGCAGTCTTTTACTTGCAGACCTCTAATTGTTGGGTCAAAAGTTTCTATGTTTGCTATTAATTGCTGAGTAAATGTTTCAAAGCAATCTTTGGCTTCTTTGTAAAATGATTTGTTTTTATCAAACCATTCTTTATTGTTATTAAGACTTAGTTGATTTATAAAATCCAATACTATTTTCATAAGACTAATAATTGTATATTCCCGACCATAATTTTCTTAATAATTCTCTTGTGGAGTTTTCTTGGCGATTGTCAGCCGGTTCGTAAAGTGATACACCTTGCAAATCATCAGGCATAAATTGTTGTTGTACAAAATGGTTGGCGTAATCGTGAGAATAGCGATAATCCGCACCATATCCTATTTGTTTCATTAGTTTTGTTGGTGCATTTCTTAGGTGTATTGGCACCGGTTTATCACCTGTTTGTTCTACTAATTCAATTGCTTTGTTAATTGCCATATATGTAGAATTGCTTTTGGCAGATGTTGCTAAATATACGGCTGTTTGCGAGAGTATTATTCTACATTCAGGATAGCCTATCTTGCTTACTGCATCAAAACAATTGTTCGCCAAAAGCAAAGCATTAGGATTTGCATTTCCTATGTCTTCTGAGGCTAAGATTAACATTCTTCTTGCTATGAAAAGCGGGTCTTCGCCCGATACAATCATTCTTGCAAGCCAATAAACTGCTGCATTTGGGTCTGAACCTCTAATACTTTTTATGAAAGCCGATATTATATCGTAATGATTCTCTCCTTTCTTGTCGTAGATTGCAATGTTTTGCTGAATAATTGTAGAAACATTTTGGTTATCTATAGAAAAATCTCCACGGAATTGAGATGCTACTAATTCTACTGCATTGATTAGTTTTCTTGCATCGCCTCCGCTTATTCTAATTAAAGCTTCTGTTTCTTTTATTTCTATTTTTCTATTTTCACTTTGTTCTAAATAAGAGACAGCCTTTTGAATTATTTTTTCTAAATGATGTTGTTCGAGATTTCTTAGTATGTAAACTTGTGCTCTTGATAGAAGCGGTGATATGATTTCAAAACTTGGGTTTTCGGTTGTCGCTCCTATCAGTCTTACAATGCCTTGTTCTACTGCACCAAGCAAGGAATCTTGTTGGTTTTTAGAGAATCGGTGGATTTCATCTACAAAAAGTATTGAGTTACCATTATTAAGCTTTGCTTTATCTATGACTTCTCTTACTTCCTTTACGCCACTATTGATTGCGGAAAGGGTATAGAATTGTGCTGATATGGTATTTGCAATTATACCAGCCAATGTTGTTTTTCCAACGCCGGGAGGTCCCCATAAAATCATAGATGGCACATTGTTTTCTTTGATTGCTCTATATAATATTGCACCTTCTCCGATTAAGTGTTCTTGTCCTATGTAATCTTCAAGAGTTTGAGGACGCAAAACCTCAGCTAATGGTTTTATCATTTTGTTTTATTTGTAAATTAAAAAGACTGTATTTCGTTTATTCAAATCAATGGTTGTTTTTTTCCATTGTTGAATAGATTTACTTATGATTTGTTGAGAAGATAAGCCTATATCTACTCCGAGACACAACATTGTGTTTTGACTAAGCACTTCTTTTAAGACTTGAAGCATTTGATTATTTCTATATGGTGCCTCTATAAAGATTTGAGTTTGAGAAATCTTGTAGCAAAGACTCTCTAATTCTTTTATTTTCTTTATTCTTTGACTTTTATCTATTGGTAAGTAGCCTACAAAGGCGAAGTTTTGTCCGTTAAACCCACTTGCCATTAAAGACATCATTAAAGAAGATGGGCCAATCAAAGGACAAACTTTAAAACCTTCCTTTTGAGCCAATTTAACCAAAGCCGCACCCGGATCTGCCACACAAGGAAGCCCCGCTTCACTCATCAATCCAAGATTTTTTCCTTGTCTTAGGGGAGTTAAGTAAGAATCTATTTCTTTTAAATCAGTATGTTCGTTTAATTCGTAAAATTCCACCTCAGCAAAATCCTTGGTATAGCCTGCTTTTCTAAGAAAACGTCTTGCCGTTCTTACTTGCTCTACAACAAAACTATCGCATTCTTGCAAAAGTTTTTGATTTGCCTCGGGTAAGCATTGATTGATTTCAATATCTGCAATAGGTGTTGGGAATAAATATAAAACTGCTTCACTCATTCTCTATATTCTTTATTGGGTGTTTTATCATATAAATATAATAGTAAGCAATAAAAAACAAAGCCAACATTATATCTCCATAAGAAAAACCTCTATAACCAAGAAACAAAATAGGCACAAAAACAAGTCCTACTTTACTTACTGCATATAGAAGAACTCCCGACTTATGTCCATACCACATGAGCATACATGAATAAATTGATAGAATACTTAGCAAGAGTAGAAAAATAAAGAAGAATAATGATGGTGTAAGGAAATGCAATAGATTTTCTTTCCAAAAATACATCATTTGAGGAAAATGAGTTGAGGAAATAAAATCAATAGAAAAAGATTTAAAGAATAGACCAAAAAAAGAGAATACTAATAATAAAAAAGCATTTGCAATAGAAAGAGGAAGGACTATGCGTATTCCCCAAGAGGAACGCATATCCTTCGCACTTTTTTGTAGGTTAATATCTTTAAATTCTTTAAATTCGGTTATTTTCATTACTTAATGATTATCTCATCTGCAAAACAATGTGCATCATATCCGCAACCAGGGTGTCCTTCAGGGCATTTTCTCACTGTTTCTGCGTAAATCTTTACATAACGAGCCTTTTTGTCTTTGCAATTTGCCTTTACATTGAGTATTTGTCCTTCTTTTGTAAGTTCAATATCTGATTCGCTAATTTCTTTCCAAGTCTTATTGTCATCAGATATATAGAAATGAACCTTTGTTGGAAGGAAAATCCAACTACCTACGTTATCTAAAAAGTTTAATGAAATAGAATTGATATTTTCTCTTTTTTCTAAATCAACAACTACATCATAATCATATCCATAAGTACCAATCCATTTATCATAACTCTTAGCCGAACCAAATATTCCGTCGGTTAAAGCATTTTTTGTACTACCCGAATATTGCGGATTCATATTTTTAAGTTCATATTTCTTTCCTGTCGCTTTATTAAGGTTGTAAGTAGCCTTGAACATTGGAGAAATAATTTTTCCATCTCTTACAACGTATGCAGAAACTGTTGTTGTTTGAGAAAGAACAAGTTTTTGAGTTAATTTGTTTGAAGAAAGCGTTGGTTCACTTCCGTCAAGAGTGTAGATTATTTCAGAATTTTTTGCAGGAGTATTAAGTTCCAATTCCACATTCTTTGTCTTAGAATTAAAACTTACATCTGCCGAAATAGAATAGTGAGAACGAGAATAATTCATTCCCATAGCATCGTAGTATTTCAATAATTTTTCTAACTTATCTAAGAAATTATCATAGTTTTTCTTTTCTTTTTGACTCCAAGCCGTTTCACTCATTGCAGCCGTACGAGGATAATCCATATAGATTGTATAATCAAATGTAGGAATGTATTCTCTCCACATATTAGCTTGTACACCTATAATATGTTTTTCTGCTTCTGTCCCTGCTATTTCTTTTGGAACAGGTTCATAGTGATAAACTTTTTTAAGAGGAGTAAACCCTCCTATTGCCAAAGGCTCATTATCTGCTTCTGCTTGATAGTAATCAAAATACAAATAAGCACAAGGAACCATTACGGCGTCATATCCTTGTCTTGCAGCATCAACTCCGTCTGCTTCTCCAAGCCATGACATAACTGTAACCTCATCTTTAATTCCTCCTTCAAGGATTTCGCTCCATGCAATAGCTTGACGATTTTTTGTTTTAAGATATTGTGTTATTTGTTGCAAGAACCAACTTTGTAATTCAAACTCATCTTTAAGTCCATGTTTCTTTATTTGAGCTTGACACTTAGGACACTCTTTCCATTGTACTTTTGGACATTCGTCTCCTCCGATATGAATATATTTATACGGGAATATCTCAACTACTTCGTCCAAAACATTTTTCATAAACTCTATTGTTTCGTCTTGAGTACAAAGAACATCTTCTATAACGCCCCAAGTACAAGACACTTCGTAAGTAGTATCTTTACAACCCAAGTTTGGATAAGCAGCAAGCACCGATTGAGAGTGTCCAGGCATTTCTATTTCGGGAATAATATCAATATTTCTTTCCTTAGCGTAAGCAACTATTTCTCTTGCTTGGTCTTGTGTATAATAACCTTGATGAACAAATCCATCATAATTAGGATTGCGAGCATCATTATCATTATAATGTCCTATAATTGTTGATTTTCTTTTTGAAGCTATTGATTGTAAAGAAGGATATTTCTTAATTTCAATTCTCCAACCTTGATCGTCTGTCAAATGCCAATGCAATACGTTAAGTTTATGAAAAGCCATATAATCAATATAACGTTTCACATCTTCAACACTCATAAAATGTCTTGCAACATCAAGATGTTTTCCACGATAAGCAAAACGAGGATAATCCACTATTTCACATGCAGGAATTTTTGTGCAACACATTGCAACCACATCGTGATTTCCTATAAACATTGGGTCAATCAATTGCAATAGTGTTTGAATAGCGTAAAAGAATCCTGCATTTTCATTTGCTTGAATTACGATATTCTTTTCTGTTACCTTTAAATTATAGCCCTCATTTCCCAAAACCTTATCACTAACCTTTACAAAAAGAATTGCATTTGCATCATCTTTAAGTTCCGAAAGATTAGTTACACAAACTTTCTTTCCAAAGGCATATTCAAGTTTTTCTTTTAAAAATTTAACCGATTGCATTTCATCACTATTCGTATTGACTGCAATCTTGGTTGTAGAACTTAATTTAAATTCTTTTTCTTTTAATTCCTTAACCGAAATAGGCTCCGGAATAATACTTATTTTTGTTTGAGCAAAACAAAGCATTGTTGCAACCAAACAAAGGATAAAAATACTCGTTCTTTTCATTATTTTTCTAATTAAGTTAAAAATCAAACGGCAAAGATAACACTAATTCTTAAAAATTTGAAGATAGATAAGCAAAAGATAGCTTTAAATTGGGTATTTCACGTAAAGTTTTCACAAAATAATTAGTTGTAGCCGAGGTTGTAATCACATCATCAATTATTAACACGTGTTTATTTTCCAAACCTTTTTGTCGTTTCAAGGCAAATATATCTCGTACATTTTCCCAACGATTTTTCGATTTTATTTGAGGGGGATTGTTCACTATTCGTTTGACTACATCCGTTGAAATTGGAATTTGTAATTTTTTTGATAAGATTCTCCCTAACACTTCACTTTGATTATATCCTCTCTTATAGAGTTTCTTTTTATGAAGAGGAATCGGTATAATTAAATCTATCGTTTCTATCCATTCTACTTGCTTTAAATATTCGGCCCATAGTGTTCCTAATTGTTTTCCTAAGAACAAATTGCCGCCATATTTAAAAGAAAGTAAGGCTTTCTTGCAATAAGCATAATCTAAGAATATATCTACATTCTCAACACTTGTTTCGGTAATTTTATACTTATATTGCTCTTCCCCTGATTTTTGATAGCGATAAATTCCGTGACAATTAAGACACATTATTCGCTCTCCACGAACTAAGACTTTGCCACAAAAAATACATCTTTGAGGAAAAAATATGTCAATTAGCGACATTTTTTCAATTCATCGGTAGTTTTAATCGGAATATTTTTGAAAACAAAAACAACATCTCTAACATCATCTGCATTTACTTTGTTTTGCATTTGTCCAAAAAGCTTTCCGCTTATTTCATCTTTGTTTATTTCATGTACAAGAATATCTAATTTCTTTGGAGTAAGCATTAAATCAAACACACCCGCTTGCTGAGCATTCTTATTCTTATAAAACTCGGCAATTATATTCTTTGGAATTGAATTTTCATCTAATTGAAAATGCACAAACAAATATTTATGGTATAACTCTATATTAAAATCCTTTAAATCTTCCGAACAAACAACAATATCGCACCAAGTAGGATTTTCCTTATTATCTACAACAGCATAACAACTACCTAAATCCTTTATTTTTGCTTTCCATACATCCGATTCTTGCGAAAAATAAATCAACTGCTTGCCTTGAAGAAATTCATCAGTGTTTGCACCCGGCTTATCTTCACAAGCAAAAAAAGATAATGCGAAAAAAGAAACTAATAATAAAAAAACTTTTGAAGTTCTCATAATCAATACTTTTTAAAATTAAGACTACAAAAATACAAAACTTATTTAAAAATCAAAAATTAAGTCTTTTAATTAGCAAATCCACATCTTCCTCTTTTGTTGCCCAAGAAGTAACAAATCTTACTTTGGTTTCTTTCTCTCCTCTTGGTCCCCAAAGTTCAAAACCAACATCTTCACTTAATTTATCCATAAAATCATTTGGCAAAACAAAGAATTGTTGATTTGTTGTAGAGTTTACCGCCGGCTCATAGCCCTTTGCAATAAAGGCTTGTTTGATTTTCATTGCCATATCAACAGCGTGTCGGCTTACTCTTTCATATAAATTATTTGAAAACAAACATTCAAATTGCAAACCCAACAATCTACCTTTTGCAAGTAAGGCTCCGTGTTGTTTAATTAAAGGGAAGAAATTTTTTAGCAAAGAATCGTTACATACAACAACTGCCTCTCCAAACAAAGCACCAAGTTTTGTACCACCTATATAGAAAACATCACATAGATTAGCAATATCTTTTAGTGTTACATCGTTTCCCTCTGCTGCTAAGCCATATCCAAGTCTTGCTCCATCGATATACAAAGGTATATCCCACTTTTTGCAAACGGAATGAAGGTCTTGCAATTCTTTTTTAGTATAAATCGTTCCATATTCCGTTGGAAAAGAAATGTAAAGCATACCCGGAGCAACCATGTGTAAGTATGTATCATCGGCATAGAAGTTTGAAATATAATTTTCCACATCTTCTGCCTTTACCTTGCCTTCATATTCAGGCAAAGTTAAGACTTTATGTCCACAAGACTCTATTGCACCCGATTCATGTACGTTTATATGTCCGCTTTCTGCGGCTAAAACTCCCTCATGTTTTGAAAGCAATCCATCAATCACTGTTGAATTTGTTTGAGTGCCACCTACAAGAAAATGAACTCTTGTATTCTCTTTTCCAACCGCACATTTAATCAACTCAACTGCTCGTTCCGTATATTCATCACAACCATATCCAACTGTTTCTTCGTAATTTGTGGCAACCAAACGTTCTAATATTTCACTATGTGTGCCGGCCATATAATCGGTTTCAAAATGTAGCTTCATTTTTTCTTTGTTTTTTTATTTTTTTTCTTTGTTTTTTCAAATTATTTCTTTGTTTTTTTCGGATTTTTCTTTGTTTTATTTATGCAAATAATTGAATACTTTTTCCGCTTTGGCTTTTCCTATACATTTCTCTATTTCCGAAAGTGGAGTTTCCGAAAGTTGCTTTACACTTTTAAAACGAAGGAGTAAATCTATTGCGGTTTTTTCGCCTATTCCCGGTATTTGAGTAAGCACTGTATGGAATGTTTCTTTGCTTCTTTTGTTTCTATGATGTGTTATACCGAATCGGTGTGCTTCATCTCTTATATGTTGAATGGTTTTTATGCTATTGCTCCTTTTATCAAGACATAAAGGATAAGGATTGCCGGGATAGTAAATTTCTTCTAAGCGTTCGGCTATTGAAATAATCGGTACTTGTTCGTAAATACCTAATTCGCTTAGTGCTTCTACTGCTACTGCAAGTTGTCCTTTACCTCCATCAATAACAATTAAATCCGGCAATTCTTTTTCTTCTTTAATCAATCGAGAATATCTCCTATTTACTATTTCTTTCATTGAAGAGTAATCATCGGGACCTTCAACCGTTTTGATATTAAAGTGTCTATATTCTTTGGTTGATGGTTTTGCGTTGCGAAATACAACACAAGCCGCAACGGCATTACATCCTTGTATATTAGAGTTGTCAAAACATTCTATATGATAAGGAGGTTTTGGAAGATTTAAGTCTTTTTGTATTTGTAAGACAAGGTTTTTGCTCCATCTTTCGGGGTCTAAGAGGGAATCTCTTTTGATTTTATCACTTTTTGCAAAGATTGCATTTTTTTGACAAAGGTCTAAGAGTTTTTTCTTGTCGTTTGTGTCGGCTAATGTTTGCTTTACGTAATCTTCGGGCAAAGGTAAGATTTGCGGAACTATAATTTGTTCGCTTTCCCAAGTGAGTTCTGAACGTAATTGTATTATTGAGGTTGTGAAAACCTCTATACTTTCTTGTTCTATTGGCACTTTTACTTCCTTGGATATTGAGGAAATTAAACGTCCATTTACTACCTTCATTGCATTGACTATTAGGCCGTCTTGTATTGGCTCATAGGTAAAGATTTCCGCATTAAGAAAAGAATTTGTTACTATTGAGGTTTTGGCAACGTATGCATCTAAGAGTTGTATCTTGTCTTTTATGATTTGTGCCTTTTCAAATTCAAGTGTTTTTGCGTAAGACATCATTTGTGTTTTTAATTCTTTCTTCAATTGATGAAAGTCTCCTCGCAATACTTTTTTTATATCGTTTATAATTTCTTTATATTCTTGCTTTGATACACAACCCTCACATGGTGCAGGACAGATTTTTATTTGTTTATTTAAACATGCTCGATACTTATTCTTCAATACATTTTCCTCGGTCATTGGTTGGTTGCAACGGCGATAAGGATATAGTTTGCTTATTAGGTCTTGGAGTTCTTTAAGTAGTTTTCCGTTTGGGTAAGGTCCAAAATACAATGAACCATCTTTTAAACGCTTGCGTGTTGTGAATATTCTCGGATATTCTTCGTTGCTTATACAAAACCATGGGTATGTCTTATCGTCTTTTAATAAGATATTATATCTTGGTTTGTATTGCTTTATGAAATTGTTTTCTAATAATAGGGCTTCGGTTTCGTTTTCTACTACTACTAATTTTATATCGTGGATTTTTTTTACTAATAATCTTGTTTTTGGGGAGTGAGATAGGTCGTTTTTAAAATAGGATTGTACACGATTTCTTAGATTCTTTGCTTTTCCTACATAGATTATTGTTCCGTTTTTATCTAAAAAACGATAAACCCCTGCCGATGTTGGCAAGGATTTAAGTATCGTTTCTATTTGTTTTTGTCCTGTTGCCTCTATTGACACTTATCTTTCTAAGTCTGATTTATTTATTTCTATTCCTACCTCCATTATGCCTTGTAATTGGTATTTTTGTCCCATGTTTACAAGTTCTATTTTGTAGAGTCCTCGTTCTATGAATGAATAAAAGGTTTTTAAATCAACCTCTAAGTCAATCATATCTCCCATTGCTTCGCCTAACCATTCTTTTCCTTCTTTGTCTTTTAGTTTTATCGTATGTACGCTTTCTCTTACAATGGAAGATGGTGAGGTTATTTTTAATTTGAATTTCACTTCATCCTCTGTAATATATGGAGTGTGACGAATATGAAAAGAAATATCATAGACATCTTCGTCATTCTCTATATTGATGTTGTCAAACTCTATACTTTTTCCTTTTTCTATTCTTTCCCAAGTGTAGTTTGGCAAGGTTTTAAATTCTTTATATACTTGTGATTTGTTACACGAAGAAAAGCCAACAACAAGCAATAAAACAAAAACTATTTTTAATATTTTTTTCATCTATTTCTTGTTTAAATATTGAGAAACATTACGTTCTATTCTTTTTTCCAAATCTTCCTCTGTTTGTTCCGCTATGAATTTTTCTCCAATTATTTGTTCATAAAGCTCCATGTAGCGTTGAGAGATTTGATTTATGATTTCTTCGGTCATTTCCGGCACTTGTTGTCCTTCTTTTCCTTGGAAACCATTATCCATTAACCATTCTCTTACAAATTCTTTTGATAATTGTTTTTGCTTTTCGCCTTTTGCTTGTCTTTCTTCATAGCCCTCTGCATAGAAATAACGTGAAGAGTCTGGTGTATGTATTTCATCTATCAAGGTAATCTCTCCATTGTACTTTCCAAACTCATATTTTGTATCAACAAGTATAAGACCTCTTTGTGCGGCTATTTGAGTTCCTCTTTCAAATAGTGCTAAGGTGTATTTTTCTAATTGTTCGTAATCTTCCTTGCTAACCAATCCGCTTGCAATTATTTCTTCTTTACTTATGTTTTCATCGTGTCCCTCATCGGCTTTTGTGGTTGGAGTGATGATTGGTGTAGGAAATTTATCGTTTTCTTTCATTCCTTCCGGCAATTGTACGCCACAAAGTGTACGCATTCCTGCTTTGTATTCTCTCCACGCACTTCCCGCCAAATATCCTCTTACTACCATCTCTACTTTGAAAGGTTCGCAAAGTTTTCCTAAGGTTACCATAGCATCAGGCACCGCTATTTTCCAATTTGGTAATATATCTGAGGTTGCATCTAAGAATTTAGCCGCTATTTTATTTAAAATTTCCCCTTTAAATGGTATTCCCTTTGGCAAAACCACGTCAAAAGCAGAAATTCTATCGCTAACTACCATTGCTAATAATTCATTATTTATGTTGTAAACATCTCTTACTTTTCCAACATAATGACTTTTTTGTCCTTCAAAATTAAAATTTGTACTAACTAATGCTTTCATCTTTTTATTCTATTTTGCTTGCAAAAATAAGCCTAAATTATAATAAAACAAAAAAAAGTGTTAATTTTGTGCAATTAAAAAACAAAATATCATGGGAGTAAAAAAAGTTATTGAAGATTTCAAAAGTTTTGCCATAAAAGGAAATATGATTGATATGGCAGTCGGTATCATCATTGGTGGTGCATTTGGAAAAATTATCACTTCACTTGTAAACGATGTTATCATGCCTCCGTTAGGCGTTTTAATAGGTGGTGTAAATTTTACAGACCTTAAGATTACGCTTAAAGCAGCTCAGGGAGAAATGGCAGCGGTTACATTGAATTATGGTAACTTTCTACAAGTTTGTTTCGACTTTTTAATCATTGCTTTCTCTATTTTCTGCTTTGTACGTTTGTTATCTAAACTAAAATCAAAGAAAGAAAAAGAAGAAACACCTGCAGCTCCTCCTGCTCCAAGCAAAGAGGAAGTTTTACTTGCAGAAATTAGAGATATTCTAAAAGAAAAAAACAACAAATAAATGAAATCGGAAAGCATTGAAATAAAATATGAAACGCTTTCCTTTGAAGAATTAAACAATAAGGAGAAAGAGTTGATTGAGTGTGCAAAGAATGCCACTTACTCGGCTTATTCTCCTTATTCTTCTTTTAGTGTTGGAGCGGCCGTAAGGTTAGAAAACAACGAAATCGTTATTGGAAGCAACCAAGAAAACATTGCTTACCCTTCGGGCCTATGTGCAGAAAGAGTTGCTTTGTTTTCGGCTGGTACAAGAAAGGAAAAAATAACAGCCTTGGCTCTTGCCGCAAGAAACTCAAAAAATGAATGGACAAAAGCTTTTCCTTGCGGAGCTTGTTGTCAAGTTTTGCAAGAGAGTCAATTAAGAGCAAAAGAGAGAATCACAATTTTAATTCTCATTAACGAAAACGAAATCCTTAGATTAAAAGGAGCTGAATCGCTTTTACCTTTTAGTTTTTCTTTTTAAATAATTTATTTATATATATCCGAAAACTCTCTTCTGTTTAAAATGGAGCGCGCGAGGGTTTGTTCGTCTGCGTATTCTATTTTGTCGCCTATGGCAACTCCTCGTGCGATTGCAGAAATTCTCACATTATAAGGCTCTAACAATTTGTTGATATAGAAACTTGTTGTATCGCCTTCCATTGTTGTTGGTAGGGCTAAAATTATTTCTTTTATGTTTTCTTTTTCTACTCTTTTGATTAGTTGTTCTATTGCTATATCTCCTACTCCTATTCCTTCTATTGGGGAAATTACACCTCCTAAAACGTGATATAATCCTTTGTATTGATTTGTTGATTCAATAGCCATAACCTCTCTTATATTCTCTACAACACATATTGTATCGTTTTGACGTTGAGGATTTGCACAAATAGAACATATTTCACTATCTGAAAGATTATTACATTGTTTACAATGTTTTATTTCGCTAACAAGACTAATTAAGCTTTTGGCTAATTGCAGTGTATTGTCTTCATTTTGCTTTAAAAGATGAAGTGCAAAACGCAAAGCGGTCCTTTGTCCTACTCCCGGCAATTTTGCCAATTCGTTTACAGCATTTTCTAAGATTAAAGAGGTGTATTCCATATATATTTGTTAAATTTGCAGTCAAATAAGAGCAAAATTACAAAAAAAATCAAATACTATGGCAAATATTTTACTTGGTGTTTTCGTAGCATATACAATTTTATTATTCTCTATCACCTTTATCACGGCTCGAAAGGCTGATAGTGCATCGTTTTTCTCCGGAAACAAAAAATCTCCTTGGTTTATCGTGGCCTATGGTATGATTGGGGCGAGTTTAAGTGGCGTTACATTTATGTCAGTGCCTGGTTGGGTAGAAGATAGAGGCTTTACATATATGCTAACCGTTTTCGGATATTTCTTAGGCTATCTTGTAATTTCATTTGTCCTTATGCCGATTTACTATAAGCTTAATTTGATTTCTATTTACAAATACTTAGAGAGTCGTTTTGGTAAATTCTCTCATAAAACCGGTTCTTTCTTTTTCCTTCTTTCAAGAACTCTCGGTGCAAGTCTTAGAATGTTTATTGTAATCTATGTTTTATACGAATTTGTTTTTAGTGCATGGAATATTCCGTTTGAAGCAACTGTTTTTCTCTTTCTTGCCCTTATCCTTTTGTTTACATTCAAAGGAGGAATCAAGACTATTGTTTGGACAGACACCCTTCAAACAACTTGTATGTTAGCTGCACTTGTTATTTGCTTTATATTGATAGGCGATAAGATGAATTTTTCGTTCTCAGAAATGCTAACTAATGTTACAAAAAGCGATTATTTTACTTTTATTGAAACAGATTCATCTTCACGTCTTTGTTGGTGGAAACAAATTCTTGGAGGTATGTTTATAACTATTAGTATGACAGGATTAGATCAAGAAATGATGCAAAAAAATCTTAGTTGTAAGAACATTAAATCGGCACAAAAAAATATGCTTACTTTCTCTTTGACTTTGTTTTTTGTCAATTTCTTGTTTCTTTGTTTAGGTGCTGCTCTTTATATCTTTGCTCACAATCAAGGAATAGAGGTTAAGGGTGATGACCTTTTCCCTTACGTTGCTCTAAATGCACTTAGTCCTTTTGCGGCAGTGATTTTCATCATTGGACTTATATCTGCTCTTTTCCCTTCGGCAGATGGAGCTTTAACTTCTTTGACTACATCGTTTAGCATAGACTTTTTGAATATTGAACAAAGAAAAGATTGGAACGAAAAGAAAAAAATCAGAATTAGACATTTAGTTCACATTTGTTTTGCATTGATTTTTGTAGGTGTAATCATCTTTTACGGAAATCATCGCGACCCTCACTTGATTGATATTTTATATCAAATAGCCTCTATCACATACGGACCGCTTTTAGGATTGTTTGTCTTTGGCATTTTAACGAAACGACAAGTTATAGACAAGTTTGTGCCAATCGTTTGCATACTTTCGCCTGTGATTTGCTTTATTCTTAGCAACAACTCACAACAATGGTTTAATTATAGTTTTGACTTTGAACTTTTAGTCTTAAACGGACTTCTTACTTTCTTGGGATTGTTGGCAATAAGCAAAAAGACACGAATTAACTAAACGCTTCAATTCGTCCGCCGAAAAGGATAAAATTATTTTCATCGTAAACGACTACGTCTTGTCCTTGCATTGGAGCAAAAACTCTTTGAGAAAATTCAATAATTGAGTGATTTGAAGAAATATTTCTTAGAGTTGCTAAATTGCCTTCGTCTTTCCCTCTAATCTTTGTTAGATATGGTGTATTCAATTTAATATTTTCAATATTTTGTGAAAAAACAAGCGAATTGAGTCTTAAAGTTGAGAAATAACATTCCGATTTTTCACCTACAAAAACGGCGTTTTCTTCTGCAATGATTTTGTTTATATATTGTTTTCCTTCACAATTCAATCCTTTATATTGCCCGATAGTGTAGAAAGGATAACCTTTATGAGTGCCAATCACTTGATTGTTTTTATCAAACACCTTTCCATTTTCAAGTTTTTTCAATTCGGGATAAAGTTCCAAAATATAGTCGGAATAATGTTTTCCATTTGTAAAGCAAAGCCCAAAACTCTCTCTTTTATTTGCTATTTCTTCATATCCACATTGCCTTACAAATTCCTTAACCTCATCTTTCATTTTTTCTCCAAGAGGGAGCAGTAATTTTTCTCTTTGTTTTTCTTTAAGACGATAAAGCATAAAGGATTGGTCTTTCCACGAATCTTTTGCTATTCCTATAAGAGAGCCATTTTTTATTGCATAATGACCTGTTGCAATAAAGTCGCACGAGAATTTTTCTGCATATTGCAATAGTTTTTCTATCTTAAACTCCGCATTACAATGTGAACAAATATTCGGAGTAAGGCCTTTTAAATAAAAATCTGCAAAAGGGATAATTACATCTTTATAAAACTCCTCTTGCAAATCGACATAATGAAACTCTATATTGTTATCACTACATATTTTCTTTACTTTCTCTAAATCTTTTGCTTCTTGATGAAGATGAAAGTAAACTCCAACAACACAAAAGGACTTAGCTTTAAGTAGAAGTGCCGTAGCCAAACTATCTACTCCTAAACTAAGTCCTACTAAAACTCTGTCTTGCATCTTTATTTACTAAACAAAGATTTCAAAGCCTTACGACTATCTTCGTCTGTGCGTATTTCAACATCTGCTTTTGGTTCAAGCTCTATTAAAAGCTCTTTTCCTCCATCATTTTTTGTTCCTTTGATTGCGGAATAGTTAGCATAAACTTTGTTTGTCTTGTTTAAAAGCAAAAACATATTACCATCAGACAAATTAACTATTTGTTCGTAATTGTTAAATGCGTTCATCTTTTTGCCATCTTTCAAAACAACACAAGTTTGCTTACCAAGCGGATATAAATATGCTATATCTTTAAATTCAACTTCTATTTCTCCTTGACGAGTAGAGATTTTTACGGCATCGTATTGCAATTTTCCATTTTCCCACTTTTGAATTTTAATCACATCTGCATTTTCGTTCATAAAACTCCAAGTGCCTTCTTCTTTATCGTTTACATATTTACCTACGATTTGTTTTTTCTTTGAAGCGAAGTAGTGTGTAAATTCTCCGTTTCTTTTTCCTCCTACGTAGTTTGTAATAGAATATCCGTCAGCATAAAAATTTTTATATTCTTCTCCTTCTTTTACTCCATTTTTATACATAGTTGTAAGGTTTATTCCGCCATTCCTATCCCAATTTGTTTCTTTGCCTTCTTGTTTTCCTCCAACTAAGTTTTCCTCTCTCAATTTTTTCCCTTTTTCATCGTAATAAGTCCAAACGCCTTCTTTCTTTTTGTTAATATATTTACCTTCGCTCATTAGTTTTCCGTCTTTGTAGAAAAACTTTGCTTGACCTACTTTTCCATCTTGCGAATATTCTATTGTTTGTGTGAGTTTTCCGTCTTTTGAATAATAAGAAAACGTTCCTACTTCTTTGTCGTCTTTAAATTCTCCGCTATATTTTACCTTTCCATTAGGATAAGACTTTGACCATTTGCCTTGTTTTTTTCCGTTTGCATCTGTTAGGTTTTGTGCATCAAGAGTAAAAGGCACAATCATTAAGGCACTTAAAATTAGTGCTAAACTTTGTTTAATTATTCTTTTCATTTTCTATATGTTTTGCAAATTCTAATAAATTATTAAAAACTTTATCTATTCTTTTTGGGTGTTTACGTGCAGTGTTGCAAGAAGATGAAATGTAAATAGTGTGCATTTTCAAACGCTTTCCAAAAACCATATCGCTAAGAGAATCTCCTACCATTATAGAGTCTTTAAATCTTATTTCTCTAAATAGTTTTCTTGCTTTAAGTCCCATTCCTACCGCGGGCTTTCTATCAATAGAGTTTTCTTTTGCAAGTTTTGGACAATGAAACACCTTATCTATTCTACCGCCCGCAAGCTCAACTTCATTTTTCATATAAGAATGAATTTCCTCTAAGTCATTTTCGCTCATAAGTCCTTTTCCTATTCCTTGTTGATTTGTAACCACAACAATTTTATCAAAGTATTTTGCGAAAATCTTAAAAGCCTCTAAACTTCCTTCAAGAAATTCAAATTCTTCTTTACGCTTTACGTAATCATCTATTAACCTTAGGTTAATAACTCCGTCTCTATCTAAAAAAAGATAACGAGCGTTTTTTATAAGTCTCATAGTTATTTTATTTTTGTGGGAATAATTCCTCTTCAACTATTTGACAAATTATGTGTCCTATTAAGATATGACTTTCTTGTATGCGTGGAGTAAGTTTTGAAGGCACATTTATCAAGCAATCTGCCGAATTTTTCATCTCTCCTCCACTTTCACCTGTTAGAGATATGATTTTCATTCCCTTTTGCTTTGCAACCTTTTGTGCTTCCAATACATTTTTTGAATTACCTGAGGTAGATATTCCAACTAATACATCTCCCGCTTTTCCAGAGGCAGACAATATTCTTGAATATATAAGGTCAAAGCTATAATCATTGCCAACCGCTGTAAGATATGAAGTGTTTACATGTAAGGCTTCTGCTTCTAAGGCTGGACGGTCATAATAAAATCTACCGGAAAGCTCAGCCGCTAAATGTTGTGCATCAGCTGCACTTCCACCATTACCACAAAACAAAACCTTTCCTTCATTACGATAACAATCTATAATAATTTGAGCGGCCTTTTCTATATTTGAAATCAAATTTTCATCTGATAGAATCAATTCTTTTACACCTATTGATTCTTTTATTATATTTCTTATCTTCATTTCTCAATATCTTTTTCTATTAGATAGGTATTTCTATTCGGAGAGTTTCTTCCTATCATTTCTGCTATGAATCCCGTTAAAAACAACTGACATCCAATTATCATTGTTACTAATGCCAAATAGAAATAAGGGCTATCGGTAACAAGTCTCATTGCTTCATTGTTGTAAACCGCAATAAGTTTTTGTACACCTAAAACAAGAGTAGAAATTATTCCTAAAAGAAACATCACACTGCCTAAAAGACCAAAAAAGTGCATTGGTTTCTTGCCAAATTTTGAAACAAACATAATAGACATCAAGTCTAAATATCCATTAACAAAACGATTCATTCCAAATTTGCTTTCTCCAAACTCACGTTTTCTATGTTGCACAACTTTTTCGCCTATTTTAGAAAAGCCAGCCCATTTTGCAATAATAGGAATATAACGATGCATTTCGCCATAAACCTCAATACTCTTTACAACCGCCTTTCTGTATGCTTTAAGTCCACAATTAAAATCGTGAAGTTTTATTCCGGAAAGCCAACGTGTAGTTGCATTATAGAGTTTTGAAGGAAGATTTTTCATTAATTTTGAATCATAACGTTTTTTCTTCCAACCCGAAACCAAATCATAACCCTTTGTTTTTATCATATTGTATAATTCCGGAATTTCATCAGGACTGTCTTGAAGGTCTGCGTCCATTGTTATTACAACATCGCCTTCCACTCTTTCAAAACCTACGTTTAAGGCAGCCGATTTACCATAATTTCTACGGAATTTAACTCCTTTTACATTTGGATTTCGCTCCATAAGGCCTTCAATCACTGACCAAGAATTATCTTTGCTACCATCGTCAATCAAAAGCACTTCGTATGAAAATTTATTTTCATTCATCACTCTTTCAATCCACTCAATCAAGTGTGGCAACGATTCTTCTTCATTATATAATGGCACTACAATTGATATATCCATAAGTTAAAAATTTCTGTTTTTAAGAATTAAAGCAAGTAAAAAAGCATAAAACATATTACCTAAGAAATCCCCGATGAAACTTGTTACAAGCACTGTAACATAAAGAGTAGTTGCATAACCATCTCCAAGGTTTATATCGGGCATTGCTGATTGCGAAATCATTTCTTGTGTCATCTCCATAAGCAGATTCAAGAAATTAGGGTCCATAAACTCAATTCTTGCAAAGGTAAAAATAAGATAGAAAAACGAAATCGTAAAAGAAAATAAAGTTCCAATCTTCATTAAAGCCGAAAACTCAACTCCTTTGCCCTCTTCTTGTAAAGAAAGATATTTCTTATAGAGCCACATAAGCGAAAACAAGACAAAAAATGAGTAAATCAAACCATAGAAGAAATTTGTAGTAAAACCTATCCATTGAGACAAAAGATGAAAGGCAAATGCAATGCCTCCAAAAATTGTACCATAGTAAAACCCGAATTTCATCGGCTTCATTTCCTTTAATTCTTCAATTTCCATCATTTATTATTTTAATGAGCAAAGATACTGAATTATTTGAAATCATAACTCAAAGAATTAAAAAAATATTTCAAAGAGTTAGAAAAATAAATCAAAGAAATAATTTCAAAAAGCAAAGAAAATTTAAATTTTTTCTTCGCTTTTTTTATTTTTTTCTTAGAAATATTTCTATATTTGCAATACATATTCGAATATTATGCAAAACTTCAAAAGCATAACCTACCTTTGCAAGAACAATTTAAGCAAATAGAGATGTTTGCTTTCACTCTTGCTTTGAGCAAACATCGTTAAAATAAACCCAATCAAAGCAAAAGAAAAAACAATTAGATTTACAATTTTCAAAAAAATAAGAATATGAAAAAAAGTATAATATTATTATTGGTATTGTTTCCAATATTCGCATTTTCACAAATGCAACAAATAATGAATCAAAATAATTCTTTTGCAACAAAAAGGAGTAATAATAATTATAGTGTTATAGGGATAACATCTGATTTAATAAAAATTAGGAGTATAGATCAAAATAAATTAGTTGTATCATTGCCTTATGTTTCTTTAAATAATACTGATTTCATCTTTTTAGTAGGTGGTACTAATAATGTAATGTTTTCTACTATAAATGGTGTAAAAGTGTATGATTTTCAGATTTATAATGATACTATTTATTTTTGTGGAAAACATAATAATCAAGGTTGTTTGGGTTGGACACATGTATCTAATTTAATTTCTTTAAATCCGCAACTTATTACTTTGAAAATAATAAACAATCCAATATCTACTTCAATTATTACTGAATTAGAGGTTTATCAAGCTACTCATGGAGTTAGTCTCGTTGCAATAGCTGACAATAGATATTTAATAGAATTAAATACAGCAGAACAAAATTATTATCAAATAATAGAAAATAACACTGGTCAATTTAAAAATATTGCTCTTGGCAGTAGTAAAATAGTTGCGATAGAACATGTAAATGATACATCATTTATTGTTGCAGCATTTGACAAGGGATATCTTCCTAATTACTTATATAGTTCATTTTCTCACCCAGAATTAAGGCATTCTAGTTATGTATTAGAAAATTCATTAACTGATAGAGATACATTTACCTTAGCGTATACTCATAGAAAACGTACGATAAACAATTACTACAAAACAGACTTTGTAACATTTGAAGTTGCGACAGGAATAAATATAATAAACAATCAATGTTTAGAGGTTTATAATGCAAAATTAGAGCCAATAGATTTAGAATTTTGTAAAGAAGATAGTACTTTATTGTATCTAACAAATGGACATAATGGAAATGATGAAATATTTCAAATAGATCCTTTTGATACTAATGTCTATATATCAAATTCTATTCAGCCTACACCACATATTAACGTAGGCATAAAGCAATACAATAGTATTATACGATATGATGATTATTTTTTTGCTACAGTTACTAAAAATGGTGCAAGTGATTTAATTATTTTTGATTGTAAAAGAGATATGAATCAAGCAAATTGTGCCAATTATTTTCAAGAAAAAGTGCAAATGTATAATTTTTTAACACCTACTATTATTAACACCTCATATACTTTTTACATAGGAACACAAAGTACACTTACAACCACGGTTTCGTCTACTTTAACTAGTAATCAAACAAGTTGTCAATAATAATTAAAATTTTAAGTGATATGAAAAAAATTGCATTTCTTTTTATTACAATAGTGGTTTTATCATTATCAGCAAAAAGTCAAAACA
>CALGEC010000022.1 GCA_937881815.1 uncultured Bacteroidales bacterium
AGCCCTTAACTAAAAACCACAAAATCAAAGACTTAACTTTTTAAAGCCTTGAAAACGCTAAAAAAGTCTTTGATTTTGCCAAATTTTTCATTGATTTTTTCAAAAAAAGTCAGGACTTTTGAGCTCAGAAAGTCCTGACTTTTAAAATTTAAATCGGACTTTTGAAAATTTAAACAGGACTTTTGAAAAAATAGGTCAGATTTTCGCAAATTTTACCCCAATTTTCATCAATTTTTCGCAAAAAATTTTGCAAAAATCCCAAAATGAAATTTTCGCAAAATAAAGATTTTTCTCTGTAAATTTTGAATTAGAGAATTAAAGGTTTGTTAAAAGAAATTAAATGCAAATTAAATATATATAAATCAGCGTTTTAAGTTATAAAAAGCGAAAAGAACCAAAAAAGAACCAAATTTTATAAAATTTTTATTATATATTTGCACACGATACTTTAAACATTGTGGATTTTATTAACTTAAAAAAGGAGGACAAAAGGAGAAAAAGAATAATTATAATTTAGACTTTGTAATTTTTTACAGCATACAAAAGCGTTTTTGCTTATATTTGGTTGTATGAAATCTCGACAATTTCATTTGATGTACCGAAAAAATAAGCCGAGAACGCTCACGAGTGAAATCGTGGGCTTTTCTTGTTCGGTACATAGGTAGTCGAGGACCTCATACAACAATAAGAAAAAAGTCCCACGTTTTTTATGCATTAAAGTCAAAGAAAATAAGTAATCGCCATTTGGGACTTGGGCAAAGTAATTAAAATATTATTAAAATAAATTTAAAAAAGAAATGAAAAAACAAATTAAAAAAATTACATTGCTTATAGTAGCAATATTAGGAGTAAATTGCGCAAGTGCACAAACTGGATTATCAGTTCATGTAGGATTAGCTTCACCACTTGGCTCTTTCGGAGAAGCACATAATGCTATGGGCTTAGTTATAGATATAGATGATATGGTTTGGAATGATAAAAAATCTACAATTGGAGGGGCAGGTTTGGGCTTTAATTTAGGTGCTAAATATGAATTATTTACATTAAAAAAAGATTTAAATATCTTTGCATCTGCAGATTTATTCTATAATACAATGTGTAGTGAAGTGAAAAAATTAAACGATGCAGAAGTTGAAGGCTGGGTTGAAGATGGTTATTACGATGAATATTACGAAATTCTTCCAAAATACATAAATATTCCTATTATGCTTGGTGTTGACTATGAATATAGTATTATAAACAATATTAAAGTATGGGGAGAAGCTGCAATAGGATTAAATTTAGGATTCTTAACGGATAATAAATCAGGATATAAATCATCAAGTTCTATGATTGGAACTGCAGATAGAGTATATAACTATAAAATTAATACGAGTTTAGCTTTCCAAATAGGTGGAGGTGTAAAGGTAAATGATAAATATAGTTTAGGTGTTCATTATTATTCATTAGGTTCTAGAACTATAAAAGCAGAATATAAAGGAGAAAGTACTTACTCTGGAGAAACTCATTCATCCTCTAAAACTTATACTTATGGAAAAATCAATCCAGGAATACTTACAATAAGACTTGGTTATCACTTTTAAAATAATTAAGCCAAAGAAAAACGCTCGTGAGTCAAAGAATTATTTTGACTGTCGAGCGTTTTATTTTACTCGGAGTTTTTGTCCTATTTTTATTCGTGAGGCTTGTTTTTGTGTTAAGCCGTTTAGTTTGCATATTTGATTAACACTTACACCATATTTCTTTGCAATTTTTGCAACAGTGTCTCCTTTTTTTACCGTATGGTTTACTATATGTTGTTCAGGTTTCTTTCCCTTTATATTTTCCTTTATTTCCTCAGCAGATGTTTGTGTATTGATAGCTTCGTTTTCAGAAGATACTATCGGAGTTTCAGTGTTAAAGTTTGTAGGTGTTTGAGTTTCTTCTGTTTTTACCTCTTTACGATATGCCTCTTTACGATGTATTGTAAGTAAATCTCCAACTCTTAGGTATTTTCTTTTACTCGCTTTTTTATTCCATGATTTTAATTGTTTTACGCTTACTCCATAGCGTTTAGAAATAGAAGCCCATGTTTCGTTTTTACGTATTTTGTGATATACTATTCTTTCTCTATATTCTATTTCTCCGTTTGCGATTTGTCCATTCTTTACTTTGCTTTCGCCAAAGTATTCTTCTTTTTTGTAATTAGAGATGCTATCTTCTAAACTTATGAAATCATTGATATAAGTCAAAGGTAATTTTAAACTATATTTATCTTGGCTACCAGGGATCATATCCATTTTATATTGAGGGTTCATCTCTCTCAATTCTTCAATGGATATATTCATCACTTCTTCTATTTGTTTAAAGTGAATATCTTTGTTAAGCATCACAGTGTCTGAAATAAGATGTAAAGGTTTAGAAATACGTTCTATTTCTATTCCATGCTCTCGGTAATATGTCATTGCGTAAACAGCAGCTATATAAGCAGGAACGTAACCTCTTGTTTCTCTTGGTAGATAATCATACATTCCCCAAAATGTATCTTTGCCTGAACGACGAATAGCTTTGTTTACATTACCCGGTCCGCAGTTGTAAGCCGCTAAGGCTAATGTCCAATCACCATATATTTTATATAAATCTCTTAAATAACGGGCAGCAGCGTATGTTGCTTTAATTGGGTCGCGTCTATCATCAATTACAGAGTTTATTCTTAAATCATACATTTTTCCTGTTGAGTGCATAAATTGCCAAAGACCGGTTGCTCCGGCTCTTGAAACGGCAGTTGGGTTTAAAGCAGATTCTATAATTACTAAATACTTCAAATCTTCAGGTACTCCTGCTTTATCTAAAATGTTTTCAAATATTGGAAAATAGTATTTGCTTAATCCTAACATTACTCCAACTCTATCACCAATTTTATCTACATAATAAATGATATGTGAGCGTACTTTGTCGTTGTAAGTTAATTCTATTGCAGAGGGAATCTTTCTTAAACGATTTGCAATAACACTATCAGGAAGGTCAGCTGCTTTAATTCTTGGAGAATATGTTTGATTGTTTGAATTGTATCTTTGATTTAAAAATTTTGAATTTTGTCTTACATAATATCTATGCAACAAACTATCATAATTTCTTTCAAATTGAGTAAAAAACTCAGGGCTATCTATATCTTGTGCAGATAAAGAAATCCCAAAAAACATTAAAAATACGATATATATACCCTTATTTTTCATATAAATTATTCAAAAAATGAGCTGTAAAATTACAAAAAAATGCTCAATTAAGTATAATTCTGTTGATTTTTCTAAGAGATTAGTTAAATGTTTTGTAATTTTGTAGTCTAATAAATAGTTATTTTTACATATTATACAAATAAGATTATGAAAATAGTAATTCCTATGGCAGGTATGGGCAAGAGATTACGTCCTCATACATTAGTTACGCCAAAACCTTTGATAGAATTAGCAGGTAAGCCAATAGTTCAACATTTATGCGAAGATATTAGAGAAGTTGTTGGAGAAGAAATTGAAGAAATTGGTTTCATAATAGGGGATTTTGGAAAAGAAGTAGAAAACAACTTATTAAATATAGCAAAACAATTAGGTACAATAGGCAAGATTTATTATCAAAACGAACCTTTGGGAACCGCTCACGCAATTCTTTGTGCTAAGGAAAGCCTTTCAGGAAAAGTAACGGTGGCTTTTGCAGACACTTTGTTCGATGCAGGATTTACTTTGGAAACAGAGGAAGATGGTATTATTTGGACTCATAAAGTAGAAGACCCGAGTGCGTTTGGAGTTGTTAAAAAGAACGCTGACCAAACTATTTGTGGATTTGTAGAAAAACCGAAAGAGTTTGTGAGCAATGAAGCAATAATTGGTATCTATTATTTCAAAGATGGAGAAAATCTTAAAAACGAACTTCAATATTTAATAGACAATAATATTACCAAATCAGGAGAATATCAACTCACAGATGCACTTCAAAATATGCTTAACAAGGGTTTGAAGTTTAAAACAAACGATGTAAAAGAATGGTTAGACTGTGGTAATCCTAAGGCAACGGTTGAAACTTGTGGAAGAGTGTTAGAATTAAAATCTGCTAAGAATGGCCTTTATGAATTAACAGAAGAATTATTGAATGAATATGTTATAAACGACAACTCTTTGATTATTCAACCTGTTTATATAGGAAAGGGAGCTGAAATAAAGAATTGCGTTATCGGACCAAGAGTAAGTATTGGAGAAAATTGCAAAATAACAAATTCTTGCATTAAAGACTCTATGGTAGGCAAGGAAACAGTTATAGAAAACGCAGTTTTAAAAAATAGTATGATAGGTTCATTTGCAAAAATCGAAAACAAACAACAAGAATTGAACTTAGGAGATTATAGTTGTATAAATTAAAAAATATATGAAACGTAGTAGCATCATTTTAACTTTATTGTTCTTAATTTTATGTTTATATTCTTGTAAAAATCAGGAAAAAGCAGTTAAACAACCTAACGATAACGACATAAAAGTTGCACAATTAGTTATTGATGCTGCTACTCAACGAGAATTAGGCAATCTTGAAAAAGCGACTTCTTTATACAAAGAAGTTATACGCTTTCAGCCAAATAATTCTCTTGCTTATTATCAACTTGCAGCCATAGACTTTGAAAGCAGAAATATAGCCTCTGCAATAGAATATAATCAAAAAGCAATAGAATTATCACCAAAGAATCATTGGTATCGCACACAATTAGCTGAAATCTATCTTATAACTAACCAAAAAGATAAAGCAGCCGAACAATATAAAGAAATAATAGAATTACAACCTGAGGTAACAGAATATTATTCGGAATTAGTTAGCATTTATGTAGATGCAAACAAAATAGACAAAGCAATAGAGACTGTAAACTTGCTTGAAAAAAGACAAGGTATCAACGAATATTGCTCAATGCTAAAATATAATATTTATAAAAGCATAAATCAAAACGAAAAAGCCATAAAAGAAATAGAAATTCTTAGCAAAGAATATCCGAGCAATGTTTCCTATCTTTCAATCTTAGCTCAGTACTATCTAAACAAAGGTAAAGAAGAAAAAGCTTTGAACTTAATGAAAAAAGTAGAAGAAATAGATGCTGATAACATAGAAAACATTGTTGCTTTAATAGAAATCTACTACAAAAAAGGCAATATATCATCTTGTGAAACCTATATAGATAAATTATGTAGGAATACAAAGATGGGATTTGAAGAAAAAAATCAAATAATTCTTAGCCTTTATCAAGAAAAGGTAGATGAAGACTTAGAAACTCTAAGAAATTATGTAAAGCATTTAGAGACTATGTCAAGTATGTACCAAGAAGAAGGACGTTTATGGCAGTTTCTTTCTATTGGATATATGAGAACATTTCGTATGGATGAGGCTTATGAAGCTTGTAAAAAAGCAATAGAATACGGAATTAAAGACTTGGGTTTGTACAAAAACTATATAATTACTCAACAATTTAAAGCAAGTGATGAAGAAAGGATAAAAACTTGTGATGATGCTATAAAACTTTACCCAAGAGAATGTATTTTTTATATTGTTAAAGGATACTCTTTAGTAAACTTAACAGAATATGAAAAAGCTATTGAAACATTAGAAAAAGGTTTGAAATACGCAAAGCAATCCAATGATTACATAGATATTTACTCTAATTTAGCAGAGGCATATTATAGAACAGAAAACAATGAGAAGGCTTTTGAGTATTTTGAAAAAGCATTAGAAAAAGATACTAATAACTTAATGGTTTTAAACAATTATGCTTACTATCTATGCTTAGAAAACAAAGACCTTGATAAAGCAGAGAAAATGTCAAAACAAACCTACGATGCTCAACCTAATAACATAACTTTTGCAGACACTTATGCTTGGATTTTATTCACTAAGGGAGATTATCAAAACGCTAAAATAATTTTAGAAAACTTTGTTTCAGATAAAGAGAATTGGAGTGAAACTGTAAAAGAACATTACAACAAAATATTAGAGGCTTTAAGCCAATAAAGATTTCTAAGAAATCTCCTCAACAGTTATTACTCTAACGTCGTTTTCCTTTACCTCAATTTTTATTTCCGTTATTTTCTCAGGTAATAGTGGAGAGATATTTTCGCACCACTCCATAAAACAATAATTTCCGCTAAAAACATATTCGTCAAAGCCAATATCAATAGCCTCTTGTAGATTTTTAATTCTGTAAAAATCAAAATGATAAATCGTTCCTGCTTTTTGAGAAAAATATTCATTTACAATAGCAAAAGTTGGCGAACAAACATTATCTTCCACCTCTAAGGCTTTACATAAAGACTTTGTAAGAGTAGTTTTTCCTGCTCCCATATTTCCGTTTAATGAAAAAAGCCTTGAAGAAGGGAAATCATTTAAGATTTGTTCAGCAACTTGGTCAATAGAAAACAGAGTTTCAAGTATATATCGCTTTTGCATAAGTTTATTTATTGGTTAATTTGATAAATGGAATCATTACCTCTTCCATAGAAATGCCTCCGTGTTGAAATGTATTCATATAATACTGTACATAATGATTGTAATTATTTGGGTAAGCAAAGAAATCATTTGCACGAGCAAAGATATATGGAGATGAAATATGAAGTCGTGGCAAGAAAATATCCTCTGGATTCTTTACATCAAAGACTTGCTTAGGATTATAGTCCATTAGTTTTCCTACCTTATATCTTAAATTAACAGAAGCGTCCTTTGTAGAGCGTATTTTTACGGGATTGTTAATTTTTACCGAACCATGATCTGTTGTAATATAGATATTAACATTTTTTGTACTAAGAAACTTTATTAAATCTAATAACGTAGAGTGTTCAAACCATGTTTTAGTAACGCTTCTATAAGAATTTTCATCTTCCGCCAACTCTCTAACAAGCATAGACTCAGTTCGAGCATGTGAAAGCATATCAATAAAGTTGTAAACAATAACATTCAATTTATTTTGCAATAGATTGCTTAGGTTATCTATCATTTTCTTACCAAAAGAAGCATTTAAAACTTTGTGGTATGAGGTTTTAATATCAAATCTATTGTTTTTAAGATGTTTTTGCAAGAAAATATATTCGTTTTGATTCTTTAAACCTTCTTGGTCTTCATCAAGCCACAAATCAGGATAAGTTTTCTTAATGTCAGAGGGCATCATACCTGAAAGAAGTGCATTTCTTGCATATTGAGTCGTTGTTGGAATAATGCTATAATAGATATTCTCTTGCTCAACTCTAAAATACTGTTCAATATGTGTTTGAATAATTTTCCATTGATCGAAACGGAAATTGTCAATTATTATTAAAAAATTCGATTTCTCGTCTTTGTTAATATCTGGGAAAAGTTTATTTTTCAAAAGAGTATGAGAAAACAAAGGGGCATCAGTATCCTTTTTGCTAATCCAATCAATATATTTTTGTTGATAATATTTAGAAAATTGATTATTTGCCTCTTGTTTCTGTTGTTTTAGAACCTCAAAAATACCTACGTCATTTGATTCAGCAAGGTTAAGTTCCCAATAAACAAGTTTTTTATAAAGTTCTATCCATTCTTGCCAATCAAGATCATTATCCATAAGTTTCATCCCAATCTGACGAAACTCTTGTTGATAACTCATAGTAGATTTTTCACTAACAAGACGTTTTGTATCTAAATGTTTCTTTAAAGTTAGTAATATTTGATTAGGATTTACTGGTTTAATGAGATAATCCGAGATTTTTGAGCCAATTGCTTGCTCCATTATTTGTTCCTCTTCACTTTTTGTTATCATAATTATTGGCAAAGCAGGATAGCGTTCCTTAATGATTGTTAAAACTTCCAAACCGCTTAATCCAGGCATATTTTCGTCTAAGAAAACGATATCTATCTTCTCTTCTGAAAGTATATCAAGTGCTTCGTTGCCATCTATTGCAAGAGAAAAGCTGTAACCCTTAGTTTCAAGAAATAAAACATAAGGTTTTAATAAATCTATTTCGTCATCAACCCAAAGTATCTTAACCATATCAAATAATATTTCAATATGATATAAAACGCAATAATAAAGTGAAATGTTATAATCTAATGATAAAAACTATTGTAGAAAATTAGTAATCTTTTCTTCGTCTATATTGATTGACTTAAATAAATCAATAACTTTTCCATTCTCTAAGAGCACAATTATAGGCTGACGTCCGTTAGTTGCAGAAAGGAAAAGCAATGGCGGAACTTGTGTCGTAGGTAATTTTTCAACAGAGGTGTCTTTATAAAACACATCTAAACTGCCTTCTTTTCCCCAAAACAAAACTCCAAACTTTGATTTATCCAAACTATGTCGCTTAATCATTACATCAAGTTTGATTGCAGCGCGTTTACAATGCTTACAAGCAGTAGAATACAAACAAAGAACTTTTTTCCCCTCAGAAATATTTAACTCTTTCACTTGTTCAAGAGAAAGAAGTTTTTCAAAACTTTCCATATTCAATTGAGCCTGCTTACCATAAAGCTTATTTACAATAATATCTGGTGGATGTATAATAAAAGTCGAAGAAAGAGGAACCACTAAACAAAGAGTAAGAATAAGCTTTGAATATTTTATTTTCCACCCTTTGTCAAAGAATAAAGCAACACAAAGCAATAAAAGTATAACATTTTTGATTATTGTTTGCGAATCAGACAAAATCAATACTTCTCCAAAACAATGACAATTCTCTGCATCAACTTGGAAAAATAAAGGCTTCAATAAAACATAAATTGTAAAGAATGAAAGAGAGCCTACTGCAAGCCATCGAGACAATTTAGGATAAATGCCAATGATTAACATCAATCCTAAACACGCTTCACAAGAAATAAGAATTCTTGTGAGGAAATTGGTGAAATTCCAAGAAAATAATTCATGTTCAAATACGAACATATCAAATGCTTCTATCGAAATATATTTAGTAACCGCAGAAGCAATGAAAACAAGTCCAATAAAAATTCGGATTATAGTAAGAAAGATTTTCTTGAAACTCATAAAAACAAATTATTGTTCTTCACAAATGATAGGTGTTGCACCAGTTTCTGCTTTTTTCATATCAAGAGCAACTTCTGAACAACTACCTGCCCAATCGTAATAGAAATATTGTTCAACTCCGTCAGAGCAAACACAATCTACTGTTTCACTACAAGAGATTAAAGCTCCACAAGAAATAACTAACGCTAATGCTAAAAATATTTTTCTCATAATTTAATTTTAAAATTCAAAAAAAAGGAATACCCAATAAGGGCATTCCTTAATAAATCTTTTAACTTTTGATTAGCGTTCTACGCAGCTTAAAGTTATTCCTAATTCTACTGCATCAGCTTCTGGGTATAATTCTGCCCATTCACCAGTTAAGTCAGCCCATGTAACTTGATCACAAGTTCCTTGAAATTCTACAACTGTTGCAGCTTCTTCTGTGAATAATTCATTACTACTCATGTCAGTTGATGCTGTACAATCACAATCTGAAACTGGTTTACATGCTGCGAAAGCTAAAAAAGCTCCCATTAAAACTAATACTTTTTTCATAGCGCAATTAAATTTATTTGTTATTAAAATGTCTTACTCTTTTTTTTTCAGGATTTTCAGTTCCTCCTCGTAAGGTTTATCACCTTATCGTTGGCAAAGGTAAGAAAAGAAATTTAACCTACAAAATTTTTCTAAAGAAAGAATTATTTTTTTCTTTGTTTTAATAAATTATTTCTTTGAAATATTTTACCAATTCTTTGTTTTAGAAATGATACATTAAAGAAAGATTTATGTAGTTGTGATATTGAGCGTGAGTTTCTCCTATGTGAAAATCTATCATTACTAATTCCCCAGGACGAATGCTTACAATGGAATAATTATATGTGGCATTTATTGAAAAATGTCTTGAAAATCTATAATTTGCTCCGCAAGATACTAATAGATTTAAGGGACGGAATGTATCTTCTCCTAATAATTCTATACCTCCTGCTGTGCATTCTTTATGGTAAATCAAGACCGAAGGAACTAAGCCTGCTTTTAAATCTATTTTATTTGAGAGTCTATAACCTGCATATAAGCCCCAATCAATGTAATTAGTTGTTAATTCTACTTGGTCAAAGTTTACATTTTTGCTACTTGCCACTCTGCTTCCTTTCATAGTAAAAGATAAATCGGTAAAAAGGAAAACATTATCGTTTATTTCTCTTTCTATGAACGCTCCGCCCATTAGCCCTATTTTGTTATAGCCTGTTAATCCGTCTCCATCGACTTGTGAAGGTACAATGCCGAATTGAACTCCTGCACGAAAGTCTTGTGCTTGTATTCCAAAAGGTAAAACCAAGATAGCTAAAAGAAAAATATAAATTACTTGCTTTTTCATAAGGTTATAATAAGAATGGGTTATGTGTTTTTTCGTAATCTACTGTTGAATAAGGACCATGTCCCGGATATACTTTGGTTTCTTCGGGTAAGGTGAGTATTTTTTCTTTTATGTTAGAGAGTAATAGGTCTAAATCTCCTGTTGGAAGGTCTGTTCTGCCGATTGATTGTGCGAAAAGGGCATCTCCTGTAATTACATATTTTTCTTGTGCGTTGTAATAACTCAAACTTCCTATGCAATGACCGGCTGTGTCAAGGCATTCTATCTTACTGTTGCCAAATTCTATAATATCGCCTGGCATTATGGTCTTTATATCTATGTTTTCAATATCTCCGAGTTCAAATCCCATCATTGAGGCTTGGCTTTCGGCTGTTTTAAACATTTTTACAGCATCTATGCTCATTGTTATCGGCAAAGAGAATTGTTTGCAAGCGAATGCTGAGCCACAAAGGTGATCTACGTGAGGGTGAGTAAGCAATATGTGTTTTACTTTTAAAGAATTTTGTTCTACAAAGTTGATTATTTCTCTTTCTTGTAAGGCTCCTTGTGAGCAAACATCAACTAAAACACATTCTTTCGTTTCATCAAATAATATATAACTATTTACTTCAAAGTGATTTTGTGGTATAATTTCTATCATCTTTTTATTCCTCCATTGTTTTTGCGTTATTCCAAATTGTTTCCATTTCTTCAAGGCTCATTTCTTGAAGTTTTTTATTTTGTTCTTGTGCTATTTGTTCTATGTGTTGAAATCGTTTTATGAATTTACGGTTTGTTTTTTCTAAGGCGTGTTCTGGTTTTATTTTTAGAAAGCGTGCATAGTTTATTAGTGCAAAAAGTACGTCTCCAAATTCTTCTTCTATTTTTTCTTGTGAGTTTTGATTCTCTACTTCGTATTCTAATTCTTGCAATTCTTCTTTTACTTTATCCCAAACTTGTGAAGGTTCATTCCAATCAAAGCCTACACCTGCTGCTTTTTCTTGTAATCTATATGCTTTTATCAAAGAATCTAACACTTTTGGAACTCCCGAAAATACAGATTTTCTTCCTTCTGTCATTTTTATTTGTTCCCAAGTTTTTTTAACATCTTCTGCATTTTCTACCTTAACTTCGCCGTAAATGTGAGGGTGGCGTCTGATTAGTTTTTCGCAAAGGGAATCTATTACTGCTTTTATGTCAAATTCTCCTTGCTCGCTACCAATTTTTGAATAGAAAACAACGTGTAAAAGTAAGTCTCCAATTTCTTTTTTTATTTCTTGTTTATCGTCATCTTCTATTGCTTGGGCTAATTCATAGACTTCTTCTATTGTATTGGATTTTAGGCTTAGGTTTGTTTGTTTTCTATCCCATGGACACTTTTCTCGAAGTTCGTCCATTATGGTTAGTAGTTTTGAAAAGCTTACTTGTGCTTCTTGATATTTGTTTTCTTCCATTTTTATTATTCCCAATTATTGGCTATTCTTACGATTTCATCTATGTTTTGATCATTCATACATTTGAAGTGCTTTTTAGGACATTGTTTATAGCCTAATTTACTGCATGGACGACACGATAGATTTTTTATTTCAAAGTTATGAGTTTGGGCTTGTGAGTTTTCTGCTCGGTAAGGATACATTCCGAAATCCATAATGGTGTTTCCCCATACACAAATAATATTTTTATCTAAAGCAGAGGCTATATGCATTAGTCCAGTGTCAGCAGTAATTACGCCAAGTGAGTTTTTAATTAAAGCGCTGCTTTGATTGATGTTGTAAGCACCACATCCGTTAAAAACTTTTGAACCAATTTCCTTTTCTATCTTAAATGCTTTTTCGTAATCGGTTTTATCGCCTAAGAGTATGATTGGTTTGTCTAATCCTTTACATATTTGTGTTAAAAGATTTAAAGGCATTTGTTTCGTAAAATGCTTACTTCCTACAACAACTGCGATATATCCATTATGAAAATCCAATGGCAAAGCATCAGGAGAAACAAAATCTTCTTCTTGTAAAAAGAAATCTAATCCTTTATTGTCATTTATAACGCCTAATTTGCTTGTGGCTTCAAAATATCTATCTACTATGTGAATATTTGGTAGTTTGTTGATTTTGAAATTTACAAGTAAGAATTTTTTTAAGTTTAATTTCGGAAAGGCTTTGCTTTTCACTCCAAGCAATGCCTTAATTTTCAATGTGCGAATGTTGTTGTGTAAATCAACAATGTAATCAAATTTATTTTTTCTAAGTTTTTTTAGTAAATCTATATCTTCTAACAAATGTATTTTATCAATATATTTGTTGTTTTGTAGGAGTGAATAGTTCGATTTTTTTGTTAAGTAATGTATTTCTACGTTTTTTAATTGTTGTTTTAACGCTCTGATAATAGGAGTCGTTAAAACAATGTCTCCTATTGAAGAAAATCTTATTACTAATACCTTATAACTTTCCATTTTATCCAACACTATTGTCTAAACTTATGGATAATAATTTTTGTGCTTCAACTGCAAACTCCATAGGCAATTTATTTAAAACTTCTTTTGCGTATCCGTTTACTATAAGTCCGATTGCACCTTCTTGACTTATGCCTCTTTGGCGACAATAGAATAATTGATCTTCTGAAATCTTTGAAGTTGTTGCTTCGTGTTCTACTATTGAAGATTGATTATCTACTTTTATATATGGAAATGTGTGTGCTCCACAAGTATTTGTTAGCAATAGCGAGTCACATTGTGAGTAATTTCTCGAATTTTCTGCCAATCTGTTTACTTTTACTAAGCCTCGATATGAGTTTTGACTCTTACCGCTTGAGATCCCTTTGCTTATAATTGTGCTTTTGGTGTTTCGTCCTACGTGAATCATTTTTGTACCTGTGTCGGCTTGCTGATGATTGTTTGTTACCGCAACTGAATAAAATTCTCCTACAGAATTATCTCCTAATAAAACGCAAGAAGGATATTTCCAAGTGATTGCAGAACCTGTTTCTACTTGTGTCCAAGATAATTTTGAGTTATTTCCTTTGCACATTCCTCTTTTGGTAACGAAATTGTAGATTCCACCTTTCCCGTATTTGTCGCCAGGATACCAATTTTGAACTGTCGAATATTTTACTTCGGCATCTTTCATTACTACAATCTCTACAATAGCTGCGTGCAATTGATTTTCGTCTCTTTGAGGAGCTGAGCAACCTTCCATATAGGAAACGTAAGAGCCTTCGTCTGCAACAATCAATGTTCTCTCAAATTGCCCAGAGCCAGCTGCGTTTATTCTGAAATAAGTTGAAAGTTCCATCGGACAATGCACGCCCTTTGGGATATAACAGAAAGAACCATCAGAAAATACTGCTGAATTAAGTGCGGCAAAGTAATTATCTCCTATTGGAACAACGCTTGCTAAGTATTGTTTTACTAAATCAGGGTGGTTTTTAACTGCTTCGCTAAATGAACAAAAGATAACGCCTGCTTTACTTAGGGTATCGTGGAATGTTGTTTTGACTGATACAGAATCCATCACAGCATCAACGGCTACACCTGTTAGTCTTTTTTGTTCATCAAGTGAAATGCCCAATTTATTGAAAGTTTCCAAAAGTTCAGGATCAACTTCATCAAGACTTGCCAATTCTTTTTTCTTTTTAGGAGCAGCATAGTAAATAATATCTTGATAGTCGATTGGCGGAATGTTAAGATGAGCCCAATCAGGTTGCTTCATAGTAATGAATTTCCTATAAGCCTTTAATCGAAACTCTAAAAGCCATTCGGGTTCTTGCTTTACCTTAGATATATGACGAATAACATTTTCGTTTAATCCTTTTTCAATAAACTCAGTCTCAATATCGGTGACAAAACCGTATTTATATTCGTTATTTGTTACGTCTTCTATTATATTTTTATCTTTATCCATACTACAAAAGTACTACTTTTGATTTATTTTGCAAATATAAGAAAACTTTATTTCCTAAGAAAATATTTGGTAAAGGTAAACGTTTCTTAGAAAACTGCGTAAAAAAGAATATTATGGAACACAACGGAATAAATACTCTTCTAAACAGAAGAACAATTAGAAAGTACAGCGAAAAAAAGATAGAAAAACAAACGCTTGATACTATTTTGCAGGCAGGAGTAAGAGCCTCAAATTGTGGAAATATGCAGATATACAGCATAATTGTTACTCAAAATCAAGAAAACAAAGATGCACTTTGCAAACTTCATTTTAATCAACCTATGGTCAAAGAAGCTTCGGTTGTTTTGACCGTTTGTGCAGATGTAAATCGTTTCCACAAATATTGCGAGCAAAGAAATGCACCTAAAAGCTATGATAATTTTTTATGGTTGAATGTTTCAACAATAGATGCCACTATTTGTACACAAGCAATGGTTAGTGCAGCAGAAGAATTAGGCATAGGAGCTTGTTATATTGGTACAGTAAACTATCAAGCAAAAGAAATCGCAGAATTATTACATCTTCCAAAAGGAGTAGTGCCTGTTACTACAATTACATTGGGCTATCCTGCTGAAAATCCTCCTATAACAGAACGCTTACCTTTGGAGGCTGTTGTTCATTACGAAGAATACGAAGATTATAACAAAGAAAAAATTGAACAACTCTATGAATCATTTGAACAACTCCCTCAAATAAAAAAATATATTGCTGAATCAAAACAGGAAAATCTTGCGCAAGTCTTTACAAACGTAAGATATAAAAAGCAAGACGCAGAGTATTTCTCAGAAAAATACATGAGCTTCCTAAAAGATCAAGAAATGATTTAATGTTACTAAATATTTGAAATTTAAAATGAAAGCAAGAGTAAGTATAATTATGGGCTCCACTTCGGATTTGCCTATTATGGAAAGTGCGGCAAAGTTTTTTGACCAAATGGAAATACCTTTTGAAATTAACGCTTTGTCTGCACATCGTACACCAAAAGAAGTAGAAGAATTTGCAACTAATGCACACAAAAGAGGTATTGAAGTAATTATTGCAGCAGCAGGAATGGCGGCTCATTTGCCTGGTGTAATTGCAGCAATGACTCCATTGCCTGTTATAGGTGTTCCAATCAAAGCCTCATTAGAAGGAATGGACGCCGCACTTGCTATGATGCAAATGCCTCCTGGAATCCCTGTTGCAACAGTTGCAATAAATGGTGCTTTAAATGCAGCAA
Source organism: uncultured Bacteroidales bacterium (assembly GCA_937881815.1). Taxonomy (GTDB): domain Bacteria; phylum Bacteroidota; class Bacteroidia; order Bacteroidales; family P3; genus Onthomorpha. Next base: position 15,489 of record CALGEC010000022.1, read on the forward strand.
TTTTAGCTTTGCAAATACTTTCCACAGCAGACGATGAACTAAAAAAGAAAATGATTGACTATAAAGAAAGCCTAAAAGAAAAAATCGTAAAAGCGAACAAAGAACTTGATAATTTATCCTACAAATTCAAAGTATGATAATCATAGGTATAACAGGTACAATAGGAGCAGGGAAAGGTACTATTGTAGAATTGCTAATCAAAAAAGGGTTTAAACACTATTCGGTAAGAGATTTTCTTGTTGAAGAAATCAAAAAACGTGGTTTAGAAATAAATCGCGACACTATGACTTCAACTGCAAATTCTCTAAGAGAAGAATTTGGGAATGATTATATAGTAAAAACAATCTTAAACACTGCAATAGCAAATGGAGATGATTGTGTGATAGAAAGCATTCGCAACGATAAAGAAATAGAACTATTAAGAAATATTCACAATTTCTATTTATTTTCAGTAGATGCCGATATAAAAACACGCTATCAAAGAATTTCTCTTAGGAAAAGTGCAACCGACAATGTAAGTTTTGAAACCTTTGTTGAGAACGAAAAACGCGAAATGCAATCTGACAATAATAAAAGTCAAAATATTGCAATTTGTATGCAAAAAGCAGATTATATTTTCAACAATGATAAAGATGTAGAATCGCTTTCTCAACAAGTAGAAGAAGTATTAAAACAAATAGAAAAGAAACAAAGACCTTCTTGGGACGAATACTTTATGGAATTAGCTAATGCAGCGGCAAAAAGAGCTACTTGTGATAGAGGAAGAAGCGGTTGTGTGATTGTTAAAGACAAACAAGTACTTGTAACAGGTTATGTAGGAGCTCCGAAAGGCCTTGCACACTGTGATGATGTTGGACATTTATTTAAACAAATGATAAATGAAGATGGCAGCATTAGTAATCACTGTGTGAGAACTGTTCATGCGGAACAAAATGCAATTTGTCAGGCTGCAAGAAGAGGAATTGTACTTGACGGCGCTACTCTTTACTGTAAAATGACTCCTTGTAGAACTTGTGCAATGATGATAATCAATTGCGGAATCAAAAGAGTAGTTTGTGAAAAGAAATATCACGCAGGAGCAGACTCAGAACAAATGTTCGCACAAGCAGGCGTAGAGTTAAACTTTTTTTACGATGAGGTTTTAAAATATGACAAACAATAAAAAAATAAAGCAAAGAAATAATTTTCTAATTCTTTGCTTTATTTTTTTATTTCTTTTAAGGCACGGGATCATATCCACTTCCACCCCAAGGATGGCAACGAAGTATTCTGCGAATTGCTAAATAAAGTCCTTTAAACGGTCCATGCTTTTTTATAGCCTCTATTGCGTATTGCGAACATGTAGGAGTAAACCTACAAGATGGCGGTTTCAAGGGCGAAATAGCTACTTGATAAAATCTTATCAAAGCTAAAAATACAAAAGAAAAAACCTTCTTAATCGTTTTCACTTAATATCTTTTTTTCTATTGTGGAAAGGATTTCTTTAACCTTTTGTTCGGTTAGCAGATAATCAGGCATAGTTTTTGAAACCAAAGCAATGCTTATATATAATTGAGAAGAAGAATTTATTATTTTTGATTGAAGATGGCTTTTGTTTAGTCTATATGCCTCCCTTAAAAGTCTTTTTGCGCGATTGCGATTAACTGCTAATTTTTGATAGCGTTTTGGAGCAATAATCAATACCGACATATTAGAATTTTTAGGATTTTGCTCCTTGTTATAAATAAATCTAACGCTAAAGGGATAAGCCATAAACTTATCTCCCTTAGCGTATAGATTTTCTATTTGTTTGACGTTATTTAGTCTTTCTCCCTTAGGGAAATTATTCATCTTTGGTTTTAGATGTTTTCTTTGTAGTTGATGTTTTTGTAGCAGTTGTTTTTGCAGATGTAGTTTTCTTTGTAGCAGTTGTTTTCTTAGTGGTAGTAGTTTTAGTTGTTTTTTTCTTTGCTTTAAATTCTGCATCTATTTTTTCCATCCATTCTTTTCTTTCTTCGGTAGTTAAAGACAAGAAATTATCTATCGCCATTATCATTGAAGGAGCTTCTTTTGTAGGAGCAGGAATATAGGTTTTAAGTTTTGCAGATTTTAATGCAGTTTGAGTTGTTGCTCCAAAAGCTGCAATGAAAATATCCTCAGAAGTAATTTGCGGAAAGCTTTGTATAAAAGATTTAACCCCTATTGGGCTGAACATTGCTATCATATCAAATTTCTTAATATCAATATTGCTTAAATCTTTTGGCTCTGAACGGTACATAACCGCTTTTGTATATTTTATTTTTGCAGTATCCAACAAAGTAAAGTAATCAATAGAAGAGTCTTCTGCACAAGGAATAATGAATTTCTCTTCTTTGTGTTTTGCAATCACTTCTACCAAATCTTTAAATGTAAGCTTGCCATAGAATATCTTTCTCTTACGATATTGAACATAGTTTTGCATATAATTAGCGACAGTCTCTGTTATGCAAAAATATTTCATTGTTTCTGGAATCGTTAAACGAAGTTCTTTTGCTAAACGGAAATAATTGTCAACAGATAATTTGCTTGTAAATATAACTGCACTATGATCTAAAAGTGAGATTTTAGCATCTCTAAACTCTCTGTTGCTAATGCCTACTACATCAAAAAATTTGTAAAATGTAAATTCAACTTTGTATTTGCTTGAAAGGGCTTTGTATTGATTTTTCAACAAATCTGTTGGCTCAGGTTGAGAAATTAAAATGTTTTTAATCGTTCTTTCTATCATAAATATCTTCGCTATTTTCTTAAAAAATCCACCTATAAACTAACAATAGAGGTAGGATTTCGAGGGTGCAAAGATACGAAAAAAGATAAATATGAAAAAATTTGGGAAATTTTATGATTATATACAAGCCTCTAAACGTTCTAATAATAGAGATTATAGCAAACAATGACAAAGAAATTATCAGCAAAATAAATTTGTAAGATTCGTGAGTAAACAATGAAGCAAAAATAGGTAAAATAAGCAATAGAGAACAAAAACTCATATAAACTAATAAATTATTTATGTAGGCATTTGCTTGTGTGTTACATCTAAAAAGAGCTCCGAAAAATTTTATTAAAAATATTTTTACAATTAAGAAAATAAATATTGCTGCGATTGAAAATAAGTAAAACTTAATATGCCCAAAATGATTGATTTCTGAGGGAAACCAATACGTAAAAGCAGAATAGGATAATAGGGCTATTATTGGAAAAAATAAAAATGCAGAAACTAAAACAAGTGGATTAGGAGTTTTGTTTAGTATTTCAAAGGATTTTAAAGATAAAGAGGAATGAATAATATCTAAACACCTACTACGGAAAAATTTAAACCCTATTGATAAAATTATAAAAAAGAGAATAATTATTGAAAAAGTCCAAGTTTGAGTATATTGTATAGGTTGTATTTTGTGAAGCGTTAAAGGCTTTTTTAGAATGTAAGTTTTTTCTTTCAAAAGACTTTCTTCAAAAATCGGAGTAGGTAATACATCTTTAAGAGTCTGAGATGTATATTCAATAAAGCCATAATCCATATCGGCATCTGCACTTGCAACTGTTGTATCTTTATAGATATAAAGAGGCTTTACAACAATTGAATCTGCTTTTGTAGAGATTGTCGATATGGATAGGCTATCTTGCATTTTGTTTATTATTCTATAACTAATTTTTTAGATAAAACGATATTGTCCTTTATAACATTTAAGTTATAAACTCCACTTTCAAACCCGCTAAGATTTATTGCTACTTGATTAGATGAAGTGTTTTGATAATATCTCATTCTTCCGTTAATATCTATTATAGTAATTTGACTTTCTCCGTTTAAATTGTTTAATATAACATAATCTTTGGTTGGATTAGGATAGATATTGACATCAAATAATTCGGTTTGGTCCTCTAATCCTACACAATAGGCTTTGTTAGGCAATTTAATATCATCTATTCTTACACAATCCTCTCCACTTGATTGAGATTGGTCTTTACTATATTCCCATTTTAAAATATGTTCTCCTGCTGTTAGAGTGTATTTTTTGTAATTCCATTCTGTATTACTTGTGCCAGATTCTTTGATTTTTTGATTTCCATCTATATAGAAACGGAAAAAGTCGTAATTGTTTTCAGTAGAAACTTTGTAATGGAAAGAAACAGAATCTCTTAGCATATTATTTATTCTTATTGTAAGAGTTGTTGTTTCATTATGACTAATGTTTGCAGAGCGAGCAGAGAATGTACCTGTATTTGCAGAGGTGGAATCAATTATCCAAGGATATGAAGAATCCATTTCCCAATCAACAAAAGTGAAATCGCCACTTTCAAACGATTCTATTTGAGTTGAGAGTTCTATTAGATAAGATTTTGAAATCATGTAATATCCGCAAACATAATCTAATGTAAAAAATAAAGAGTCTTGTTGAGAGAAGATATCTTCTCCTACATTCATTGTGAAAGAAACCTCTGTGTCAGTATTAGGTGCTAGGGCTGGAACAACTATTGAATTAGAACTTAAATTAACCCAATCAGAAATTTCCATAACTTTCAGTTCCCCTTCTCCAACTTCAATACTTCCATTATTGCTTAAAGTAACTCTAACAAGTTTCCCGCTTGTGACATCAGAAATCTTTATAGAACTAATTGCCAATTTTGGAGCTTCTACTTTTTTTGAAATATTCTTTGTTTTTGAGTAATTTGTTCCCGTTATATTTGCAGTAAAGGAAACATTCGTACCATCAAATAAACCATCATTTACTTTAATTTTTAATGTATTTGAGGATTGTCTTTCTGCATTTGCCTCAATTTCTCCAAAGTTTTGTGTACCTGCAATAATATTCAAATTAGTTGCATTGCTTAATGTAACAGTTGTATTGGCCAAAGGCTGATTTCCTACATTTTTTGCAGTAAAGTTCAAGAAATATTCTTTTGAAGGTGTAAGTTTTGAAACTTCTTGCATTGTTTCTGCATCAATAAATCTTACATCTTTAAGACTTATGAAAGCCTCTTGGCTTGGTGAAATAAGAATAGAATCAATTTTAGTTTTATAGAATTGATTTGTTAAAACAACATTAAGATAAGAAACTTCGTTTATCGGCTCAAAATTTAGTGTTACTACGCCATCGCCATTTGCTTGTGAGGCTCCTAATAATTCTCCTTCTAATGACAATCCTACGTATGTGTAAGCAGGTAGGTTTTCAAGGCTTAATTCACTTTCTCCTAAATTTAATAATTCGGGTAAATCAACATTAAATTCTAATCCTTCGCCTAAATGAGGTATAAGAGAGGGATCTCCAAGTAAATTATAAATTTCCCAATAATATTCAGTCAAATTTGAGCCTGAGGTAGTAACTGCTAAATTTCCTGCAACAACAATTTCTCCTGCACTTACATAACACTCTCCAAATTCTTCACCATGAGTGTGGAAAAATCTATCATAACTTCCTAATTTATTACTATTGTAAGTTGGATTTAAGCTTCGGCTTTTTGCTCCAACAGCCCAATAAAAATCTTCGTCCCAATAAGTGTAGTTTGAGCCACCTATAACACCTATTGCTCCTTTATTTTCTGCTCTTAGAAGCTTTTCTCCAAAGCATTCAGAGACATTATAGCGGCTTGATAAGCAACAGTTGTTTATAAAGAAACTATATTTTCCTGTGTTGCTCATTTGACCAACGTTTGTATTAGTGAAAGCAGGATTTGACCAACCTGATTCATCGCAATGTGCTGAATAGTTTATCCAACTTCTACCTTCATTCATTTTTTGTTTTATTTCAGAAACATAGTTTGCAGAAGTCGGATTGTAATAGATAGATGTATCCATGCCTGCAAAATATTGCTTAACATAGTTTAAATGTCCATTTACACAAGTAGGTGCATTGCCACTTGTTTCCTTTCCTCCAACTAAAAGAACCTTGTTAAGGTATTCGTTATTTTCAAAAGTGTATTTCTCATAGTTAATAGTTTTCTCTATTATATTTCTCATTTGAGAGGTAGATGAGGCAGAGAATCTTCCATAAAATACATCTGGTAAAATATCTCCTGTGTATTCTGCATAATAAAGGTCAGTTGGTTGGCTGTCATTTGAATAATACATGTGAACTCCTTCACAGGCAGGAATTTGTCCTGTATCGCCACAAATTAAAAGATAATCTGCAAAATCCCCATTGCTATTTGCCCAAAGATTGTGAAGATAATTTTTTATGGCAGTTGCAGTTGTTCCTACTTGGTCAGTATATAATTCTACTATTTCAAAACCTTGTTGTTTTTTCCATTGAATAAAACTTTGCAATTCTTCTCTAAAAATAGAGGAAGAAAGAATAATCATTTTGAAAGGTTTATTCATAGGAGAATTAAAAGAAGAAGCGGCAGTAGATTTATTGAAATTTACTACCTTGTTGCCTAAGAATTGATTGAAACTCTTATTTAGTTTTCCTTTCATTTTATTTGTCTTTTCCAAATCAGGATTAACAAAAGAAAGAGTTAAATCCACTTGCTTTATATGTTCAATTTGAGCTGTTGAAGGATTGTATCGAATAGGGCAAATGCTCAATCGAGCCAAACGAACGCCATTCATTACTCCCAAAATTTCTATTTGAGCAATATCGGTCTGTCCAAATGAATTGCGAGCGTAATAATCTTTGTCCATTGTGAAAGGAATTTCCTCATTTTGCTTAGATTGAGAAGGTTGTTTAGGATATATTTTCCAACCATTCTTTAAATTTATTGTTTCTTTTGAAATAATTTTTTGCTCAATTACTACATCGGAGCAAAAAGGTATTTCAATTAAACAATTATAAGTAGGCAAATCGGCTTGTCCAACTTTGTTCGAACTCAACAATTCTTCACCCATGTTTAATGTATAATAGGTTTGTCCATTGAAAGTGATAGTTTCCAATTCTAAGTCTTTAAATTGTTGAGATATTTTTATCTCTTGACCAAAAGTTACCCCTAAAAATAATAAGGCAACCACTGAAAGTATAATTTTTTTCATTGCAAAAATATTTTTAAAAGAAACCCCAAAGGTACAAAAAAAACAAATACAGCAAATAAAGTAAAGAAAAAAATAAACAATTGATAGATTTTTATCCTTGTCTTTGTGGGTTATTTCTTTGGATTATAGCTTGCCTTTAAGCATTCTTTCATTTAATAAAATAAATCAGTCATTTATTAAATTATTTCTTTGAAATATTTTATTTATTCTTTGAATTAAAAATCTGTTTTTAATGAATGCCTATAAGATTTTTTTGAAAAATAATTTTTCTCAATTTAAAAAAAGCGTTAATTTCGCCTCCCTAAAAAAATTAGTATAAACCAAAAAAATAAGTATGAAAAAATTATTACTCTTTGCAATGGCGATAATTTTTGCCATGCAATTGTCGGCTCAGACAATGGTTGTTGTCGGTGACACAACTACTACAACTATATCATCCTACGTGCCGATGTATATGAATTATGAGAATTCGTTTGCCGAATCTCTTTATCCCGCAACTGAATTGTTGCCAGGTACAATTTCAAGTATTAGTTATTATGTTTCCGAAAATGCTTATAGTAACGGAACAATGACTATTTACATGAAAGAGGTAACAAATGCTTCTTTAGAATCTTTCGTTGTTGGAAGTGATTTCACGCAAGTATATTCAGGACCTGCTAACTTTGTGCCTGGATGCAATACTTTTGCGTTAACAACTCCTTTCAACTATACAGGGGTTGGTAATTTGCTTGTTGCAGTTATAAGAGATGGTACGTCTTATTCTACTCCTCCTTATTTTAGACACGTTCCAATTAGTTCATCTGTTTATTATTATAGTGATTATTCTGAATACTCTATCACTTCTCAACCAGATGATACTTATAATGGATCAACTATTCCTGTAACAAAGTTTGAAATAGAAGTACCTGAGGGATTTTGTTTCTCTCCTGCAAGTGTAACTTACGATATAGAAAGTTTAACTACAGAAGAAGTAACAATTAATTGGACATTATTAGATGAATCTTCTACAACTTTTGGTTTGGCATATAAAGCTACTGGAGAAGAAGAATGGACTGTTGTTTCTGAAAACATAACAGACCTTAGTTATACTTTAACAGGACTTGAACCATACACAGAATATCAAGTAAAAGTTTATACAGTGTGTGAAGGTGGAAATAGTTTTGATAGAATGACTTCTTTTATCACATTACCATCAGAAGATAATTTCATAGTACTTCCTTATACTGAAACTTTTGATGATTTAGACAATATTTCTGCTTGGGCTTTAACTAATCCGAATACAAATAAATGGTATATAGGTGCACTTGGACATAATTCTACAAGTGAAGATGCTGAGGCTGAAGGAAACGGATTGTACATCAGTAACGATGAAGGTGTGTCAAATGCCTATGCAAACAATCAAACCTCTACTGCTCACGCTTCTGTTCTTATCAACATTGAAGAAAGTACTTTGTATGGAATAGCATTTGATTACAAAAATAATGCAGAGTCTTGTTGTGATAAAGTTTATCTTTCTTTAATTCCATTTATAGCGGGCCTTGGTGAAGAAATAAATGATGACTATGTAATAGCGGAGTTCCCAAATACATCAAACCAATGGCAAAGACAAACGTTGGATTTTCCTTCTACAATTGCTCCTGGTCAATATTATTTAGCATTGTCTTGGCACAATGATAGCTCAATGGGAGATAACCCTCCTGCAGCAATAGATAATATTTCTATTTATACTTCATCTTGTACTTCTTTGTCATTAACTCCAAGTGTAGAAGTTGCAGACACAGAAGAAGGAACTTTTAATTTGGTTGTTTCTTTGGTAGATGATGTTAATGTGGATGTTACTTATGCTCTTCAATACAGAGCGGCTAATCAAGAAGAATGGATAGAAGTAACAGATCTTACAATAGAAGAATTTCCTTATTACATTACAGAGGATATAGAACCTTTAACAAACTATGAAATTAAGGTTGGAGTTTTGTGCTCAGATGCAGAAGAAGTAGTATATATCAATCCTATTACTATATTGACTCCTTGTCAAGCAGAAACAACTCCTTGGTTTGAAAACTTTGATCAAGATCCTGTTTTAGATCCTTCTTGTTGGAATAGATATAGTTCATATTTACCTACATCAGGACAAATAACATCTGATCAGCTTACAACTACAAGTGGCTATTGGTATTATGCAGAAAACTTCCCTGTTGGAGAAATAACATCTTCTGTATATCGTATGAACCTTTATAGTAATTCGACAAGAGGTTGGTTAGTTACTCCTTCAATCAATTTGCCAGAAGATGAAGAAGTAAAACAACTTGCATTTTCTGTTGGTTTAAGAAAATATGGTGATAATGTAGCACCACAATCTGCACCAGATGATAGATTTATTGTTATGGTATCTCTTGATAATGGAGCAACTTGGGATATTGCAAATGGTATAGTATTTGCAGATGGTGATGCAGATACAGAACACAATATGTCAGATTTAGGTCTTCAAATGACAAGATATTCTTATAAACTTGTAAATGCAGACGATGAACCAATAACAGGAACAGTTCGTTTTGCATTCTATGGAGAAAGTACAGTTAGTAATGGAGATAACTATTTAGCTATAGATGATATAGCAGTAGAAAATTGGAGTGAATGTCCAGCACCTTATGCTTTAAGTGTAGATCCAGTTTCTATAACTCCAACATCAGCAACAGTTTCATTCTTATCTTGGGGCCCTGCAACAACTTGGGAATATGCTTTGGTAGAAGGAGCAGATGCAGACCCTAATACAGCAAGTGCAGAAGAAATTTCTTCAACTGATGCAATAGAATTAACAGAATTAAATTCTGAAACAACATACACATTTGCAGTAAGAGCAATTTGTGAAGATGGAGAATCAGATTGGACAACAATAACATTCACTACACTTGCTTCATCAGAAGGAATTCCTTACGAAACTTCATTTGACGCAGGAATGTGGTCTGTGGATAATGGCTCAAACACATCTAACGCTTGGGTTGTAGGAGAAGGAACAGGAAATGAAGCACCAGCTGCATATATTTCAAATGATGGTTCAGCTTACGCAGCAAGTCAAACATCAACAACAACTATTTCTCATATATGGAAAGATTTTGATTTTGGTCAAACAGAAGATGACTTTGAACTTTCATTTGATTGGAAAGTAACAGGATATCAAGAAGGCTCAAGTGTTACAGGTGGCATAGCAGCATATCTTGTAGACCCATCACCACTTCCAGCAAGTGGATTATTGAATGAAAACAATATAGTTGCTATAGTAACAGGTTCAGACGAATGGCAAACAGAAAGAATATTCCTTGGAAATGTTACAGGAGAAAAACGTTTAGTCTTCACAGCACTTGGATATAGAAGCGTTGAAGAATTAGCAGTTCCAGCAGCTATCGATAATGTTTCATTAGTCGTATCACCTTGTTCACAAGTACAAGATGTAGTTCTTTCAAATTCTACAATTACTACAATAGATGTAGCTTGGACTTTGACAGAAGCAGATAACTATACAATTTCTTATAGAGCAGCAGGCTCAGAAGAAATCCAAACAGAAACAGTAACAGAATCACCATTTACACTTACAGATCTTACTCCATCAACACAATACTATGTATCAGTAACAGCAGTATGTGGATCAGACGAAGCAATCCCGTCTTCTACAGTTATTGCTTATACACTTCAAGAACCAACAGAAATACCTTACACTTGCAATTTTGATGAAGAAGGAGATAATGGTTGGTTATTGAAAAATGGATCTTGTGTAAACAAATGGTATATAGGCACTCCTGCTGATTCAACAAATGGAAAATTATATATTTCTGACAACAATGGAACATCAGCATCTTATATTACAAGTAGTCCTTCAGTTGTTGTAGCAGAAAAATTATTCCAATTAGGAGCAACTGACTCTGTTAGAATTAGCTTTGACTTAACAATTCGAGGAGAAAGTGTATTCGACTATTTGAAAGTATATTGGGTTCCTGCTGATACTATTTATGAAGCTTCAGATAATGAAGATGTTTATTATGGAAAGTCTACCTATGCAAATGGTGTCATAATGGATAACTATGCAGATACTTATTATACTTTTGTTAATTTAGTAGAAGGAACTCAAAATATGAGTGTTACATTATCAAACAATCCAAATGAATTAAGAAAACTTGTATTTGTTTGGAAAAATGACTCAGGTAGCGGTTCTCAACCACCAGCAACTATTGATAACATTATGATAGAAGAAGTCGGAGAAGAAATCACTTGTTTCAAGCCTATTGACAATTCTTTGACAGCAACAGATCTAACATCAACTTCAGCAACTATTTCTTGGCAAACATCCGATGAATCTCAATCTGCTTGGAATGTATATTACAAAGCAGAATCAGATGCAGAATATTCTTTAATTACATCAAGTGAAACTTCAATTGAATTAAGCGATTTAACACCTAACACACAATACACTGTTTATGTAAAAACAGATTGTGGAGGTGAAGAATCAGCAGAATCTACTACACTTACATTTAGAACAGAATGTATTGCCTTAACTGCTCCTTTGACAGAAGATTTTGCAACAAATGTAATAACAAATTCATGTTGGCAAAAAGCAAGAGGATTATTATCTAATAATATAAGCCTTAACTATTCATCATCAGATTGGACTACTTCAACAACAACAATTGATGGAAACTCAACAAATAAAGTAAGAATAAATGTTTATTCTGAAAATAATAGAGAATGGTTAATTACTCCTCTAATAGACTTAGGAGAAGAAGGAACATTATATGAACTTTCTTTAAAAGTTGCTTTGACAGATTATTATGATGCAACGCAAACACCTGCTCCAGCACCTGATGATAAGTTTGCAATAGTAGTATCTACAGATGGAGGAGCAACTTGGTCAAGTGAAAATGCATTGATTTTTGCAGACGGAGACGCCGACGCTATCCACAATTTCTCAGACCTTACAACCTCTTTTGTAAGAATAACATATCCTTTACAAGATGCAGAAGGCAACCCATTGACAGGACTAATTAAAGTAGGATTTTATGCAGAAAGTACAGAGTTCAATGGAGATAACAATTTGTATATTGATGATTTAACAATAGCATTGCCAACCTCATGTACAGAACCGGTATCTAATTCAGTAGTTGTATCAAACATAACAGAAACATCTGCAACAATTTCTTGGACAGACAATGATGAGTCACACTCAGCTTGGAATGTATATTACAAAGCAGCTAGCGAAGATGAATATTCTATGATTTCTGCAAGTGAAACAACAATAGAATTAACAGGCCTTTCTTCTTCAACTAATTATACAGTTTATGTAAAAACAAATTGTGGCGATGAAGAATCGTTCCCTACATCTATAGTTTCATTCTCTACATCTTGTGGAATTATATCTTCATATCCTTATGTTGAAAACTTTGAAGCAACAGACTTTGGTTGTTGGACAACAGAAATAATTACAGAAGGTTCATCGCAACTTTGGTCATTAACCTCTTCTGTGAATGGAGTTTTTGTGCCAATGGGAACACAATCAGCATATCACACTTATTACTCAGGAGAGTCAGGAAGATTAATTACTCCTGTATTCGATTTAACATCATTAACAAATCCTTACGTGAAGTTTAATTATGAACGTTTGAGTGATGGTGCAGCTGAAGGCTTAACTATTCAATACAGAGCAAGTGAAGAAGACGCTTGGGTAGAATTAGCAACAATGAATGGAACACCTGACCAATGGGTATTAGACTCTGTTGCATTACCTGAACCAAGTGCAACATATCAAATAGCATTTGTATCAGTAGGAGCTAATGGATATGGAGTTGCTCTTGACGATGTGAAAGTTTATGATGCAGAAGACGAACAAGGCGGAACAGATCCAGAACCATGCGATGCACCAACAGCCCTTTCAGCAAACAACATCACAGAAACCACAGCAGAAATCACATGGAATGGAACAGCAAGTAGCTATGAATTTAGAATAAACT
>CALGEC010000023.1 GCA_937881815.1 uncultured Bacteroidales bacterium
GACGCTCTTTTAAAGAAACGAGAAACACAAGAAAAGAGCGAAAAAAGCAAAAAGTGACCTAAAAAACACCTTTCTCAAAACCGCAGAATAACTCTGCGGTTTTTTTGTGCTTTAAAAAATTTGTTATACCTTTGTGGGCTGAAATTGAAACAATGAAAAAAAGGAGGAAATTTATGATATAAAAAACTATTATTAGGACTTAGTAAATTTTAATACGACATAAAAGCGTTTTTGCTTATACTGAACTATTTTGAAACTTGGAACATTTCAAAAAAACACATCAATGTAAAGCAGTAAACGCTCACGATGATTTCGTGGGCTTTACTTATTAGATGTGTTAGGTAGTTCCAAGACCTCAAAATAGTAATAAGAAAAAAGTCCCACGTTTTTTTATGCCTTTAAGTCAAAGAAAAAAATTAGCAAATCGCCATTTGGGACTTGGGCAAAGTAAAGAAAAAAGTATTAAAATTAAATTAAAAGTTGTGCCCGACACGAATACAGGGTATTAAAATGATGAAAAATTTAGATACAACAAGATCTGAAAAATTAGCAAAGGGATTAAAGTATTATGTAAATTTCGTTAATATTTTGACATACGGTGGAGTATTAATTGGTTTGATAGCTTTAATTATTGAAACTTGCACAATAGGAGAATATGACTATGGTGGGGATTTTCTCGGAGCTCAGTGGACTATATTCATGATTGGATCTGTTATTTTACTTGCTATTGTTCAAATTTTACTTTGGTTTACTAAAATATTTTGGAACGCATTTGTAGCTTTGACAGAAAGTGCTGAATATAATATAGCCCACATTAAAGAGATTCATAACGAAAATTTAGCGAATAATTCAAAAGAAGAGAACTAAGAAACAAAGGCAAAGAATCAATAAAAAGTACTTAGGACAATTATATCTTAGGAAATAATATCATTAAAACACATTTAAAAAATAAGAAACAATGAAAAAGATTTTAGTAATTTTGGCAGGATTTATGATTTCCTGCACTTCACAAGCAACAAACACAGAAAGCAACACCGAAACAGGAGTTGAAAAAGAACAAGTTCAAGAGCCAAAGAAAGTAATCAAGAAGTCAGTTGAGAAAACCGATGGTAAAACTTTGGTAAAAGAGTACAATGAAGAGGGTGAACTAACGAAAATGACTCTTCCAATAGAGATTTCAACAGATCAAGATGTCGTTATATTTACTTTTGATAACGGTAAATTGTCTTCTTATAAGGTAAATGCAAAGGTTCCCGAAATGTTAGACATGACAGAAATAGAAATGGATAAAACTAAAAACGAAGTTAGATTTAGCTCTGAATGGAGTGGAGAGATTTATACGTTCAATGAATTTGGCATTTCTAAGATTACAAAAGGTGGAATGAACGGAAAAACTACATACTCCTACAAATACGATGACAAAGGTTTGTTGTTAGAAATTGTTTCTAAATCTACAACAACTTATACTTACGATGTAATGAGTCAAGATTGGACAAAAAGAACAGGAACTGATAATAAAGGAAACAAAACTGTTACTACACGTACAGTAGAATATTGGTAGAATTTTGCCAAATAGCCAACAGCTAAAAGCTAAGGTAAAGAAAAACGAGCGTTCGACCTGCTTTTTCACTTGCGAACGCTTGTTTTGTTTTTGCGAAAAGACGATTGCGGACAATCAACGGACGACGGATGAAAATATAAAGACAACGAGACAACAAGACTGCAAGTCCGCAAGTCTGAAAATCTTGTTGTCTCGTAGTCTTGTTGACTTGCTGTCCTTTTACGTCATCCTTTGCCGTTTTGCGACCTTTGCGAGAGATTATTTTTCGGTATCAGAAAGTTTTTATACTTTTGCTGATTGAATTCGAAACCAAATTAAAAAAGGAGGAAACTGTAAATAGAAAAATTGTAATTTTGAAAACTGAATTAAAAAATATGAATATGAGAAATAAAACAAACAAAAAGCAACTATTCAGCAAAATATTATGCTGTATAATATTATCAATTCCTTTAATAGGTAATTGCCAAACAGATATAAATGAGCCAATATACATGGAAACATTTCCTGGAGGAGATACAGTAAGATTTTATTATGATGAAAGCGATAATAAAATCTTACATGGCAAGCAAGTAAATATAGATTTTTATGTAAAAAAAGAATGTAATTATAAACATGGAGTATTAGATGGTGAATATATTAAAACTTGGAACTATGATTATGGTGTAAGAAGAAAAATAATTGGTTTCTATAAAAATGGAGTAGTCGATAGTATTTGGAGTGATTACAGATATTCAGAAAAAACAAATCAACTAGAATTATTTCATTGGGAAGAATGGAATAATGAAAAATTATTAAGACTTTATAACAATAAAGCAGATATTCATTTACACCCAATTGATAATATTAATTCAAGTTCTGCACAAATTTATAATGGAGTGGTTGCATTAGAGTATATACTACTAGAAATAAATGAAGACGGAATAGTAACAAATGCTTTTCTTCGTCAGAATGGTGATATTGAAAAATTCAATGAAGAAATGCAAACACTTATGGATACTTATTTAGAAACTAAAAATGATTCTATATTTTTAAAAACTAATTTTAGAATAACTACCGTTTTTGCTGATAGCCGTACCATCTATGATTATGATAGTTATCTTCATAAAGGAAAGGAAAATTATATCGGAAATCCTATTGGCTGTCCTGATATTAAAGTAAAAATACTCAAAAGAATTAAATATACTCCTGTAGAAGAAATAATAGAATCATTAAACGAAATAAAAAGAAGATATAGTGCAAACGATATGCGAAATACTATATCTAGTATTAGAGAAAATCTATGTTTCTATTTAGGGGGTAACACATTCTCTTCTGGACCTTTCTATTGGCATACATACTGCCACATTAACCCAAATGATATTGATACAATAGAGAATTATATTCAAAATTTAGAAGAAAAAGAACGCAGAAAGAAAGAAGTATCTAATCTATTGAATACTCTTAAGAATTTGGAGCTTGAACGTCATATTATAAGGCAATATATAAATGAAAACACATATGAAAATATCCGTTCAACCATGGTAAAAAAATCATATAAGAACATTACGGAAAAAGATATTGAATTATTAAGAGAGTTTATTGGGTTTGTAGAAGATATTAAATCAACGTTTGTTGATAAAAAAGTAAGTGTAACGTTTAATAACAATGATAAAAAAATAAAAAATCTTGCATATAAAAACTGCGATGATATTTTACCTATTTACGAAAAAGAAGTCAATAATCCTGTTAGAACTTTTAATACTATTTCGGAATTTTACAAATTAGTTAATGAATATGAAGCTGCTATTAAAAAACAAGAAGATTTCATAAATTACTTAAACAAAAGAGAAACTATAAAAAATAAAGATAACTCATTTTATCAAAACGCCACAAATTATAAACACTTAGTGAAAACTTATGAAGAATATAAACAGTCGTTTAATTTATCTTGGAGCAATAATGGAGATTGGGTTAATCGTTTGAATGAATTTGAATGTAGTCAAAATGAATATATAAGATGTTGTAACTTATTAGAAAAAATTAACGATAACGATATTATCATAATTGAGGCTTCAAAAGAATTTAAACGTATTAAAAAAGCATATTCTGAATATAAAAAATCTTTGAATTTTGAAAATATCCCTCATGTTGATAAAAATAAATCATTAGTTGAGTTTGTTGAATTTCAAACAAAAGTTTTGAATAACATAAAATCAAAAGGAGAAGAGATAAATGATAGTTTAAAGAAAGTAAAAAAATTGAACGATAAAAAAGAAGTATTAACCAAATAAATAATAGTAAAAAATATGAACAGAAAAATGAAACGAGTAACTCTTATATTATTAGGATTTATGTTATTAATATCTTGTGGCAAAAATAATTCACTAGCAACAGACACCGAAAGCAACACTGAAACAGCAGTAGAAACAGAACAAGAAATTCAAAAAAAAGTAATCAAAAAATCAATTGAGAAAACAGGTGAGGAAACCCTAACAACAGAGTATGACCAACAAAGTAATATTATTGAAATAAGGTATAGTAATTGTTCTGATTGTCCATTTAAAGAATTTACATTAAAGGATGGAAAAATTATCTCTGCGAAACGATTAGATAATACTTTCCCTACACCTGAGATAGATAAGCAAAAAAATATCGCAATTTTTAATGAAAATGATATTTTGACGTTTGAGTTTAATGAATACGGTATTAAAAAATATAATTGTCAGTATATTGATGCAGAACACTCCATTTCGTATGAATATAATAATGATGGACTTTTAGTAAACAAGGTTGAGATTTGGAAAAACAACTTTGAAGATTCTTCAGAGAAGACTACAACAACTTATACCTACGATGTAATGAGTCAAGATTGGACAAAGAGAACAGGAACTGACAATAAAGGAAACAAAACTGTTACAACTCGTACAGTAGAATATTGGTAGAAAATTCCAACTCAAACAAAAAATGCTCGTGAGTATTAGTTTTATTTTGACAAACGAGCGTTTTGTTATTTATTTTCTTTATTTTTGCTTTGCTAATTTAATTAAAAGATAAAAAAAATGAGAGTAGTAAAAATTTTAAGTTTGATTGTAGTTTTTGCAACTTTGTTTTCAAGTTGTGGAAAGACGACAGAAGGAGGAGGAAATACCTGTAAAGTTGATTATACAAAGTTTACCTGCCTTAAAACCTTGGAGGGACATTCAGATAATGTCTATTCCGTAGCATATAGTCCCGATGGCACAAAAATAATTAGCGGTGGATTTGATAAAACTATTAAGATATGGGATGCAAACACAGGACAATGTCTTAAAACCTTGGAGGGACATTCATATATTGTCAATTCCGTAGCATATAGTCCCGATGGCACAAAAATTATCAGCGGTTCATGTGGTAAAACCATTAAGATATGGGATGCAAACACAGGACAATGCCTTAAAACCTTAAAGGGACATTCTAAATGGGTTACTTCCGTAGCATATAGTCCCGATGGCACAAAAATAATCAGCGGTTCATTGGATGAAACCGTTAAGATATGGGATGTAAACACAGGACAATGCCTTAAAACCTTGGAGGGACATTCAGAAGGTGTCAATTCCGTAGCATATAGTCCGAACGGTACAAAAATTATCAGCGGTTCATATGATAATACCGTTAAGATATGGGACGCAAACACAGGAGAATGCCTTAAAACCTTGGAGGGACATTCAGATTATGTCGAATCCGTAGCATATAGTCCCGATGGCACAAAAATTATCAGCGGTTCAGAGGATAAAACCATTAAAATTTGGGGAGAGGAATAGGGATTGATTTTATAATATAAAGAAAAACGCTCGTGAGTCTTAGTTTTATTTTGACTTACGAGCGTTTTGTTTTTTATTTTCTTTGTTTAATTCCACAATTCCCAACTTAATCCCCAACGGAAGTTAAGACCTGAGTGTGGATAGTGTGGTGTGGCGAAGTAATTGTTTGAAATTAGGCTTGCGTAAGGGTGTTCAAGGCAAATGAAAAGGTTACATTGTGAAATTTTTATGTTGGCAAAAACATCGGCATAAAGGTAATTGCCTATCAACTCTTGGTTTTGGCGTGTGAAAAAGCCAATTTCTGCATTGTAAACATCGGCATAGTAGGCTGAGAAGTAGTTTAAATCTACTCCAAAAAGGATTGTCATTTTTCCTCCAAAGAGATTGACTTTTATTGCAAGGCTTGCTTTTACTTGGAATTCGGGTAGGCGGATTGCTTCTTGATTATCGGTTTTTTGATAAAGCATTTGTGCTTTTGCATTGAAGATTCCAAACGAATAATCGCAATATGCTTTGGCTTTAAATAGGTTTGCTTTTTCTCCTACTTGAATGATTTGTAGGTTTTCATCAATATAGGTTGCGTTTTCTACTTGATTGTAAGATAGGTCTATGTTTAAATTCTTTGTGTTGTAGTTTAGTTTTAGGCTATTGGTGAGTGTTGGGCTTGTTTTGCCGTAATATTGAATGTAATAGTTGCCGTAGGCTTTGTTTTGTTCTGCTTGTAGAGTGATTCTTTTTTTATAACTTGCTTTTACAAGGGCTTGGTGTTCGTTTTCTTTACTTTCGGAGAATATTTGTGTGTATCGTCCTTCTAAATCAAAGTTTTTTACGTTTAATCCTATGCTTGCAAATGGCGAAATTTGATTTTTGAAATAGGTGTCTGTGTTGCTGTAAGACAAAACTCTATGTGTGATTCCTATGTTTAGGGGTATGAAAAAGTTTTTGCTTGATGTGGTTTTGTTTGTCCACGAAAGAGTATTTTCTATATTGGTTTGTGAAAGTGAGTCTCCTTTTTGTGTTTCTAAATTGTTGAATAGTCGTGTTAAATCCTCATAGATGATTTGATGACTCAAAGCTCCGAGTTTTTTTTCTTTGCTTAAAAGGTAGTGTTGTGTTAAAGAAAAGTTGTAATTCTTGTATTTGCTATATGCACTTGTGTAAAGAGTAGGGTAGGTCTCGGGTTTTGAATATGATTGGTTTGTCCAAAGCGTGTCATGTAAGATTCCACCGTTTTCATTTAGGTAAACACGATTTCTAATGAAAGAAAGTAAGGCACGGTATCTTCCACTTTTTGAAACATAGTTTGCTGTGAAATCAAAAAATTGGTTCATTACTTCCGATGTAGCAAAGATTCCATCGGCGTAATTTACGTCATATTTCACCGCTACGTTCAATCCTTTTGCAAGGTTTTGGGCATGGATTATTGTAAAGTATTGTGAGGAGTTTATATCATTGGAATATTTCAATAAACTATATGGATTGCTTAATTGATAGAAGTTTATGTTTTCTAATGTATGGAAATAAGGCAAGAAAAGATTGGGTAGAAAGTTGTAAGTAGGGTTTTGTGGATTGTATTCTAAACTTTGGCTTGCTCCTCCAAGGGTTGAGAGTGTTTGAAAGAAAGGAGCGTTGATTTGTTTTGTTGCATCTACTCGGTGAGTGGAATAAATATCGTTTTCAATCTTGTGAACGCTGTCTATTAGAAAGGATTTGTTGTCGGCTTTGAAGTAAATATTTGATATATGTAGAGAGTCTTCCTTTTCTTCTTGTGAAAAGACGTGAAAAGGAAGACTTATTAGAATATATGTTAATGCAAAAAGAAATGTTTTCTTTGCTTGCATTGTTTTATGCTAATGGATTTGCAAGTAAAAAGCGTTCGCAGTCCATTGCGGCTTTACATCCGCTTCCCGCTGCAACGATTGCTTGACGATAAGTAGGGTCGCAAACATCTCCCGCTGCGAAAACTCCTTCTATATTTGTCTTTGAACTCTTGTCTTGTGTGATTATGTATCCTTCTTTGTTCAATTCTATTTGTCCTGCAAGGAAATCTGTGTTTGGTTTATGACCTATTGCCAAGAATATGCCGGTTACTGCAATTTCTTTTAACTCTCCTGTTTGTGAATGTTCTAAACGGAAAGCTGTAACGCCACTATCATCTCCTAAAACTTCATTTGGTTTGTGATTCCAAACGATTTCGATTTTTGGATTAGCCTTTACTCTTTCTTGCATTGCTTTTGAGGCTCTTAATTCGTCTCTTCTAACGATTAAATACACCTTTTTACAAATGTTTGCAAGGTATGAGGCTTCTTCACACGCTGTATCTCCTCCGCCAACTACTGCAACTTCTTGATTTCTGTAAAAGAATCCATCGCAAGTCGCACATGCAGAAACGCCCATTCCCACAAATTTTTGTTCGCTTTCAAGACCTAACCATCTTGCACTTGCTCCTGTTGCAATGATTACTGCTTCTGCTTCTATTTTACTACCGTTGTCTGTTTCAATTCTAAAAGGACGTTGAGAAAAATCTGCTTTCACTACAACTTCTGGGCGAACTTCTGTTCCAAAACGCTGAGCTTGTTGTTTTATTTGTTCCATCATTTCGCTTCCTTCTACGCCTTCTGGGTATCCTGGGAAGTTTTCAATCTCTGTTGTAATGGTTAATTGTCCTCCTGCTTGCATTCCTTCTAATACAACAGGCTTTAAATCTGCTCTTGCTGCGTAAATAGCCGCTGTATAGCCACCAGGGCCCGAGCCTATTATTAAACATTTTATTCTTTCAAATTCAGACATAATTATTATAAGGTTTTTTTGTTTTGAAACTGCAAAAGTACTAAAAAATGCTTTAATTCAAAAAAAAATATTACTTTTGTAGTGTAATTTTTTAATGAATCTTTAATGAGGAAACTTGTCTTATTCTTATTGTTTGTTTGTTGCGTTAGTTTCAACTGTGCTTTTGCTTTCTCTGTTGAGCAAATTGTGAATCCTAAAACAAGTTGTGCTCAGTGTTATGTGGCAAATCAAGACAGCATTCTTTCTTCTTATGCGACCGATAGCCTAAATCAACTTCTTCATTCTTTGAATCAAAGAACGGGAATAGAGATTGCTGTTGTTGCAATAGAGGGTGAGCAAACTACTTCTGCAAGAGATTTGTCTATGGAGTTGTTTGATGCTTGGAAAATAGGGAAAAAAGGTGAGGATAACGGAATAATAATAATTCTTACAAAGGCTTCTCGTGAGGTTTTCATTAGAACGGGATATGGAGTTGAGGGAATTTTGACCGATGCTTTATCTACAAGAATTGTAAATAAGTATATGATTCCTTATTTCAAGCAAGAAAAGTGGGACGAAGGCTTTATTTCGGGCGTAGAGCAGGTTGTTTCTTTATTAGATAAGACTTATGAAAATAATTCAAAGAAAAAAGAAAATATTTCAAAGGATTTTTCTATTTTTTCTTTGATTTTTTTAATTTTTTCTTTGATTTATTTTGTTCTTGCTATCATATTGATTTACAAACAATATTCTCATATAGACAATAACTATAAGTTAGAAAAAATAAAAGCCTTAAAACAAAAATCTTTGCCTTGGTTAATTGTGGGAATTGTTTTCTTTCCTGCTTTATTACTTCTTTTGATTTGGATTTATTGCATAGAGATAAGAAGAATTAAAAAATCGAGCGTGAAATGTAGTTGTTCAAATAAAATGAGGCTTTTATCAGAAAAGGAGGAAGATAAATATCTTAGTCGTAAAGCACAGATTGAAGAAGAAATAGGTAGTAAGAATTATGATGTTTGGCTATGTGAGAGTTGTGGACAAACGGTAATTTATCCATACGATAAGATTTTGACAAATTATAGTGAGTGTCCTTCTTGTAAGGCTAAGGCTTATTATAAGCAATCGGAGAAAGTGTTGAAATATCCTACGTCTTTTAAGAATGGAGTGATGAGAAAAACTTATCGTTGTAAGAATTGTAATCATATATCATATATTGATTCAGATATTCCAAGAAGTGGCGGAGTTATTATAGGCGGAATGGGCGGTGGAAGTTCGTTTGGAGGAGGATTTTCTGGCGGAGGAAGTTGGGGCGGTGGCTTCTCGGGTGGCGGAGGAGGCGGTGGACGCTTCTAATAAAAAGAGTTGATAATTTTAAATAAAATAAGAATATGAAGAAAAAGTTTATTCCTATTATCATTGTAGCAGCGATAGTTGTAATACTTGTTGCTTGGGGTGTAAGTGTTTATAATGGATTGGTAACAAAAGATGAAAATTGTTCAAATCAATGGTCTAAGGTAGAGAGTCAATATCAGAGAAGAATGGATTTAATACCTAATTTGGTAAACACTGTAAAGGGTTATGCTTCTCACGAAGAGGCTACTTTGTTAAAAGTAATTGAAGCAAGAAATCAAGCATCGCAAGTGAAGATTGATGCAGAAAATATGACACAAGAGCAATTAAATAATTTCCAACAAACACAAGATAATCTTTCTTCTGCAATTAGAGGATTGAATATTGTGGTTGAGCAATATCCAGACTTGAAAGCAAATCAAAATTTCTTGGAATTGCAATCTCAACTTGAAGGAACAGAGAATAGAATTGCGGTTGAAAGACAACGTTACTCAGATGTGGTAAATGATTTCAATAAAAGCGTAAGACGTTTTCCTAATAGCATGTTTGCTTCTATATTTGGCTTTGATAAGAAACCTTATTTTGAGGCTCAATCAGGAGCAGAAAATGCACCAAAAGTAGAATTTTAAATATCCTTTCTTTAAAAAATGGAAGAAAATACTCATAAAATAACTTCTATAAGAGGCATGTTTCAAGATTGGTTCTTGGATTATGCTTCTTATGTAATATTAGAGCGTGCCGTTCCGCACATTAACGATGGATTAAAGCCTGTTCAGAGAAGAATTCTTCACTCTATGAAAGAATTAGACGACGGAAGATATAACAAAGTCGCTAACATAGTGGGAAATACAATGAAATACCACCCTCATGGTGATTCTTCAATAGCTGGAGCCTTAGTTACAATGGGACAAAAGGACCTTTTGATAGATTGTCAAGGTAACTGGGGAAATATTCTTACAGGAGACGGCGCAGCAGCACCGCGTTATATCGAAGCAAGACTTTCAAAATTTGCTTTGGAAGTTGTGTTTAATCCAAAAACTACAAGTTGGCACCCATCTTATGACGGAAGAAATAAAGAGCCTGACACATTGCCTGTGAAATTTCCTTTGTTGCTTGCACAAGGAGCAGAAGGTATTGCGGTAGGGCTTGCTTGTAAAATACTGCCTCATAACTTTAATGAATTGATAGATGCTTCTATTGCTATATTAAAAGGAGAGGATTTTGCAATCTACCCAGATTTTCCAACAGGTGGGCTAATGGATGTAGAGAAGTATAACGATGGATTGCAAGGAGGACGTTTAAGAGTGAGAGCACGAATAAAACAAGTGGATAACAAAACACTTGTTATTACGGAAGTACCTTTTACTGTTACAGCTGACTCATTGATTGATTCTATTGTAAAGGCTTGTGATAAGAATCAATTAAAAATCAAAAAAATTGATAACAATACTGCGAGCGAAGTTGAGATTAGAATAACTCTTCCAAACGATACTTCTCCCGATCAAACGATTGATGCTCTTTATGCTTTCACAGATTGCGAAATAAGCCTATCGCCAAATTCTTGTGTGATAGAAAACGAAAAGCCACGTTTTGCTTCGGTTTCCGAAATCTTAAAGGTATCGACAGAAAACACCGTAAGCCTTTTAAAAAGAGAGCTTGAAATAGAGTTAGGTGAACTAAATGAGAAATGGAATTGGATTTCGCTTGAAAAAATCTTTATAAAAGAGGGTGTTTACAAGAGAATGGAAAAATGTAAGAGCGATGAGGAAATAGATTCTGAAATAGATAAGGGAATGAAACCTTTTGTTAAGAATTTACTTCGCCCTATTACGATAGAGGATATTCATAGACTTAGAAAAATTCCAATAGATAGGATTTCAAAATACAATAGCGACAAGGCAGATGATACACTTCTTGCAATAGAAGACGATATTAAGGCTGTGCAACACGATTTAGATAATCTTATTCCATACGCTATTGCTTATTTTGAGAGAATTAAAAATAAATATGGCAAAGAAAGAGAAAGAAAAACCGAGATTCGTTCTTTTGATTATATACAAGAGGCAAATGTTGCGGTGGCAAACGAAAAACTTTATTGTAATTATGCAGAGGGATTTGTTGGATATAAACTCAAAGGAGATGAATATGTTGAGGATTGCTCTAACTTAGATGATGTAATTGCGATAAGAAAAGACGGAACTTTTGTTGTGAAGAAAGTACAAGAGAAAGAATATCTTGGAAAGAATCTAAAACACGTTGCCGTATTTAGAAAAAATGATGAAAGAACAATCTATAATATGATTTATCAAGATGGTGCTTTTGGTAAGTTTTATGTTAAGAGATTTAATATTTCATCTATTATTCGCGGAAAGGAATATGATTTAACACAAGGTACAAAAGGTTCTAAGATTGTTTATTTGAGCGTAAATCCTAATGGAGAGGCCGAAAAGGTTAATATAAATCTTAAACCTGCTCTTAGAATGCGAACAAATAAAATGGAGTATGATTTTGCAACTCTTGCAATTAAATCAAGAAATACAAAAGGTAATACTCTTTCTTCAAGAATAATAACCTCTGTTACCAAGAAAACTGAAGGTGTTTCTACTCTTAGTGCAAGAAAAATATGGTTTGACTCTTCAATTAAGCGATTAAATGCCGATGGAAACGGAATATATTTAGGTGAATTTAGTAAAGATGATAAGATTCTTACATTCTATTCAAACGGAACTTATAGAATAACTGGTTATGATTTGTCTTTGCATTTTGATGATGACTTAATATTTATTGAAAAGCTCATTAAAAACAAACCTTTGTCGATATTCTATGCCGAAAAGCAAACAAACTTCCTTTATTTAAAACGTTTTATTCCTGAGGTAAGTAATAAGAAAATTGATGTTTTTGAAGAACAAGAGGGAGCAAAATTCCTTGCTCTTAGTTATGATTATTTGCCTGTTGTAAGAATAGGAGAAAACGAATTAGAGGTAGAAAAATTAGATGATATAAAGAAATACAAGGCCAAAGGAAAGAGAATAGAAAAAGATGCAAATATCTCAATAGAATTTTTAGAACCTTTGGAATATATTTCTGAAGAAGAGCAAGTAGAAGAAGAAATAGAAATAGAAGAAGTAAACATTGAATTAAACGACAAAGATACTATACAAGGTTCTTTGTTTTAATAAAACTATAAGATATGAAAAAGATATTAACGGTTTTAGTAATTGTTACAGTCTTTCTTACAACAAATTTGCAAGGACAAGAAATTGTAAGAAACTTTTTAAAGAATCAAGAAACCACGCACAAGAATGAACTTATCTATGTAACTTTTAGTGATGATATTATTTTGGTAAATGATAATATCAATCAAATGTTTGGATTTGATGCCTTAGATGAACAAACTAAAAATGAACTAAAAAATAAATATACTAAGATTATAGATAAGGTAAATCAAGAGGAAATTTTGAAAATCTATAAGAAATGTTTGGTAAAAGAATTAAGACGTTATGGTTTTACAGTCTATCAACAAGAGTATTTAGTTAGTAAAATCAAGGGAAGATTCAATACTTTAAATGTTTCGCAAATAGAGATTGAGGAATTTACCAAAATAGATAGTATAACAGGAAAATACTATACCGATAGTACAACTTACCAAAAAAGTCTCACAGGTTTGAGAATGAATGTTTGGTTAGAGTATAATTGGGCAGATACTACAAGTCGTAAACTTTTGTTTATAAGTAATGAAATTACAGATGAGTTTATTGGATTTACAGAAGATGTTGATGGTAAGAAATATGCAGATTATGAATTAACTCTTCTGAACCCTAATGATGCATATCAATTATCCGATAAGACATCTCGTATGACCGCAAGGTATATGTACAATTTCTTGATGAATAAATACGTAAAAGAAAAGACAAAAGGAAAACATAAATACTTCTATTCAATAGGTAAGGATAAAAAAATAAAATATTCTTTGTACAATACAGATTATTTTGAAGAACTTCCGATAGAAGAATAATTTACTTTCTTCCGAAATCAGCAGGGATTTCTCCCCATGATTCAGTATCCCATTTAAGTATTTCGGTCGAATAAGAGTTGTTTTCTAACCATTGTTCCGCTCGATGAATGTAATCAAATAAGTCTTTGTTGCTTTCATCGGGCGTTAATTTTGTTTTGCATTTTTTTTGCTTTACCCAAGCAATAGCAGTCTTGCTATCGGTGTAAAGGGGGTGGGGAAGATTGTGTTTTTTTAAATAAGAAAGTCCATGAACTATGCCAAGAAATTCTCCAATATTATTAGTCCCTCTTTTGTGTTTATAATAAAAAAGCGTATCTCCATTTTTTGTGTAAACACCTCTATATTCCATTATTCCGGGATTGCCACTGCATGCTGCATCTGTTGAAATGCTTTCGTAGATAGGTAAATTTGCTGTAAGCGATGATTGTAAAACGGTTACTTTCTTTTTCTTTTGAGAAATAAATTCGTTAGGATTGTGATTAAAGGCCTCTTGTGCAGAGGTCAAACTATCAAAGGATTTGTATTTTGCACCTTCAAATCCTTTAACACTTTCTTCGCACTCTTTCCAAGAATCGAAAACTCCGGTTTTCTTTCCAATCCAAACTACGTAATACTTATTTTTTTTTGCCATTTGCTTATCTAATTAAAGTAATGTCTCCTCCTTCAACAAATTTCTTGCCTGCTGCACAATTAACTATAAGTCTATAAAAATAAACTGCAGCATCACAAAGTTTTCCATTAAAAGTTCCGTCCCAACCCTCAGATAATTTATCGGTAAAGAATACTTTTTCGCCCCAACGGTCAAAGATTTCAAACTCAAAACTCTCAATCCATTCACCCTTTACAAAGACAATATCATTTTTTCCGTCATTATTAGGAGTGAAAACATTAGGTACATAAATATTTGGACGTTCACACTCAACAATATCTACTTCTATCCAAACGCTATCTTTAACCTCGCAACCATGATTATCAGTTACTGTAGCAAAATAAAATCCCGACTCATATACGGTTGCGTTTGTCGTAAAAGAAAGAGGAGAGGATAAATTTTCTGTTGGAGTCCAATAACAATACATATTAGGAATATAATCTACACTAAGAGTAATTACTTCTCCGTCAAAGACTCTTGTGTCGCTTGCTTGAATTTGAATATTGCTAAGATTATTTACGTATGATATTTCCACCGAATCTCTTGCGGTACATTGATTTGCATCGCTTATGTCTACATAATATGTTCCGCAACATAAATCCTCTATTGAAAAACTTGTTTCTCCATTTGACCAAGCGTAAGAATAAGGCAATAAACCTCCGTTTACTTGCACGCTTGCTATTGCTCCACAACCTTGTTCGCAATTATTGTCGGTTTTTGTGGTAGTTGTAGTAATATTATATTTGCTTTCAATAGTTATAGTATCGCTTATGAGACAACCTTGTGCATCTTGTATTGTGAAAGCGTAATTTCCGTCACATAAGTTTTCTAAATCAAATCCACTAAGAGTGTAATCGTCCCATAAAATATTATAAGGTTCTACTCCATTTTGAGCGGAAATATGTATTTGACCATTACAAGTATTTCCACAAATGTTTGTATCAACCGAAAGACTAATATTCAATTGCGAAATGCTATTTATAGTAAAATTTTCTTCAAATTGACAACCATAAATATCTTCTACCATAACCGAATAATTGCCTGTGGATAAGTTACCAATGGAATCTACTTGGTTTTGACCATTACTCCAAGCATAAGAAACAATTAAACTATCCCATTGACTGTTTATCAAGGCGTAACCATCGCTTTCTTGAGGACAAGAAACATCTTGAATTGTTAAATCAAGACTATTTATTGGACTTGTTATGATTTGTTGTACTAAGGTGTCGCTACATTGTGGTGTTGTAATGATTAGACGATAGGTCTTATTACCCGAAACCACTGCGTATGGATTTGGAGAGGTTGGATTGGTCAATCCTTCACTTGGAATCCAAGAATAACTTACGCTATCTTGAGAATAGGGTTGTATTCCTATTTGTAATAAATCTCCATTACACGCTTGAAGAGTTGGAAGAGTGTCTATGCTTGAGTCAAGTAAGATAATTTGTTTTGTAATAGTGTCTGCAGCAATGCAACCATAATTTTTGTATGCGATTAACTTAACATCATAGATTCCTGCTTCGTTGTAGTAATGCGAAGGAGAGGGTAGAGAAGATAAAGTGCCATCTCCAAAATCCCAAAGAAAACTATCGCCACGTCCAATATTGGTAAAGTGAACGGTATCAGGAAAACAAATATAATCAGGTGTAATAAAATCCGCTACTGCAAAGTCATCGTGAATTTGAAACTTATATGCCGCCATATTACAATTGCTTGCTTGGTTAGAATCGCTCCACGCATTTGGTGTAACAGGGAAATTTTGACTTCCGTTGCAAGAGGCACAAACTACTTGATAGAGATTACTATATTTATCATAACGAGAAGTGCCACCATCTACGTGGTCATTTCCATAGTTTGCAGAATTGTTTAACTCTCCAAAGAAAGTAGCATATTCTAATAAAGAAGCATCGTGACTAAGCGACATAATATAGAAATCTTGTCCATCTGTGATTGATTGATAAGCGTCATTAGTTGTTTGCATATTCATTGTTCCAAAAACTTGAAGATTGCTTGGAGCAACATATTTAAAGATTCGTCCCCAGCCTGTTGCATATATTCTTCCGCAAACATCGACCGCAAAACTTGTAGGAGAAATATTTATTTGGTTATCGCCAGTTCCAAAAACCGTACTCCACACAAGAGAGTTTAAATTAGGTTCAAATTTTGCTAAAAACTGACCACTATTTGGTATATTGTAGTTTGCATTATATACTAAATCACTTCCTTCTGCTTTTGTTTGACCAAAAATATGCGGATAGCCATTTCTGTCGCATCGTACAAAGTAAGATAAATCAAATTTATTGGATCCAAAAAATGTAGAGGCGAGTAATTCGTTGCCATTATAGGAAACCAAAGCGAGAAAGCCGTCTGTCGCTCCTCCGTCAAATATAGAGTCGTAAGCATTATTGGTTGTAGGAAAATTCTCAGAGACTGTTCCTCCTGTTACATAGAGATTGTAAGAGGTATCAACGTCTATGGAAAATACTGCATCATCTCCACTTCCTCCAATAAAGGAAGAGAAAATCATTGTGCGTAAAGCGTAATCTAACTTAAAGACAACCCCTTCTTGATTGCCACCAAAAGTTGTTTGAAAGGCATTTTGACTTACAGGAAAGTCAGAAGAAAAAGTTGTAGTGCCTACATAAATATTATTTTGGTCATCGGTAATCAATTCACCTCTTGCTCCATCGCCGTAATTTGCATAAAGAGAATCGTTTCCAAAATATGCAATATATTGATTTGCATTATAAATTTCTCGGTAGTTTAAACCATCGTTATTTGTTCCTCCAACGTAGGTAGATGCCAATAAAGCGGTGCCGTCATCGGAAAAACGACTAACGTAAATATCTACTCCAAAAGGAAAATTTATTGTTCCGTCGTATGTAATTGTAGAACCTGTTGAAAAACTCTCTGAAAAGGCGTATGGAGTTGTAGGAAAATTATAACTACCTGTTGTTCCCATTACAACTAATTCATCATATTGATTGACAATCATACTATGTGGCATTTCGCTTTGTGCACCTCCATAGTATGTAGAAAAAAGTAATTGACTTCCGTCTTGAGAAAATTTACTTACAGCACAATCCCAACCTGCTGCGTATGTATCTACAAACGCTCCTAAGGTCGTTGGATATCCTATGTTATCAACAATACTTCCTGAATAAAGATTTCCGTATGAGTCAAATGTAGAGGTAAATCCCCAGTTGTCAGCAGTACTTCCCGAATAGGTTGAAAAAATGAGAGCAGGGTCTATAATCAAAGGCAAAGTCTTATCATAGTTGCCAATTGTGTAAGAAACACTATTGCCTTTTAAAGAAAACTCAACTTGAATAGGGATTTGCTTTCCGTTAATGATTTGATAAGCGTATGGTTTTTCTTCAATTATTTCTCCTAAACAAGTTTCTAAAATCAATTCATCTCTTTTTAATTTGATATCATAAAGTCCTTTGTATTCCAAAACAATATCTTCAACTACTCCATTAGGGTTTACAATAAATTCGTGTTTGAGTTCAGAGTTTTTTGAATAGACTCTCCAATCTATGTTATTGAAAATATTTTGATAGACAATCTCTTCGTATGCCATTACTTTGTATGCCCATTTTTCTTTTTCTTTTCCTAAGAAATAATTGGAGTAAGAGGGTAGTGGATTAGGCGTTTTTATGGTGGGAGTTAATGAATTTTTTACCTCAATTTTGAAAGCATGAGCAGAATTAGTCTTTTGTTTTTGATGTTTTGCTACATCGTTTAAATGAAAGACTAATCCGTTTTTTTCAACGAATAAAGCACCTTTTTGCAATCGAGCCTTAAAGAGAATATTCTCTTGCCATTGTCCTTTATTTTCTTCAAAACGTAAGGTTTGACTATTGCCTATAAAGGATAAAATGCAAAATAAAAAACAAAAATAAACGTTTTTCATAGTACAAACATACAAAAAAAATATCAAATGAGTATAAAGAAGACAGTTTTTTTAGGATTATTTATCACATTATCTTTTTTTGCAACAGCACAATTTGATACATTTCGTTCAGGTGTAATTTTAGGATTTTATCCCAATAAATCAATTTTAGAATCCACACCTTTGAATCTTGGACTTACAACAGAGTTTATTCTTCCAATAGTTAAAGTAGGAGCAGAGGTGGATTTACTTTACGAACTTAAAGCATTACAACTTCAAAACGGTAGTTTTACAGAGCGTTTCTCTAACTTTAAATTGCCAATCTATTTAAAATGGAAAATAGGTATACCAAATTTTAGAGGAATCCTTGGAGCAGGAGCAACATATTCTCTTTCGTGGAAAGATTTAAGTGATTATGGAATTTCTCGTAGGACTTTTGATACTTGGAGTTTTTCTGCAATAGCAGGAGTGGAGGTTTTCAATAAATTACAGTTTCGTATAAATTACGATTATCAATTTCCAAACTCTCAATTAAAACGTATATTTAAGGGAAACACAATTCTTACACTTGGAATAGGTTATTGGTTTTAAAAACTCTTTCATTTAAAAAAATAAAGCAAAGAAATATTTTATTCTTTCTTTGCTTTATTTAAGGGAAACAAAGTTTTTTTATTTTTTTCTCTAATCTAATGCTTCAATAATCTTGCTTACAAGTTTGTGTCTTACTATGTCGCAGGATTGAAGTTCTATTACAGCAATACCTTTAATGTGTTTGACTCTTTCTATTGTTGGAAGAAGTCCCGAAAGTTGATTTTTGGGAAGGTCAATTTGCGTTACGTCGCCTGTGATTATGAATTTGGAGTTGCGCCCCATTCGTGTAAGAAACATTTTTAATTGTTCCATTGAGGTATTTTGTGCCTCATCAAGTATAACGAAAGCATTGTCAAGAGTTCTCCCACGCATAAATGCCAAAGGTGCAATTTCAATAACGCCTTGTTGAATAAGGGATTCTAATTTCTGTTGAGAAAGCATATCTCTTAAAGCATCATAAAGCGGTTGTAAATAAGGGTCAAGTTTTTCCTTTAAATCCCCGGGTAAAAACCCAAGATTTTCTCCCGCTTCCACAGCAGGACGTGTAAGAATGATACGTTTTACTATTTTTGCTTTTAGTGCTCTAACGGCAAGCGCTACTGCGGTGTAGGTTTTTCCACTTCCTGCAGGTCCAATGGCAAAAATCATATCGTTTTTTTCGCTTTCCTTTACCATTTTTGCTTGATTTTCGCTTCTCGCTCTAACTTTCAGTCCATTGTCTCCATAAACCAATACTTCCTCTTCTTTGTTTTTGAAATATTCGTTTTGTTGCAAAACCGACATTATTATCTTTTCATCAATATAGGTTTGATTTTCGTATGCAATTACAAGGTTGTTGAAAAATGTTTCAAAATCATGCAAGTCTTTTTCTTCTCCGCTAACAAGGAGTTTTTCGCTTCTTTCCGTTAATTCAAGGTTTGGAAAGATTGTTTCAATAAATCGGAAATTTTTATTGTTTATTCCCCAAAATTCTCTAAGGTCTATGTTTTCTAAGTTAAAATTTAATTCCATTTATTCAATGATTTTTATTTCTGTTCTACGATTCATTGCACGACCTTCTTCTGTGTCGTTGTCTGAAATTGGTTTAGAAAAACCATATCCTTTTGCTTTAAGACGTGAAGGTTCTATTCCGTTTTCTGTTAAGTAAGTTACTATTGCTTCTGCTCTTTGTTGAGAAAGTTTTATGTTGTGTTCAGATTTACCAATGTTATCGGTGTGTCCTTCAACAAGGAGTTTTAATGTAGGATTGTTTTGTAGTAGTTCTATAAGTGTGTTTAATTCTGCAAATGATGTTGGTAATAGTTCATGAGAATTTGTTTCAAAGAAAATATTGTTTAGTATTAATCCTTCACCTGTTTTGATTGGCACAAGTAATATTTCTTTTTCTTGATTTTCTTGTTTAGTTGAGAAGTTTTCTGAATAGAAAAGATAGTTTTCGCATGAGATTGAAAAAGCATATTCTTCTCCTTCTGCAAGACAGATAAGGAATTCTCCTGTTTTTTTATCTGAAATACTTTCGTGAGCAAGGCGTGCTGTTTTTAAATTCTTGATTTGTAGTTTTGCAGACAAAGGTTTCTTTGTTTCTTTATCAAGAATTACTCCTTTAATGTATGTTGCTGCAATAGGCCTAATCTCTTCTGGCATAGAGAATTCATAAAGGTCTAAATTAGAAGCATAGATTGCGTAATCGCCTTGTGCAGATAAGGTAAGGGAGTTTTCATCTTTTATGGTGTTTATTGGGTAACCAAGATTTATTGCTTGTTGAAATTTACCATTTTCTAATTTTGAATAAAACAAGTCAAATCCCCCCATTCCTAAGTGTTCATCGCTTGCAAAATAAAGCATGCTATTGGATTGATGAATAAAAGGCGACATTTCATTTCCTTGTGTGTTTATGTTTGTACCACAGTTTTTTGCTTTTGTCCATTCTCCATTGTCTTTTAGATAAGAGAAATAAATGTCCGAACCACCAATTCCTCCTTTTCTATTAGAGACAAAAAACAATGTTCTACCATCAGAGGCAATGCAAGGTTGAGAATCCCAAGCGTTTGAATTAACATTTGCACCCAAGTTTTTAGGTTCTTGCCATTGCTCACCGATTTTTTCACTTACATATATGTCGCAACTTCCTAATCCATTCTCTGCTCCACAGCGTGTAAAGAAAATAAAACGACCATCGGGCGAAAGACTTCCTGCTCCTTCGTTAAAAGTGGAGTTAAGTAAATTTGGTAGTTTCTCTGCCTTTGTCCATTCTCCGTTTCTATTGTAAGAAATAAAGAAATCTTCTGTTTTATCTCTTCTTGTAAAAAGTAGTTCGGATATATCTGCAGTTATGCAAGGTAGATATTCATCATATTGAGTGTTGATTGCATTTCCCATGTTTTTTGGAGAGAAATCAACAGGATTTTCTTTTTGAAAGATGCGAAATTCTGCTGTTTCTTTTAATTTCTTTATTTGTTCAGAATAACGCTTGCAAGGAATAGTGTTTGTAAACAAGAGAACACTATCATATTTTTCTTCTAATAGATAAATGTTTGCAAGGTCAATATAGAGTTTACAATCAAAGGTTTTGTCTTTTTGCCAAACTATTAAAAGTTCTTGTTTTGCTTGTTCAATATTGTTTTGAGCAATGTAGATTTCCGAAAGTGCTAAATAAGTAGAAAGGAAATCGGGATACTTATCTTTTAGAGAAAGTAATTCTTCTTGTGCTTGCTCAATTTGATTTGTACGCAAGAGTTGTACTGCTTTTTCAAAACGCTTTTCTGCCTTTGATTGAGCAAAAGATAAAGCAGAGAAAAAACAAGAAAAAATAAAGATTAAAAATATTTTTTTCATTACTATTTTTTTGCAAATGTAAAGAAAATTTGTGAAAATAGTTCAAAGAAAAACGCTCGTAAGTCTTTATTTATGACAAACGAGCGCTTTGTTTTATTTATTCAATGCTTTTTTTCTTATTTTTTATTGCCTTGATTTGCAACTTCGTCCATTAGTTTTTGTAATGTTTCAGGGTCTGCAAGGAAACGATCGTTTTGTAGTGTTAAATCATCATTTAATTCAAATAAGTAAGGTATTCCTGTTGGAATATTGAATTTAATGATTTCTTCGTTTGTCATATTTTTCAATGTTTTTACGATTCCACGAAGAGAGTTTCCATGTGCTACTACTAAAACTGTGTCGTTGGTTTCAAATGCTTTTAAAATGTTGTTTTGATAGAAAGGTAAAAGACGATTGATGCAATCTTGTAGCGATTCTGTCAAAGGAAGGTCTTTTTTATCTATGCCTGCATAACGTGGGTCTTGATATGGAGAGCGTTCATCGTTTGCATCTAATGCAGGTGATTGTACATCGAAACTTCTTCTCCATAGCAATACTTGGTCTGCTCCGAATTTTTCTGTTGCTTCTGCTTTGTTTTTGCCTTGAAGGTCGCCGTATGATTTTTCATTTAATCTCCAAGATTTTTCAACAGGCAAATAGTCCATATTCATTGCATCAAGTATTCCGTTAAGGGTTTTGATTGCTCTTTTAAGGTAAGAGGTAAAACATACTTGTGGTTTTATTCCTTCTTCTTTTATTGCTATACCTGCTTTGTATGCTTCTTCTACTCCTTGTGCTGTTAAATCTACGTCTGTCCAACCTGTAAATAGGTTTTTAAGATTCCATTCGCTTTGTCCGTGTCTTACTAAAATTAGTTTTTTCATTTCTTATTTATTTTTTTATGTGTTTCTATTACTTTGCTAACATCTAATGGTTTTCCTGTCTTTCCAAGAAATCCTAATATAAGTATCACAACTCCTATTATAATAAAAGGTATAGAAAGGATTTGTCCCATATTCAAAATCATATTTGCTTCCCATGCCTCTTGAACTTCTTTCCAATTCTCAATAATTAGTCGAGAGGTGAATGCAAGAATTAGAAATAGCGAGAAAAGTCTTCCAGGAACAACCTTGCGATTGCTTTTAATATATATGAATAGAAGTATTATAAATGTAATAAAATATGCTATTGCTTCATAGAGTTGAGTTGGGTGTTTAGCAATGGTTTCGCCGTTTCTAACAAAGATAAATCCCCAATTGCTATTAGTTGCCACTCCATAAATCTCGCTATTGCAAAGATTACCAAGACGAATAAACAAACCTGCAAGGGCAACAATTATAACCAAACGGTCAAGTGTCCAAAACATATTGAGTTTTGTTTTTCTTGCAAACAACCATATTGCAATTATAATTCCTATTGCTCCTCCATGAGAGGCCAATCCTTGATACCCTACAAACTTCCAACCATCAGGAGTTTGTGCTATTGGTAAAAGCATTTCAACTATGTGATTAAGGTAGTAACCCGGTTCATAGAAAAGACAATGTCCTAGTCTTGCACCAATCAAAACTCCCAAAAATACATAGACTGAAAGTTTATCTAAATACGAATTGGGAATATTTTCTTTTTGAAAAACAACCTTTTGAAGTATTACATATCCTGCCACAAATGCTAGGGCAAACAAAAGAGAATACCATCTAATAAATCCAAAAAGAGTAGGTTCAAAGTCCCAAACTATAGCGTTTAACATAATGATTTGATAATTTTTTTGGCAAAGATACAACAAAAAATATCAATGTTTTATTTATTTAGTAAAAAAGTTGTATCTTTGCAAATTGAAAAAATGAAAAATAATATGATAAATATAAGTTTACCTGACGGAAGCGTAAAACAATTTGAAGCAGGAGTAACTCCTTTAGATGTAGCAAAAAGCATAAGCGACGGTTTAGCAAGAGTAGTTGTAAGTGCAAGCGTTAATGAACAAATAGTAGAATTGAACAGAACAATAAACGAAGATTGTTCTTTGCGTTTGTTTACGTGGAATGATGTTGAGGGTAAACACACTTTTTGGCATAGTTCTGCACACCTTATGGCCGCTGCAATCTTGGAACTTTATCCTAATGCAAAATTTGGAATAGGGCCTGCCATTGAAAACGGATTTTACTACGACATAGATTTTGGCGATAAAGTGCTTTCAAGCGAAGACTTTCCAAAAATAGAAGCAAAAATGCAAGAAATTGCAAAAGCAGGAGTTGGATTAGTTAGAAAAGAAGTGTCAAAAGCAGAAGCATTAAAATTCTTTGCAGACAAAGGCGAAGTATATAAAACAGAACTTATAGAAGAACTAGAAGACGGTACAATAACTTTCTATGAAAGCGGAAAATTCATAGACCTATGTAAAGGACCACACATAGTTGACTTCTCAACAATAAAAGCAATCAAAATACTTTCTTTAGCAGGTGCATATTGGAGAGGAGATGAAAAAAGAAAACAATTAACAAGACTTTATGCAATAACTTTCCCAAAAAAGAAAGAATTAGATGAATATCTTGCATTGTTGGAAGAAGCAAAAAAACGTGACCATAGAAAACTTGGAAAAGAATTAGAATTATTTGCTTTCTCACAAAACGTAGGACAAGGCCTACCTCTATGGTTACCAAAAGGCACAGAATTACGTCAAAGACTTGAAAACTTTTTAAAGAAAGTACAAAAAGACTATGGTTATCAACAAGTGATGACACCACACATTGGCGATGTAAACCTATATAAAACATCTGGTCACTACCAAAAATATGGACAAGACTCTTTCCGCACAATCACAACTCCATTCGAAGGAGAAGAATACCTATTGAAACCAATGAACTGTCCTCACCACGTTGAAATTTACAAAATAAAACCACACTCATACAAAGACTTACCATTGCGTTATGCAGAATTTGGAACAGTTTATCGTTATGAACAATCAGGAGAATTGCACGGACTTACAAGAGTACGTTCTTTCACCCAAGACGACGCACACATTTTCTGTACACCAGAACAACTAAAAGATGAATTCTGCAAAGTAATAGATATAGTATTATACATCTTCAAAACATTGAAATTTGAAAACTTTACAGCACAAATTTCACTAAGAGACCCAAATAACAAAGAAAAATACATAGGTTCCGACGAAGTTTGGGAAAAAGCAGAAAGAGCAATCATAGAAGCATCAGCAGAAAGAGGATTAAAAACCGTTACAGAAGTTGGAGAAGCAGCGTTCTATGGACCAAAACTAGACTTTATGGTCAAAGACGCAATCGGAAGAAAATGGCAATTAGGAACAATTCAAGTAGACTACAACCTACCTGAACGCTTTGAATTAGAATACACAGGAGCAGACAATCAAAAACACCGCCCAATCATGATACACCGAGCACCATTTGGTTCAATGGAAAGATTTGTGGCAGTTTTAATTGAACACACAGCAGGAATTTTCCCACTTTGGTTGACACCTGAACAATTTATAATACTTCCAATTTCCGAAAAATATGAAGAATATGCGAAAAAAGTATTATCTTTGCTCGCTCGTTACGACATAAGAGGAAGCATAGACGAGAGAAACGAAAAAACAGGAAAGAAAATACGTGATGCAGAAATGGCAAAAATACCATTCATGTTGATAGTAGGAGAAAAAGAAGAAGCAGAAGGAACAGTATCTGTTCGCCGTCATAAAGAAGGTGACATGGGAACAATGTCAATAGAAGAATTTGCTCAAAAAGTAAACGCATTAGTAGAAGAAGAATTAAAATAAAAAATAAAATAAAAATAGTATAAATTAAAAATAGGAGGAACGCATCATAGCAGCACCACAACAATTCACGGCAAAAAAAGGACCACAAAAAAAAGAAGAACAATACAGAATAAACGACAGAATAGAAGCAACTAGTGTCAGAGTGGTCGGCGAGGACATCGAGTCAGGCATTTACAACATAAAAGATGCCTTAAAAATGGCAGATGAAATGGGATTGGATTTGGTAGAAATATCACCAAATGCAAATCCACCAGTTTGTAAAATAGTTGATTATCAAAAACTTCTTTACGAACAAAAAAAGAAACAAAAAGAATTAAAAGCAAAAAGTGCGAAAATAGTTGTAAAAGAAATCCGACTTGGACCGCAAACAGACGAGCATGACTTTAACTTCAAACTTAAACACGCTATCAAATTCCTACAAGAAGGAAACAAAGTGAAAGTTGATGTGTTTTTCCGCGGAAGAACCATAGTCTATAAAGAACAAGGCGAAACACAATTATTGAAATTTGCGGAAGCATTGTTTGAATATGGAAAACCTGAAATGATGCCAAAACTTGAGGGCAAAAGAATGATAATGATAATTGCCCCTAAAAAATAAAAGAAAGAAATAACAATAAGAATAAATTATAAACAAAAAAAAAGGACGTAAGATGCCAAAAATGAAAACTAAATCTGCTGCAAAAAAGAGATTTTCTATAACAGGCAGTGGCAGAATCAAGAGAAAACACGCTTACCATTCACACATTTTAACTAAAAAATCAGTTAAAAGAAAAAGAATATTGGCAAGCACTTGTGTGATGTCAGCAGCAGATGAAGCAAGAATCAGAGAAATGATTTAATTAAAAAATTAGGAGTTATTAACCATTGTATTTAGCAAAAAAACAAGAGTCTTTTGAAATAGAAAGAACGCTAATACGAAAAAAAATTGAAAAATTATGCCAAGAGCAGTCAATGCAGTAGCGTCGAGAGCACGCAGAAAAAAAATCCTTAACCGCACAAAAGGTTATTGGGGAAGAGGTAAAAATGTTTGGACAGTAGCAAAAAACAAATGGGAAAAAGGACAAACATACGCTTACCGTGATAGAAAAAATAAGAAAAGAGAATTTAGAGCATTATGGATAAATCGTATCAATGCGGCATGCCGTATCAACGATATATCATACTCTGTATTTATGGGATTGTTGCACAAAAACAACATCGAACTAAACCGTAAAGTTTTAGCAGACTTAGCACTAAATAATCCAGATGCTTTCAAAGCAGTAGTTAATCAAGTAAAAAAATAAATCACATAGGAGGAAATAGAAAATGGGTAAACCAGAATTGATGAAATATGTGGACAGTTTAACAGAAGTTAAACAATGGCCAGAATTCAAAGCAGGAGATACTATTACAGTTAGTTACAAAATTAAAGAAGGTAACAAAGAACGTATCCAAAGTTTCCAAGGTGTGGTTTTGCAAAGAAGAGGAAGCGGAGTAACTGAAACATTCACAGTGAGAAAAATCTCTAGTGGAGTAGGAGTAGAAAGAGTATTCCCAATCAACTCTCCATTCATTGAAACTATCGTTGTGAACAAGAGAGGTGTTGTACGCCGTGCAAGAATCTTCTACTTGAGAGGACTAACAGGAAAGAAAGCAAGAATCAAAGAAAAAAGATTCTAAGAAAAAAGAAACTAAAACATTCTTATTGTTATATAAAAAGGATTGCAAGTGTGCAGTCCTTTTTTTTATGTAAAGCGAACAAAGAAGTACGCCAATTTGTCGTATATAGAAATGGGGGTAACAAAACCCCAAAACAGAGAAAAAAATAAAATATTATATTATTACTATTATATATATATTATTATACGCCAAATTGACGTAGTTTATACGCCATTTTGTCGTAGCAGATGTACATTTTGGCGTAGTTTTTTTTATAAATTTAGTTTTGTGTGTGCTAGAAGAAAACGGTCGGGTATTTTATTTTCCATTGCAGAGCAGTAGTCTTTGTAGGTGCAAGGTATTAGGTAGTGACGTAGGTATTTTTGTTGGGTTTGTTCATTGCAGTTGATTTGCATCCACCAGCGGCCGCTTTTTTTGCTTTTATAGAAAACGATGGTTTCTTCATTTTCCAATAATACGTTGAATCGTAAGTAGTTATTTAGGTCTTTGTATGGGAAGTCTTGTTTGCGCCATAAATATCCGTCGATGAAATACCATAGTGCGTGTGCAATGATTTTTGCAGTGCGGTTGTTGGTGTCTTTGTTTGCATCGTAGGAGAATATTCCAAGTGAAGAGAGTTTGTCGCTCATGCCTGCATAGTGAAGTAATTTACAAAATTCTTCTCCGTAAAGTCCATGTGGTGAGTCGCTTAGTGGTGAGTCACTTGCTCTTACGGCGTTGATGTCGGCAATTACCATATCGCAGTTTCGCAACAGTGGTTCGGCATCTTCGAGATTGTTTTGTATTTCTCCAAGGCGATATGCTTCAAAGCGTATGTCTTGTAGGAGTTTTAATAGGTCGGTTTCAACAAAATAGGTTTGGTAGGCAAGGTGTGTGTAGTTGAAAAGGTAGTTGGGATCGGAGCAAAAGATGTGTGCAAGGTAGTTGTCTTTGTCGGCATCGAGGGATAGTTCTTTTAGGTCGATGCGTGAGTCTATGTTGGCAATGTTGATGATTTGTCCTATTTGTTCATATCCTTTGTACATGCCTATTGCATTGTCGTTGTCTTTTCCAAGTACGATTGGTATGATTTTGTTTCTTAAAAGGAAGGCGCATACTTCTGCTAATGCAAAGTAGGTGTCTTTGGGTGTTTGTCCTTGTTTTAGGTTGCCAAGGTCAATGATTTTTAGTGTGTTGTTGTGTTTCTTTAGGTTGTAGAATTCTTTGCGTATTGGGTCGGCGTCTAAACCTAATCCTATTATTGCAATGTTTGCTTCGGGATTGATTGCGTTGCAAAGTATTACTTCGTTTAATCCTCCTTGTTCGTTTTTTTCAATCAAGGAAAGTGGATTGATTTTTTCAAATAGTTCTAACATATTATTCATAATTATAATCTTCTTATTTTTGCTCCAAGGTTATTTAGTCTTATGTCAATGTCTTGATAACCACGGTCTATTTGTTCTATGTTGTCAATGATTGAGGTGCCTTCTGCTGAGAGTGCTGCTATCAATAGTGCTACTCCTGCTCTTATGTCGGGTGAGGACATTCTTACGCCTTTTAGTGGGTATTTTCTTTCGCTTCCGATGACTGTTGCACGGTGTGGGTCGCAAAGTATGATTTGTGCGCCCATGTCGATTAGTTTGTCAACGAAGAAAAGGCGACTTTCAAACATTTTTTGATGTATCAACACGCTTCCTTTTGCTTGTGTGGCAACAACTAGGGCAATGGAGATAAGGTCGGGTGTGAATCCTGGCCAAGGGGCATCGCTGATTGTCATTATTGAACCGTCCATGAATTTTTCTACTTCATAGATTTCTTGTTTTGGAATGTAGATGTCGTCACCTTTTTTTTCTAGGTTGATTCCTAAGCGACGAAATACTTCGGGTATGATGCCAAGGTGTTGATATTCTACGTTTTTGATTGTGATTGAGGATTGTGTCATTGCGGCCATTCCAATGAATGAACCTACTTCTATCATATCGGGTAATAGGCGGTGTGTGCAACCTCCTAAGGAATCAACTCCTTCTATGGTTAAAAGGTTACTTCCTATGCCTTGTATTTTTGCTCCCATTGCATTGAGCATTTTGCATAGTTGTAATAGGTAGGGCTCGCATGCTGCGTTGAAGATTGTGGTTTTGCCCTTTGCCATTACTGCTGCCATAATGATGTTGGCGGTTCCTGTAACTGATGCTTCGTCCAAGAGCATGTAACAACCTGTTAGTTTATCGCCTTTTACGTGATATGCTTTGGTGTCAAAGTTGTAAGAGAAGTCCGCTCCAAGTTTTTCAAATCCTGTGAAGTGTGTGTCAAGGCGACGTCTTCCTATTTTGTCTCCTCCTGGTGTTGGTATGTATGCTTCTTTGAATCGTGCAAGCATTGGTCCTACGAGCATTATTGAACCTCTTAGTGATGCCGCCA
Source organism: uncultured Bacteroidales bacterium (assembly GCA_937881815.1). Taxonomy (GTDB): domain Bacteria; phylum Bacteroidota; class Bacteroidia; order Bacteroidales; family P3; genus Onthomorpha. Next base: position 29,270 of record CALGEC010000023.1, read on the forward strand.
TTTGTGAGTAGCGTTCTGTGTAGATTCTGCTAATATCTACTCTGTTTGCTTGAAAACTATATGTTTCTTTGCCAAGTTTGTTTACTTTTACTCCAAGGTATTCTAATAACTCAATGAGTTTGTTTACATCTCGTATGTTTGGTATGTTGTCTATTGTGATTTCTTCATCGCTTAGAAGTGTTGCACAAATTACTTGTAATGCTTCGTTTTTTGCTCCTTGTGGAGTGATTTCACCGCTTAGGGTTTGTCCTCCTATTATTTCAAATGAACTCATAATTTATAGATTTAATTTTTCTTTTGATGCTTATTTTTGTTGTTATTGTTGTTTTGTTTTTGTTTTTGGTTGTTTTTTTTCTTTTGGTTGTTTTGGTTGTTGCCAAGTAGTTTTTTTGTGGAGTGGAGTTTGAAGTTTTCTTGTAGTTTTAGTTGTCCACCTGAGAGTTGTTCAAAGTGAGAAAGTATCATTTCATCGTCACATGAGTTGATATTCCATTGTAGGTAGGATTTTTTTAGTTGTTGGGCAATCATCTCTATTAGGGTTTGTTTTTCTTCTCCCTCAGGCATTTCTATTACTTTGTCTATCATGTTTTCGATGTTTTTGCCGTATGGACGAAAGCGTATTTTTGAGTTTTTGTATTCTAATTTCTCAGGTTTTTGATTTTGCTCTTCTGGTTTTGGTTTTTCATATGGACAATCAACATCTAATTGATAGTTTGCCATTATGTGCAAGTGGTCCCATAAGGTGCGTTTGTAGTCTGCCATTTCCTTGCAATTGGGATTTACTTGCGACATTGTTTGTATTATGATTTTTGCATATATGTTGCGTTTTTCTCTTTCTTCGATAGTTAATGCGTAATCTACCATTTTTTGTAAATTACGTCCATATTCGGGAATTTCTAATTTTTTTCGATTAACGTTGTATTCCATTTAATTTATTTGTTTTAGTTTAGCAAACTTTAATACAAGAGTTTTTTTACCCTCTTTTATAAAATCAACATCTGCTCTTTTGTCATCAAAATTATTATCTATATTTATAACTATTCCTTTGCCAAATTTATCGTGATATACGCTCATTCCTACTTGAAGGTCGTTAGGATTGATTAGTGTAGCGTTGTTTGTGGAAGGTAGAGATTGTCTTGTTATTACGTTGTTTTTTAAACTTGTTATTGGCAAAGGTTTTTTCTCTTTTTTTACAAAGGAAGTAGTGGAAGGGGTTGTAGAAGTGGTTTGAAAACTTGGTAAAGGTTTCTTTTGCACTAATCCACTATCAATATATTTACTGTCTATTTCATTTACAAATCTACTTTTTTCTGAGAAAATAATTTGGCCGTATTTATAGCGCATTGTAGCAGCGGTAAGAGTGAGGGAGATTTTTGCTCGTGTCATTGCAACATAGAAAAGTCTGCGTTCTTCTTCCGTTTCTTTTTTTGAGGTGAGGGCAAGGGTAGAAGGGAAAAGATTTTCTTCCATTCCAACTATAAATACATTGTCAAATTCCAATCCTTTGGAAGAGTGAATTGTCATCAATGCTACGCAATTTTGATTTTCTTCCATAGTGTCGGTTTCGCTAAAAAGAGAAATTTGTTGTAGGAAAATATCCAATGATTTATCATCTGTAGAAATTTCTTCCCCTGTTGCTTCATCTAAGATTGAGTCTTGTTCGTTTTCAATAAAGGATTGAAGTGAATTTACTAATTCTTCTATATTGTTTATTCTATCAATATTCTCTGCTGTGTTTTCTTCTTTAAGTGCTTCCTTTATTCTACAAGTACGAACGATTTCTTCTCCTAATTCAAAGGCATTTTTCTTGTGTAAATTTGCAGTAAACGCTCTAATGTAGTCGCAAAAAGCGAGGAGTTTGTTTTGTGTAGAAGAGTTTATGTTATAGTTGCTTAAATTTACTTGATATATTGTTTCAAAAAATGAAAGGTTATTTTCCGCTGCCGCTATTTTCAAACGAGAAAGGGTTGTTTGTCCTATGCCACGAGCAGGATAATTTATTATTCTTTCAAATGCTTCATTGTCTTTGTTATTAACTACCAACCTGAAATAACCTAAAACATTTTTTATTTCTGCACGTGAGTAAAAAGATAGGCCTCCATAAATCTTATAAGGAATGTTTTTTAATCTTAGAGCATCTTCAAAAGCACGTGATTGAGAGTTAGTACGATATAGAATAGCGTAATTGCCATAGTTTTTTTCTTCCTCAAAAGATATTCTCTCTCTTATTTTGTTGCAAACATACTCTGCCTCCTCTCTATCGGAGTTTAGTGATTTGAAAACTATTTTTTCACCCTCAGGATTAGAGGTCCAAATAGTTTTTTTAATTTGTTCTACGTTTTTATCTATAACAGAATTTGCAGCATTTACAATATTTGAAACCGAACGATAATTCTGTTCAAGTTTAAAGGTGTAAGCATCGGGATAGTCTTTTCTAAAATTAAGTATATTTTGAATATTTGCTCCACGAAAAGCATAAATACTCTGTGCATCATCGCCCACTACACATATATTTTTGTATTGTTTTGCTAAGATTTTGATTATAGCATATTGAGCATGATTTGTGTCTTGATACTCATCAACTAAAATATATTTAAAACGGCGTTGATATTTTTCTGCAATATCGGGACAAGTGCAAAGTAGGGTATAGGTATTGAAAAGTAAATCATCAAAGTCCATTGCCATATTCTTTCTTAATCGCGCATTGTATTCATGGAATATTCTACCGATTTGAGGCTTTCCAGCAATGTTATCTTCTGTAAAATATGTGTTATCTGCCAAGTATTCTTCTGAAGAAATAAGACTACTCTTTGCTTTTGAAATTCTATCAAGCACATAAGATGAATTATACACCTTTTCATCTAAGGAAAAATCCTTGACAATATTTTTAATCATAGATTTGCTATCAGCGGTATCGTAAATAGAGAAACTTTTTATATAACCAATTCTTTCACACTCTATTCTTAGAATTTTCATAAAAACGGAATGAAACGTCCCCATCATCATTCCCTTTGATCTATCGCCAATTAGAGAAACAATTCTTTCGTCCATTTCTCTTGCTGCCTTATTCGTAAAGGTCAAAACCATAATAGAGTATGGAGAAACACCATGTTCCAATAGATTTGCTACCCTATAAGTAAGCGTACGAGTCTTTCCTGACCCTGCTCCTGCAATAATCATCACTGCCCCTTCAATTTGAGAGGCCGCTTGTCGTTGTTCTTGATTTAATCCGTCTAATAGCATTATTTAGAGTGCTTATTCTTTTTTTCGCAAAGGTACAAAGAAATTTTCAAAGAAGAAGATAAACAATAGAATAATGAAAGCAGAAATTATTAACAAAGGTTGTTGTGAGAAAGTTGAAGTATCTTGCGAGGCAATTTCTTCTTTTGTGTATAGAAAATAGACAAGACAAACCATAAAGTTGTTAATAAAATGACAAATTATAGGAATAATTAGATTTTTTGAAAAGATAAATAAATAACCGAGTAAAATAGAAAGGAAAAAGCGTGGAAGAAATGCAAATATCTCAAAATGCATCAACGAAAAGAAAGCAGAGGTTAAAATAACTGCTACAAAAGTGTTTTTACATAAGTCTTTAAGGTAGTTTTGTATTACTCCTCTGAAAAATAATTCTTCTACGATAGCGGGAATTAGTGCTAAAACAAAACTAATTGCAAGAAATCCTCCAAAGGAATCGCTTGTTAATAGACGTTCGCTTTCTTTTTCTGAAAGTGCTTGCATTTGTCGGAAAATTTCTTCGCCTTCAAAGTGTAGGTTGTTATTCCATGATTGAAGTAAATCGTTAAGTGGAATACATACAATAGGGATTAGGATTGCCCAAATAAACCATCGCTTGTTTTTTATTGTGGAAAAATTCGTTTTAAAGTCTTTTGAGAAAAGCCAAGTGCAAAGCCACGAAGGTAATCCAAACATTACAAGTGAACCAATTGCTTGTATGCACAATTGTCCTGAATGTGTGAGAGCGAAATCAGGCAATAAGTATTTGAAAAATGACATTAAAAGTGATGTAAAGGAGATAGATGTCATTAGAATTGCAATTGAAAGCAATATTTTTACCGTTGGTGAGGATTCTTTTGTAAGTAATTTCATTGATTTAAATATTTAATTAGTACCCTTGGCGGGATTCGAACCCACAACGCCAGAACCGGAATCTGATATTTTATCCAATTGAACTACAAGGGCAATTTTATAGCCATTTTCTTTTTTTGAAATAAATGAAGAATGCAATTACTATGATAAGCATTGCTATTACTATTCCAATAAATATGAATGGTGATTTTTGGAAAGGTAATACTACATTCATTCCATAGATTGAGGAAACCACGGTAAGAGGGAGCATAATAGTTGAAAGGAAAGTGAGCACTTTCATTATTTCATTGGTTTTGTTTGTTTGAAGAGAATCAAATGTTTTGCTCAATCCTTCAATCAACTCTCCATAATCTTCGACCAAGTCAAACATTTTTTGATATTGGTCTAAGATATTTCCCCAGTAGTCTTCCATATCTTCGGCATATCCTTTGATGCCCCCGCTTTCAAATTTGTGAAAGACTTTTATTTGTGGTTTAAATGTGGTGTTTAGCAAGATAATATTCTTTCTTGTTAAACTTAGATGTTCAATTACTTTTTGTGGTTTTTTTGTAAATATGTCATAGTTTATGCTGTCTACCTCACTACCAATTCTTAGAATAAGTGTGTAGGTTTCAACCATAAGTCTATCCAATATATTATAGAGTAGGGCATCGGAAGAAGCACCTATCTTTTCTATTGTATCGTGTTCATCTTTGTTTGAAATGCCTGAGTTGTAGCGTTGCATCATTTCTTGGGTTTGTTTAAAGAGATTTTTTACAGCCCAATGACTTCTGCCAATAGTTATAATGTAGTCTTTTCCCCAGAATATCTTTACTTCTTTCATTCTAATGAATTTATTGCTTTTATCAAGATAAGGGAAATGTAATATAAGGAAATAATAATCGTCGTATTCGTCTATTTTTGGACGTTGATTGATTGCGCGACAGTCTTCAATGTCTAAGGGGTGAAAAGCGTAAGTATCTAATAGGTAGGTATAGTCTTCTTCCTCAGGATTAAGAATATGTAGCCATTGTAATTCGTCAAAATTTATAGTTTCAATCATTTTTCACCTCCTTTCTTTTCAAAATCTCTGCAAAGGTAGGAATAAAACTTGAAAAAACAAAGAAATAATTTTTTAAAATAAAGAAAAAAAATGAACGCTATTTAATAAATAAGTGTTACTTTTGTAAATCAAATTAAAATTATCGCTATGAATAGTATAAAAAATGTAAACTTTGCAGGTAAGAAAGCCTTAGTTAGAGTTGATTTCAATGTTCCTATTGATAAGGGACAAATAACCGATGATACAAGAATAAGAGAAGCCTTGCCAACTATTGAAAAACTTATTTCGGATGGAGCATCCGTTATTCTAATGGCACACTTTGGAAGACCTAAAAAAGGAGGTTTTGAAGCGGAATTAACTTTGAAACCAGTGGTTGATTATTTATCAAAAATGATAGGTAAAGAGGTCGCATTTACTCAAAGTTTGGATTTTAAAGACATAAAGGTTTTGGCCGATGGTTTAAAGAGTGGCGATGTTATGATGATAGAAAACATTCGCTTTTATCAAGGAGAAACCAAAGGAGATGAAGAATTAGCAAAAAATCTTGCAGCATTAGGCGATTGTTACGTAAATGACGCCTTTGGAGCAGCTCATAGAGAACATTCCTCTACTGCAACAATTGCAAAATTCTTTCCAAATGCAAAATATTTCGGTCTTTTGATGGAAAACGAAATAGTAAATCTAAATCGTTTAATGTCTTCACCAAACAAACCTTTTACAGCAATAATTGGAGGTAGTAAGATTTCATCAAAAATCGATGTAATTCAAAATTTATTACCATTAGTAGATAATCTAATTATTGGAGGCGGAATGAGTTATACTTTTGCAAAAGCAAGAGGAAAAAGAATAGGTAACTCAATTTGCGAAGATGATAAAATGCAAGTAGCACTTGACCTTATAGAAGAAGCAAAAAACAAAGGCGTAAACCTATATTTACCTGTTGATATAATGGCGGGAGATGCTTTTTCTAACGATTGCAACGTGAAATATTGTCCTGAGGTAGATATTCCTGATGGTTGGGAAGGAATGGATGCAGGAGAAAAAACTCGCGAATTGTTTAGCGAAGTCATATTAAACTCTCAAACAATTCTTTGGAATGGTCCTGTTGGCGTATTTGAGTTTGAAACCTTTGCAAAAGGAACTGACGCAATAGCAAAAGCAGTTGCAGAAGCAACAGACAAAGGAGCATTTTCAGCAGTTGGAGGAGGAGATTCTGTTTCTGCAATAAATAAATCGGGATTTGCAGATAAGATTTCTTACATATCAACAGGAGGCGGAGCAATGTTAGAATTTTTAGAAGGAAAGACTTTGCCGGGAATTAAAGCAATAATGGATTAAGACAAAGAAAAGAGATGAGAAAAATAGCGTTAATAACAGGAGCAACATCAGGCATTGGGAAAGCTTGTGCAATCAAATTAGCAAAGAACGATTACGATGTAATAATCACAGGACGTAGAAAAGAACGTCTTGAAGATTTAGAAAAAGAATTAAGAGTATTTGGAGCCGATGTATTGAGTTTAAACTTTGATGTAAGATGTAATCAAGAAGTAGAACAATATTTAGGTAATCTTTCGGGTAAATGGCAAGATATAGATTTACTTATTAACAACGCAGGTCTTGCAGCAGGAAAAGAACCAATAATTGAAGGAAGCCTTGATGATTGGGAAAGAATGATTGACACTAATGTAAAGGGATTGCTTTATGTTAGTAAGATTATTCTAAACCTTATGTGCAAAAGACAAAAGGGACATGTGGTTAATATTTGTTCTATTGCGGGTAAGCAAGTTTATTCAGACGGAAATGTTTATTGTGCAAGCAAACACGCCGTTGATGCTTTGAGTTTAGCAATGAGAATAGACTGTTTGAAATATGGAATAAAGGTTACAAATATTTGTCCAGGAGCTGTGGAAACCGAATTTTCGATTGTTAGATTCCATGGTAACAAAGAACAAGCTGATGCTACATATAAAGGTTTCCAACCATTGACAGGGGAAGATATTGCAGAGACAATTTACTATTGTGTATCGCTTCCTTCACACGTTTGCATAAATGATTTAACAATTATGCCAACTGCACAAGCAGACTCTTCACACTTCTTTAAGCAATAATTATGTACGATAGAATAATCGATAAAGATAATCCTAATTCAGCATTAAAAGTGCAGGCAGCTCTATCAGAACAGCCTGCACAAGTTAATAAGGAATACGTTTTTAAACTAAAAAAACGTAAAGAATTAAGTGTTGATGAATTTGTTGATGGTATTTTGAAACAAAATCGCATAATTCTTTCGCAAGCTATTACACTTGTTGAAAGTAATCGTATAGATCATCAACAAAAAGCTCAACAAATAATAGAAAGATGTTTGCCTTATGCGGGCAAAAGCATAAGAGTAGGTATTACAGGAGTGCCTGGTGTTGGCAAAAGTACAACAATCGAAGCTCTTGGAGTGAAATTAACCTCTATGGGACACAAATTAGCTGTCCTTGCAATAGATCCAACAAGTGAAAAGACAAAAGGCAGTATTCTTGGAGATAAAACACGAATGGAAACTTTGGCTAATGACCCTAATGCTTTTATTCGTCCAAGTCCTTCGGCAGGAAGTCTTGGAGGTGTTGCAAGAAAAACAAGAGAAATCATTATTTTATGTGAAGCGGCAGGCTTTGATGTTGTTTTGGTTGAAACAGTTGGTGTAGGACAAAGCGAAGTTGTTGCACATTCTATGGTAGATTTTTTCCTATTGTTGCAACTTGCAAATGCGGGTGATGAATTGCAAGGAATAAAACGTGGAATTATGGAAATGGCAGATGCAATTTCTATCAATAAAGCAGAATTAGATCCTACTCGAGCAGGGTTGGCAGCAACTCAATATCGCAATGCTTTAAGTCTTTTCCCTCATAATGAAAACGGTTGGAAGCCTGTAGTCTTTACATCTTCGGCTTACACGGGAGATGGTATAGATAAGATATGGGAAACAATAATGGATTATGTTGTTTTGACAAAATCTAATGGTCATTTCCACAAAAAGAGAAATGAACAAAATCTTCGCATCCTTTCGGAAACAATAAATTCTACTCTAATGGAGAAATTTTATTCTAATGAAAGGATTCAACAAGATTTAGAGAAGATGAAAACCAATATTATAGAGGATAAAATTTCGGCTTACATAGCTGCTCAAAATCTTATTGAGGAATATTTTTGTGAAATACGTAGATAATTAAAAAAAATATGAAAAGACTAATTTTTTTCTTTGTTTTATTTTTTTCTTTCACAGCTTGCTCAATTTTAAACAAAGACTTGGAAAATCAAAACAAAGAAAATGATGAACAATCTGCCTTTGGAGTTGAGTGGAAGTTAAAACAACTTGGAAGTAAAGAAATGAAATATACAGAAGAGAATGAAACAATAACTCTTTTGATGACTTTGGAACCGGAAAACGTAAGTGGTTTTTCTGCATGCAATAGATATTTTGGAAAATTTACTTATAAAAAAGGTAAACTCCTTTTTAAAGATATGGCTTCAACTGCAATGATGTGTCCAAATCAAACAATGGATTTGGAAAGACGCTATATTATGCAATTAGATAAGGTAAATAACTTTTTAATTACCGAAGACGGAGAGTTGCATCTTAGAAAAGACGAAAAGGTTTTATTGATTTTTGTTCAATAAGCAAGGATGCAGACTTTATTTTGTCAAGTTTTATTACCATTACATTTGCCAAGCGGTTTCACTTACCGAATACCGCTTGAATTGTATGATAAAATAAAGGTAGGAGCAAGGGTTGCAGTTCAATTTGGCAAAAAGAAAATTTATAGCGGCATTGTTTCCGAAATTCATGATAGGGTTCCCTCGGTTTCAAGTGTGAAATATATTTTAGAAATAATAGATTCCGAACCTATAGTTACAGAAAAAACACTCTCTTTCTATCAATGGATTGCCTCTTACTATATGTGTTATGTTGGAGATGTAATAACAGCGGCAATGCCTGCTTTACTTAGATTGAGAAGTGAAAGTAAGCTTGTAGTATCTGATGAATTTACAGCAGAGGTTGATGCTTTAAATGATAGAGAATTAGAAATTCTAAAAATAGTTGATGAAAAAGGGAATATATCTATTGAAGAATTAAGCAGTAGATTATCGGAAAAAGGAATTTTGCCAGAAATTACAGAAATGGTTAATAAAAAAGTATTAGCCATTGATGAACAACTTGAAGAAAAGTATAAACCTAAATTAAATCCTTACATAGTTCTTTCTTCCGATTATAATACGCCTGAAAGGAAAGCAGAGTTAATACAAAATTTAAGTTCAAAGAAAACATTAGAGAATCAACTTCAAACATTTCTTCTTTTTTTGAGCGAATCGCAAGGTAAAGGCGTTGTGGAGAAATCTTCATTTCAAGAAAAATGTAATAAAAGCTCACTTCAAACTCTTTTGAAAAAACAAGTTTTTGAAATAAAGTATCTTGTGCATTCTCGTCTAAAAGAAAAACAATCTTTATTTGATACAAAAGATATAACATTATCTACTTCACAACAAAGTGCTTTTGATTCTATTCTTAACTTGTGGAAAACAAATGATGTAGTGCTTTTACATGGTGTAACAGGTAGTGGGAAGACTGAGATTTACATAAAACTAATTGAAAAAACAATTAAAGAAGGAAAACAAGTTCTTTATCTTTTACCTGAAATAGCATTAAGCATTCAATTACTTTCACGTTTAGAAAAGTATTTTGGAGATAAGATTGGTATATATCATTCTCGATTTTCAAAGGAAGAAAGGGTTGAAATATGGAATAAGGTAAAGGAAACCAATAATGAAAAACGCTATCAAATAATAATTGGTTCAAGAGCATCGGTTTTTTTACCTTTTTCAAATTTAGGTCTAATCATTGTAGATGAAGAGCATGATAATGGCTTTAAACAAAGAGAACCTTCTCCACGATACAACGCACGAGATGCAGCAATATATCTTGCTACTCTACATTCTTCAAAAGTTCTTTTAGGTTCGGCAACTCCTTCGTTAGAAACCTACTTCAATACTCAAATAGGAAAATACGGATACGTTTCTTTAAACGAGCGTTATTTGAATACTCCTATGCCAACAATTGAGATTGCAAATATGAAAGAGGATTACATCAATAAAAGGAATTATTCCATTTTTTCATCTTTGTTATATGATAGAATTATTCAAACTCTCAATAATCATAAACAAGTAATTATTTTTAAAAATCAAAGAGGATATGCCTCTAATATAAGATGTGAGGTGTGTGGTTGGGTTGCAAAATGTCCTAATTGTGATGTTTCATTGACTTATCATAAACACTTAAACACTCTTAATTGTCATTATTGTGGATTAAACCTACCTTTGTATAATGAATGTCCCGAATGTCATAGTCATAGCCTTGTTCAATCTGGTAATGGTAGCGAAAAAATTGAAGAGGAAACTCTAAGATTTTTTCCGAATGCAAGAGTGAAACGTATGGATTTAGATACAACTCGAAAAAAGAATGATTATTTGGAAATTATTCAAGATTTTGAGAAAGGAAATATAGATATACTTTGTGGAACTCAAATAATTACAAAAGGATTAGACTTTTCAAATGTAGGATTAGTCGGAGTGATAGATGCGGATTCTCTTTTGTATTATCCTGATTTTAGAGCCTACGAGAGATGCTTTGATTTATTGACGCAAGTTGCAGGAAGAGCAGGCCGATTGAAAGAAAAAGGAAATGTAGTTATTCAATCATTTAATCCAAATCATCAAATATTTAATGAGGTATTGAATTACGATTATGCTTCAATGTATAAGAATCAAATAATAGAAAGAAAACTGTTTTCTTATCCACCATTTGTATATTTAACTAAGATTTTATTTCAATCAAAAGATAAAGAAGTTTTAGATGCTTTGTGTGGAGAATATTCTATTGAGATAAGAAAGATTTTTTCTCAAAGGATTTTAGGCCCAGAGTATCCTCCGATTTATAGAGTTAAAGGAATGTATCAAAAACAATTTATTTTAAAATTAGAAAAAACAGCCTCTTATGCACAATCTAAAAAGTTGATAATGCAACTTAATGAAGAATTTTTGAGTAAAAGAGAATACAAACAAGTAAGAGTAGTAGTAGATGTAGATACTTATTAAATAATTTCATAATTTTGCACTATGAAAAAGACTTTATTATTTTTATGTTTTTCGTTTTTTGTAAGTACATTATATTCGCAAGATATAATGCTTCAAAACGCTGAAAAAGAATTGTCTTCTTTGATGAATGTGATGTTTATTTCAAAAGATGATAATGAGAGATTTAATGCTAACGAAAAATTTATTAACATTTTAGACAATGTTTTAGAGTATCAAAATAGTTTTGATTACCCTTTTAAAAGTTTAGATAAGATTAGCATTCTTACTTCTTCGGATAAAAGATTTAAGATATTTACTTGGGCTATTTTTTCTAACGAAGGTAATTATGATAATTTCGGAATGATTCAAGCTAGAAACGAAAACACTGAGGAATATGAGATATATCGCCTTTATGATAGGAGTGAAGATATTTTTTCGCCGGAAGAAGCAAAACTTTCCGATACTTCTTGGTTTGGAGCAGTGTATTTTGATTTGATTACAACAAAAAATGAAAATATTACCTACTATACGCTTCTTGGTTGGGACGGTAAGGATATTTACTCAAAGAGAAAAATTATAGAACCAATTACTTTTAAAAGAAATTCAGGTAGACCAAGTTTTGGTGCTTCAATTTTTCATAAAGAAAAACAATTAAAACGTATGATATTTGAGTATGCACCTACTGCTTCCTTTAATTTGAAATGGGATAATCAATATCATACTGAGGGTGGTGTGAAAAAAGCTAAACAAAAAGGCTTGAAAAAGAACAAACCTTTTGAAACCGAAGAGCAAAAGGTGGAAAAAACTCAAATGATATTATATGATGAGTTGGAACCAATGCATGAAGGGTTGGGAATGGTTAAAAATCTAAGTGTTCCTTCAGGAAAGGTTGTTGGATTGAAATTTGAGCGAGGAAAATGGAGAAAAGTAGAAAATTTAATCCCTCGTAACATGAAGAAAAAGAACGAAATAGATGTAAATAATTATAATTTTAACAAAGAAAAACGACTTTATTAGTGTAAGGTTTCTTGAAAAAAGATGTCTAAAAAAGAAAAATAATAGTTTTAATGAAGAAGTATTTGTTTTTAGTAGCCCTATTAGGCTTATCGTTTGGTGCTTTGTCGCAAAAAATCACAGGAGTAATATATGACTCTAAGTCCAAAGAAACACTCCCTTCAGCAAATATATATTGGTTGCAAGGAGGTGGAGGTACAATTTCTGATATTGATGGTAATTTTTCAATAGAAAGAAAGAAATCTAACCAAACTAAATTGATATTTAGTTATACTGGTTATGCAAATGATACAGTTGAGGTAAAAGATAAAACAAACCTAAAAGTTTATCTTGAACAAATAGGAACAGTTCTTTCAACCTTTGAGGTAAGAGAAAGAATGAAAAGTACTTTTCTTTCAAAAACCTCGTTAGAAAATAAAGAAATTATTTCAGGAGAGGGATTAAAACACTTAGCATGTTGTAATCTTGGAGAAAGTTTTGAAAATTCAGCATCAGTTGATGTAGGATATTCCGACGCTGTTTCAGGCAGTAAACAAATTCAATTATTGGGATTAACAGGGGTTTATTCGCAAATCCTTTTAGAAAATATGCCATTTCTTAGAGGTCTTTCTGCTCCATTTGGACTTTCATACGTTCCAGGAAATTGGATGGAAAGCATCTCAATTAGCAAAGGCGTTGCAACAGTTAAACATGGCTATGAAACAATTACAGGAATCATAGACTTGGAATACGACAAACCACATAAGGCAGATTTGTTTTCTTTCAATGCCTATATGAATAATGAGTTGAAAACAGAGTTTAATGTTAAGGCAAATAGAATAATAAACGACAATTTAGCAACAGGATTATTTGTTTATGGAACATACAATGATTTCAAATCCTTTGACCACTTAGGAAACAACGGACAAGGAGACGGATTTAGAGATTATCCTTCTCAAACACAAATAAACATAGCTAATCGTTGGAATTATGAAGTTCATGATGGACTATGCTCACAAACCTTAATCAATTACACACATGAAGAACGCTTAGGGGGTCAAATGGCTTTCACAAAAGATATGAAAGGAAACGATTCTATTTATGGATTAGGAGGAATAGTTGATAGAGTACACTTCTTTACAAAAAATGGAGCGCCTATAGGAAATACATCTTCATTTGGAACACAACTTTCAGCAACATATTTCAAACAAGATGCCTTTTATGGACTTTCTACTTACGAAGGAGTAGAAACAGATGTGTATGCAAATGCTCTTGTAAACACTATGGTTAGAGGAGGACACAATGTAGACTTTGGAGCAAGTTTTCGTTATACCGATTTAGAAGAAAATCTTTACTCAACACCATATTCAGGAGCAAATCCATTCTATTCAAACACTCAACCTGATAGTCTAAGAGCAAATTTCATAAAAGAAGAAATTGTACCAGGAGTTTTTGGACAATTTAACTTTATATATGACAAAATATTTGTGGCAACAGCAGGCCTTCGCTACGATTACAACTCTCATTACAATAAACACATAATTACTCCAAGACTTCATTTCCGTTGGAAGATAACAGACGATTTGATTTTTAGAGGAGCAGCAGGAAAAGGTTATCGTTCAGCCAACATAATAGCAGATAATTTTGGAATCTTAGCATCATCAAGAGATATAATTGTGAACGAAGTTTTAGATATGGAAGAAGCATACAATGCAGGCGTTAATCTATCATACTCTTTTAATATTGCAGATGATAGAGAGATGTCAATAGCCTTAGATTACTATCACACAAACTTTGTAAACCAAGTAGTAATGGACCTAGATCAAGATGCAAATCAAGTACACTTCTATAATCTTGATGGAAAGAGCTTTTCCGATGCAGCACAATTAGATGTCAATATAGAGCCTTTTACAGGATTTAACATTACTTTAGCAGGAAGATACAATAATGTAAAGACAACTTATCACGGAATCTTGATGGAAAAACCATACGTTTCAAAATGGAAAGGTTTAGTAGTGCTTTCATATAAGACAAAATACGATAAATGGATGTTTGACCTAACAACACAATTCAATGGCAAACAAAGAATACCATTAAACGTAGGAGAAAAACAAGGATATGCAGATCCATACATATATATGTTAGGACAAATCACAAGAAAGTTCAAAAATCTTGATGTATATGTAGGAGTGGAAAACCTTACAAACCACACACAAGAAGTGCCAGTAATAGGAGTAGATGAAATGTTCTCAAAACAATTTGATGCATCGGTAGTTTACGCACCTGTAATGGGACGATTGTTTTATGCAGGAATTCGTTGGAATATTCAATAATAAAATAAATTAAGATGAAAAAACTATTTTTAGTAGCCATATTGGCAATTTTTGCTTTCGCAACAGCAAATGCACAAGAGCAAACAGTAGCAGAAGAACAAACAATACAAATATCTTTACCAAAGTATTGTTGTTCAGAATCAGATGCTTTAATTGAAAAAACCTTAGCATACGAAAAAGGAGTTGAAAACTTTCAATTAAATCCTATTACAAAATCAGTATTAGTTACTTTCAAAACAAAGAAAACTAATCAAATGAAAATTGAAAAGGCATTAGCAAAAGCAGGATTTGAAACACCAAATTGCCAAGCTAATCCAAGAGCAGTGGCAAAACTTCCTGAATGTTGCAAAAATACAGCAAGAGGAATAGAATCAAATTGTGGACATAATCACAATCATTCTCATTCTCACTCTCACAAGCATACAGATGGTTGCAACCACGAACACAATCACGAGCATAATCATGATTGTAATCACAAACATTAAAAGTTTTATTCTTCGGATATATTTTTAGGACAATATTCTATTTGAGAATTAAGAGCCGATTTACAGCCTGCATCTATTGCTATTTGAAAATAGTTGCAGGCTGTTTCTATATCCTCAATCTTTACATAGCATAGACCTAAAATATGAGTAATATCTCCAAAATTAGGATTGAGAGTATATGCTTCTTTTAAATATCTGATAGCCGTTTTATATCTTTTGTTTTCAAAATACAATCGTCCCAAATTGTAATACGAATCACTTTGGTAAGGATGCTTTCTTATAGAAATATTATAATGTTCAATAGCCTTATCTCTAAATCCATTTTTTTCGTAAGCCAAACCAATATTATTGTGAATAAACTCCGCATTAGGATTCATCTTAATAGCAGTTTGAAAATCAAATAAAGCATCAGGATATTTTTCCATATTAGAATAAACAATCCCTCTTTGATTGTAATATTCTGAGACTGTATCGCACATCTCTATAGCAGTATTTAGATCAAAAAGTGCATTATCGTATTGTAATACATAATTAAAACACACTCCCCTTAAAAAATAATACTCAGCCTTAATATCTTTTTTCAAAGCGATATTAAGATCTTCAATAGCTCCCAAATAATCTTTCTCAAACCCCTTTGCCTTGCCGCGTCTCATATATAAATCGGCAGTTTTTAATCCCAAATCTTCGGCTTGATAGAAATAAGAAATAGAAGACAAATATTCGCTTTGCTCACTTTTTATAATTCCCATCAAAAAAGAAGAAAATGCAGTTGGTTCTTTATCAATAAAACTTGCAAACTTATTATAAGCGTTTGTATTCTCCTTTGCTTGAAAATAAAAATAAGCAGCAATCATATTATACATCGTCTTATCTTCCTCTTCGTCTAATCCTCCAATGTAATTTTCCACAAACTCGGCAAATTTCTTTAAATTCTTTTTACCAAGTAGTTCTATCAAATCAAAAAACTCCTTTTCACCACTTTCTATCAAAGAGACAACTCGTTCCATTGTTTCTTCCTTTTTCTCCGCCTTATCAATCATATAATAGGAAGCGAGAATCTCACTCAAATTAGTTTCCACACCTTCATTTTCCACAACTTCAAGGCAAGCTTTAGCTTCTTTATCTAACCCAACCTTATAATAACAATATGCCTTCTTAGGAAAAAGACTCCAAGCTGTATCAATATCAACTTTTTCTAAACTCTCAATATAGGAAATAGCCGACATATAATGAGCCGAATCAATCTTTGCCTGCACAACATCATCGGCATAAAATCGATTTTGAGCATTCAATAAAATAAAACTTAAAGCAAATACAATAAGACAAGGTATTTTTTTCATAAGACTAACTCTTGGCAACCTTCTCTAACAATTTCAATCTCCCCATCAATACACTTTACAACACAAGAAGGCTCAAACATTAAATCTCCTCCACAAACTATTGCTTCAACTCTATTTTCCCATTCCTCTCTAATCAATTCCGAGTCGGTATATTGCTCAAAATCTCTATCCTCCATAGGAATACTACTCACAAGCAAAGGCCTACCCAAACATCTTACAACCTCCAAAGTAAAATCACAATAAGGAATTCTAATACCTATACATTTCTTTTTATTTTGAAAAATCTTAGGCACAAGATTACTTGCTTCAAAAACAAAAGTGAAAGCACCGGGGGTATTATTCTTTAAAAGTCTAAAAAAATCATTAGAGATAGGCTTTGTATAAGAAGAAGCCATACTAATATCATTACAAATAATAGAGAAATCAGATTTTTCAAGTTTCTTACCCTTTAAATCCGCCAATTTTTTTGTCGCCTTAACCGAATTAACATCACAAGCGAAAGCATAAAATGTATCAGTAGGAATGATAACAACACCATCGTTTTCAATAATATTAACTATTGAACGAACAACCTTATCATCAAAACCATTATCATAAATAGGGAAAAACATAAAACATTGAAAAAAATGAAAGTGCCCGGGACAAGACTTGAACTTGCACGTCAAAACTGACACCACCCCCTCAAAGTGGCGTGTCTACCAATTCCACCACCCGGGCATTTGCACTTGCAAAAATACGAAAAAACATAATACCAACAAAAAACAAAGAAATAATTTTTTAAAACTAAGTATTATTTTTTTAAAACTAAGAAATAATTTTTTAAAACAAAGAAAAAAACAATAGTATGAAAAAAAATTGTAACTTTGCAAAAAAAAATGACGTAAAATAACACAAGTGTTAAAAAAAACTAAAAAAATACAATGAAAAAAGTAGTATTAGGATTATTCTCTTTGTTATCTGTTGTCTTAACATACGGACAAAGTGTTGTGATTGATGATTTGAAATACACAAAAAATGGTAATCAAGCAAGTGTTGCTAAAAACTCCAACACAATTACAGATGCTATTATTTTAGATTCAGTAACAATAAATGCGGTGACATATCCCGTAACAACTATTGAAGCAGATGCTTTTAAAAATTGTACGCAGTTAAGAAATCTTACAGTAGGTAGAAATATTACATCAATTGGCAAACATGCTTTTCATAATTGTCCTTTGTTAAATATTATTTTCCTTTCTGATACCCCACCTACTACTATTCATGCACAGGCATTACAAAATAATTCTACGGAAGCTGTTTATATTCCACTTGGTTGTGAAAGTGGTTACGCTTCTTTATTTGTTAATGGAGGAGTTTTATACAATAAAACTCAGATTTCTTATATAGAGGAAGGAAAAGTATTTGAAGTAGAAGATGATTTAACAATTACTAATATTGTTGAAAATAAAGGAGTGTTGCGTATTCCTTATGGCAAGCAGGTAATAAACCAAGCAAGTACTAATATTGGAGGAGCGATAGAGGTTGATACAGATGTGTTGCCAACAGATAAATGGTCATTTGTTGGAGCTCCTTTCAATGATTATAAATTAGAGGCTATAAAACCTGGAACAAAAGATGTGTCTGTTTCACTTTTTGATTACACAGTGGGAAATTGGAGTGATGATTGGGCAACAATAGAAACAGAAGTAGGAGCGGGAGAAGGATTCTTTTTGTGGAGTTTTGCAAACGAAGCAACGGTTTTTACAACCGTAAAAGAAAATGATACAACATCTTTTTACGAATTAAATAATGCAGATGTAACCGTAACAAAAACACTTACTACACAGACAGATGGAGGATATTGGATGGCATTAGCAAATCCTTATACCTTTAAATTAGATGTTGCGAAATTCATTACAAATCAAACGAACTTACAAGGAGAAGTTGTATATAGATTTAATGGCATTCAATGGCAAACAGTTAGTGCAGGAGAAATAAATCTAACAGAAGGATTTTTTGTAAACTTTGCATCAAATGGTTCGCAAACAGCAACCTTTAATAAGTCACAAAGACTCATAGGAACAAATCAAGCAAAGTCAAGTGTTAAAAAAGACTTTATGCGTCTTATAATAAATGATGGAGAAAGAGAAAACGAATTGTTGTTTACACAAAACGAAGAAGCGAATGCAAAATATGACCTTTTTGATGCAAACAAACTATTCTCTCCTTTGGAAATCACTGAGCCTTATTTTGTAACAGACGGGGTTGCCTTAGTAAAAGAAGAAGTAAATACATTACCATACACGGCAAACCTTAATATAAGAAACTATCAAACCAAAGAAGTTACTATTAGTATAGATAATATACCGGAAGGAGTAAATGTATTCTTGCTTGATAACGGCCAAGACATAAAAATGAATGGTGGGGTAGAATACACAACTACTATAACAGAAGGAGAAAATGCAGATAGGTTCCAATTATTAGTAAAAAAACAACAAAGAATAGAAAGAGTAAAAGACAATCAAATCACAATAAAGAACAATAATCGTCAAATCACAATCACAAGCTATATAACAAACCTAAATATAGAAGTATATAACAACTTAGGACAAAAAGTCTTCGCAACAACAGACTATAACTTTACATTAGACCAAGTCCCAGTAGGTAGTTATGTAGTAAAAGCCTACCAAGGACGATTAACTCAAAGTCAAAAAATAGTAATTAAGTAAAGAAAAACGATAAAAACCAACTCAAAAGAGCGACTTTTAATCCAAAAATCGCTCTTTTGATATAAAAATAATAAAAATATTTTAAAAATAATTTCATTTATAATCAGAGAGTTATGTAATTATATTAAAAAAAAGTTTAAAAAATATTTGGTAATAACGAAAAAGGTAGTACTTTTGCAATCCCAAAACGGACGGAATGCAGTGATGCAGGGAGATGTGAGGGGAGTTCTGTTTGCGGGGGAAGAAATGATCTTTGAAACAATAGGAACCAAGGTAGCGGACAAGTGGGTAGAGACTCACTTGTACCTAGAGTAAGGAAACAATAACCGTTAATTAAAAAAAATAAGAGAACTTTTTTACAATGAAGAGTTTGATCCTGGCTCAGGATGAACGCTAGCGGCAGGCTTAACACATGCAAGT
>CALGEC010000024.1 GCA_937881815.1 uncultured Bacteroidales bacterium
TTCTATCCCTGATTTAGAAAATTCTAAACGAGCTTTTCGTAAAAAAACTCCAAATTTGCGAAAAATTAACACCAATTTTCGTCAATTTTTCGCAAGAATTTTTGCAAAAATCCCAAAATGAAATTTCCGCAAAATAAAGATTATTTTCTTTAAATTTTGAGTTGTAAAAATAAGAGTTTCTTTAATGTTTTTTTGTGCTTTTAAAAATTTGTTTTACCTTTGTAATCTGAAAAGAATAGTAACGAAAAATCATGCCTATGGTAATAGAAAAAGAAAGATAATTAGACTGAGTAAATTTTAATACGACATAAAAGCGTTTTTGCTTATACTTGGACGTGTGAAATCTGCAAAATTTCAATAAATCTGTCAAGAGGAAAGCTGAAAACGCTCACGAGTAATATCGTGGGCTTTTCTTATTTGACAGATTAGGTAATGCAGAACCTCACACTCCAATAAGATAAAAAGTCCCACGTTTTTTTATGCCTTGAAGTCAAGAAAGAAAATAAGTAATCGCCATTTGGGACTTTGGCAAAGAAAATTAAATTAATAAGAACGAAATAATAGAAGAATGAAAAAACAAATCTTTAATTCAACACTTGCTTTAATTATTATTGCAACACTATACTCTTGTGGTAAAGTGCCACCGAGTGTAGGTGTAAGAGCTGTACAAGAAATAAATAAAAGAGCGGAGAATTGGATAGATGATGAACCAAAAATAAAAACCACCACTTGCGGATATTGTAATGGTTCAGGAGTAGTTACAGATGGTTATTACAACTATAGATGTAACAATTGCGGAGGAGATGGCGTTGTGATAATCTCCGAAAATTAGGAACAAAATTTATTTAAATAACATTAGAAGTTGCGCCCGATACGAATTAGGGTATAAAAAATGAAATATTTCTATGGAGCAGGTGCTTTGTATCGTTTATTTCTCTCATTTTGGAGAGAACCAGAAGGTTTTATAGCATTGATTATTTGGCTTATAGTAACAGCAATAGAAACAGCTATAATTTCTGCAGTAATTGCTCTAATCGGTAAAGCCTTTTTTGATAAAGAGTTTGAAGATGTATTTGGTCCAAGTTTTATTATTGTTGGAATAATAGAGGTTATATTAGGGTTATTTTCCCTTTGTTCTTAGTTTTAAGTTAATAAACTTAAGTAAAAATAAAATTCCAAATTAGAAGTTGCGCACGACACGAATGAAAGTGTATTATACTATGGAAAACCAAGAAAAGAAAGAAGAAAAAACAAATGTTTTTATTGTGATTATTTCTGTATTGATACCTATTGTTGGTATTGTTCTTTATTTTGTAAAGAAAAAAGATTCAGAAGAAGTCGCTAAAAACTATTTAATTGCAGGATTAGTAGGTTTTGGGTTAAATCTGCTAATTATGTTTGCGTAATGAAAGTGTAATTATCAAATAGGGGATAATATTTATAAAGAATATTTTAATAAAAATCCCCTATTTGAAATTATGTTTAGCGAATAAAATTAACAATTATTTGACTATGGAAAGTAAAAATAAATTTAGAACATTAAAAAAAACTATATTCATAGTAATAGTTTTGTTATTATCTATAGGTACTAAGGCACAATCAATAGTTTCTGAGGTGTCTTGGAATTTTTATGGCACAAATCATAAAGGGCTTATAGTAATCTATCCCAATAATATGGGATTTATAAAAATAAAAGCATATAGTTCTGAATTAGGATATACTGTTTGGGTGCTTGAAGATGCAATGCTTACAAACCAATATGATATATATGGGAATTGTACAACATATATTACATGTTCTAATCCTCGTACTGTACCTTATGTTCCTTGGGCTGCTGATAATTTTGTAATATTTCCAGACGGAAGTATGTATACGCAAGATGCAGCAGGAGCATGGTCAACTTATATAGCGGCTTATATTGTTCCTCCTTATGAGTGGCAAAGTAAGTTTAGAGAATATGGCATTCAATAATCAATAAATAAGAAAATGAAAAAAGGAATTATATTAGCGATGCTTGCACTTGTTTTCTTCGGGTGCAACAAATCGGAGCAGGAAATCAATGAAGAATTTTCAAGTGGTGTGGTTTTGATTAAGAATACTGGGTATTACGAAATGAAAATCAGTGATGAAATTTCTATCTATTTTACAAATTATTCCGAAGAGAATGGTTTGGAGAATTTTACTACTGAAGAAGATTCTATTATTGTATCAACATCGTTCGGAACAGGCTTTTTTGTGTCGGCGAATGGTGAAATAGCAACAAATAATCACGTTGTATCACCTGCTATGACTGAAAAAGATGCTTTGAAAATAAAGAACAATGTTATAAAAGAAACAAAAAATGAACTAAGAGTTACATATAATTATTACGATGAAGCTCTTACGAAAATCAACAATGCTCTTTTGTCTTATTTGTTTGCAGATTATTATGACAGTGATTATTATGAATTAAAAGAGGCAGGAGAGTACTGCGAAGAACAGATGAGAGTTTGTTCTCAACTCTTCGATTATTTTAGTGATGTTGATGTTAGCAATGTGGATTGTAGTTATATAAATGAAGTAAGTGTTGCTTACAATGATGAATATGTAACATCTGAAACAGATTTCACTCCTTGTGTTTTGAAAAAGACAGATACACAAAATGATTTGGCTATTATACAATTGAAAAGTAAGAAAACACCGGACTCAAGACACGTTTTTGAAATACCAGAAGAAGACCCTATTGAAACTACTTCTTTGTTCTATCCCGACAAAAACGAAAAACTATTTATGATAGGTTTTAATCTCGGTCCTATGTTGGCTTTAACAAAAGAAGGAGTAAGGTCTCAATGTACTACGGGAGCGATTACGCAAGACAGAGAAAACAGTTATATGTATTCTATCTCATCTTTGCAAGGTTCAAGCGGGTCTCCGGTATTGAATCGTAAAGGAGAATTAGTCGCAATCAACTTTGCAGGAATTGGCTCTACGCAAAATTTTAACTATGGTATTAAAGTAAAATATTTAAGAGAGTTATTGAATAACTAAACCTTTGTTTATTTTTATACCTCAAAGAAAAACGCTCGCAAGTCTTTGTGTTATTTTGACAAACGAGCGTTTTATTTTTTTTATTCCATTGTATAGCGAGAGAATACGTTTTCTTGGGTTATTTGTATCGGGTTTTCTTTCTTCCATTTTAGGAATGAATCCCATTTTCCTTGATTTTCTTTTACCCATTTGTTTGCTTGTGCGTTGTTGCCGTATGCAAACAGCCAATAGTTGTAGGCTTCAAAGTGCCCTGCTTCTATTATCTTTTTGTGATAGTCAAACAAAACGTTGTTAAAGTCGGAGAAATTTGCATAAAACTCGGTTATGAATTTCTTTCTTATTTGAACAAGGGTGTTTAGATCAAGAAATCTATATCCTTTTGCTGCTTTTGTCATTGCAGAACGAAAACTTTCTGGAAAGAGGTTTGGTCTTTCTTCTGAATTAGAGTAAACTATAACAGGATTGTTGAAATCTACTTCGGCTTTTCTATTGTTAAATTTTATTTGGTCAAAGTAGCAGTCGTAGAGTGTTTTACTCATTTCTTTACATCTTTCTTGTGAGTGCTGTTCAAGATTCATAAATATTTCTCCATACATTGCTCCCCAAACCATTTCTGTGGAAGCAAAGAATAATTGAGCGGCTCTGTAATAGTTTGATGCGTATTCGGGATCTAATTCTATGCCTTTTTCATAGTAAAAAAAGGCGTCTTCGTATCTATTATTCTTATAGGATATATTTCCTTTTTCAAGGTATAGGCAACCTGCGTTTGGAAATTTTTTTAGGCCTTTGTCGTATTGTGTTATGGCGGAATTGAATTGCCCTTTTTCATCGTATGCATTGCCTAACAACTGATAAACATCAGGTGTTACTTCTGCTCTTTGACAAAGTGGGGTTAAGGTTTCTATTGCTTTGTTGTAGTCTGTCATTATGTAGTATATCCAAGCTAATTCATAGTGTAGTGGGAGGGTGTCTATGCCTTCTGATATTGCTTGTTTTATTTTATTTTCTGCTTCTACTAATTCGCCTTTGTCTATTAGGTATATGGCGTTGTTTAGTATGGAATCGGCTTTTTGTGCAACGCTTAGGTTGATATTTAATGCTAAAACGAATAGGCAAAATAATGTTTTCTTCATAAATTTGATTAAAAAAAGTTATCTAATTGCAAATATACAACAAAGTTTGAAAATATTTGTATGGTAAATGGGCAAAAAAAAGAACTGAGTAATCATATACTCAGTTCTTTTCTTGGTTTTTGGAAATTTATCTATTTATTTGTTCTTCCTGGATATACTTTTAAGGCTTCTTCTAAGCATTTTACTGCTGCTTTAAGGTCTTCTATTTTTAAGCAGTAAGTGATTCTTGCTTGTTTGCGTCCTTTTTCTGGGTCAGTGTAAAATCCTGTTGCTGGTGCGAGCATAACGGTTTCTCCATTGTAATTGAATTCTTCTAATAACCATTGACAGAATTTGTCTGAGTCATCAATTGGCATTTCAAGGATTGTGTAGAATGCTCCTGTTGGCATTGGACAGAAACAACCATCTATTTTATTGATTGCTTCTATTAGAGTTCTACGTCTTAGATCGTATTCTTTTGCTACTTTATCGAAGTATTCTTGTGGTGTGTCTACGGCTGCTTCTGCAAAGATTTGTCCAAAGTATGGAGCGCATAGTCTTGCTTGCGCCATTCTTAGTGCAGCGTTCATTATTTGTTTGTTTTTGGAAATGATAACTCCTATTCTTGCTCCACAAGCAGAGTATCTCTTACTTACTGAGTCAAGTAAAATAACGTGTTGTGAAAGATCTTCCATTTCCATTACAGAGAAGTGTTGTCTGCCGTCATAGCAAAATTCTCTGTAAACTTCGTCTGCAAATAAATATAGATTGTGTTTTTTTGCAATTTCACCTAATAACAATAATTCTTCTTTTGAATACAAATAGCCTGTTGGATTATTTGGATTGCAAATCATTATTGCTTTTGTTTTTGGAGTAATTACTTTTTCAAATTCTTCTATTGGAGGTAATGCAAATCCATCTTTTATTGTTGAAGGAACAGTTTTTATAACTGCATCTGAAAGTATTGCAAATGAATTGTAGTTTGTGTAATATGGTTCTGGAATAAGAACTTCATCTCCTGGGTTACAACAGATTGTAAAAGCAAATTGTAAGGCTTCGCTTCCTCCTGCTGTGATTACGATTTCATCTGGAGTTATATTGATATTGTGTTTTGCATAGTATTCACATAGTTTTTTTCTATATGACATATTTCCAGCAGAGTGAGTATAAGCAACGATATCTCTTGGCGCTTTTATTAAAGCGTCTAAAGCTCCTGGTGCAGTTTCAATATCTGGTTGTCCTATGTTTAAATGATGTATTTTTATTCCTCTTTCTTTTGCTGCTTCTGCGTAAGGTACTAATTTTCTAATTGCAGATGCTGGAAGGGTTTGTCCTTTTTTTGATATTTCTAACATAACTTTATATCTTTTTATTTGATTACTTTACCTTTTATCAATAATCTTACTCTTGGAGTTTTTGCGTTTGATTCAACGGTTATTGATTTGTTGATAGGTCCAACGCTACTTGTGTTGTATTTTACTGTAATTGTTGCCGATTGTCCTGGCATTAAAGGTTCTTTGCTCCATTTAGGAACTGTACAGCCACAAGATGAGCGAACTTTTGATAGAACTAAAGGAACGGATCCTGTATTGGTATAGGTGAATTCACAAACTCCGTTTCCGTTTTGTTTTACTTCACCATAGTCGTGTTCTAACTTATCAAAAGTTATTTCTGCTTGTGATGTTGTTTCTGTTTGTTTTGAATCTTGTTTTCCTACTTGTTGAGCGGATGCTCCTAACATTAAAGCGAATACAAAAATCGCTGATAAAAGAAATTTTTTCATTTTTTTATTGTTTTTAGTTAATAATCACTATTTATTGCAACGACATTTCCTGTTAGCATCAAGAGTATTCGTTCTTGCTTTATGTCGTTTGTGTGTACTACTATGCTTCGTTTAATTGTTCCTACTATATTAGAATTGTATCTTACTATGATTTCTGCGGATTGTTCTGGTAAAATTGGATCTTGAGACCATTCTACTAAGGTGCAACCGCATGAAACTTTGATGTCTTCTACTATCAATGGAGTGTTTCCTTTGTTTGTAAGGGTAAAAACAGCTGTTGTTTCTTTTCCTTGTAAAATATCTCCAAAATCATAAGAAATCATATTAAACTCTGCAATAGGTCTATTGTCTTGCAATGGCTGAGATTTTGATGTTAGACTTAACATCAAAATAACAAAAAATATTCCGAATAATTTTTTTAATGACTGCATTTTTCCCTTTTTCGTAATATTATAACGGCAAAATTACAATAATAATTCGTAACACACAAACATTTTTTTGTATCTTTGCCACATTTCTAATGTAGTTATGAAAAAAATATTAGTTATTTACACGGGTGGCACCATTGGAATGGTGAAAGATAAAACAACAGGAGCTTTATATCCCTTTGATATGAAGAAGATTTATGAGGCTTTACCTGTGTTGAAAGAATTAGATTGTATAATAGACACTATACAGTTCAATCCGATTATTGATTCTTCTGATATGCGTTCTGATGTCTGGATAAGATTAGCAGATTTGATAAAAACAGAGTATGAAAAGTACGATGGATTTGTTGTGCTTCACGGAACAGACACAATGAGTTACACAGCTTCAGCTTTAAGTTTTCTTTTAGAGGGATTATCTAAGCCTGTTATAATAACAGGAAGTCAATTGCCTTTGGGAATGATTAGAACTGATGGAAGAGAAAACATAATTTCTGCTGTGGAAATAGCTGCTAATGAAAGCGTAAATATTCCTGAGGTTTGTATTTTCTTTGAAAATAAATTGTTTAGAGGAAATAGAACTACTAAAATCAATGCTGAACATTTTGAAGCATTTTATTCGGGGAATTATCCTTCATTAGCAAAGGTTGGAATCAATATTAGTTATAAGGAACATTTGATTCACAAAAGCGAAAACAAAGCTTTAAAGGTGTATGATAAAATGTGCGAAGAAGTAGCTATTATAAAAATTCATCCTTCTTTGCAAAAAGAACATTTGGAAGCATTTTTGTCAATGCCAAATCTTAAAGGCGTAATTTTAGAGACTTATGGCAGTGGAAATGCTCCTACAAGCCAATGGTTTATCTCTACAATAAAAAATGCTATTGATAAAGGAATTTATGTTTTAAATGTTACGCAATGTAAAGCCGGTTCTGTGGTAATGGGACACTATGAAGCCTCAACTGCTTTGTTAGAAATGGGAGTCATTTCTGGTGGAGATATAACAACAGAGGCTGCACTTGCTAAAATGATGTTTGTGCTTGGCAATTACAACGAACCAATAGAGATAAAACAAATGTTAAAATCAAATTTAAGAGGAGAAATTTCCGCATAAAAGAAATGGCAATAGACTTTGTAAAACTTTTTGATAGATTTAATTCATTAAATATCCTTATTATAGGAGATGTAATGATTGACGCTTATTGGTGGGGTGGCGTAAATAGAATTTCACCTGAAGCCCCCGTCCCTGTATGTGCTGTATGCGAAAAAGAAAATAGATTAGGCGGAGCTGCAAATGTTGCATTGAATATTGCTGCTATGGGTGCAAATCCAATACTTTGCTCGGTAGTAGGAGAGGATTATCAAGGACAACTATTATGTGATTTGATGAAACAACAAAATATGGATACAAGAGGAATAGTTTTTTCATCAAATAGGCCAACAACGGTTAAAACTCGTATTATTGGTAATAAGACTCAAATGCTTAGAATAGATGAAGAAACAGATGTAAACATATCTTTGTCCGAAGAAAATATCTTTGTTGAAAAAATAGAAGATATTATCAAAAGTGAAAAAATCAATGCTATAATATTTCAAGACTATGATAAAGGAGTAATTACAGAAGGAGTAATTACAAAAATTACAGAAATTGCAAAAAGGAAAAATATTCCAATAACAGTTGATCCTAAAAAAAGAAATTTCACTGCATATAAGAATGTAGACTTATTTAAACCGAATTTAAAAGAATTAAAAGAAGGCTTAAAAATAGATTTTGACAATGTGGATAAAGATGTCCTTGTAGAAGCTTCGTTACTTCTTCATTACAAACAAAAAATAGAGAAGATATTTATCACACTTAGCGAAAGAGGAGTCTTTATGATGGATTTTGCCAAGAAGGAAGCAGAGGTAACAATGTTGCCTGCATGTTTGAGAAAGATTTCCGATGTTTCAGGGGCAGGAGATACTGTAATAAGTCTTGCAACTCTTTGCTTAGCATTGGGATTAGATAGTCAAACAATTGCAAATATTAGTAATTTTGCAGGTGGACTTGTTTGTGAAAGTGTAGGTGTTGTGCCTATTGATAAAAATAAACTATTATCTGAACTATTGAAATAAAGAATAGAAAAATTATATGAGGAAATCGTTAATTTTAATCGCTGTTTTAATAATTTATTTTACTGAATTATTTTCTCAATCCGCACCACCAAATATGCCACATTACGATAAAAAAGTAGCACATTTTGGAATATCATTCGGATATAATCAATTCTATTCAAATATGATTGGAAAAGAGAATCCTCCTTTTCAAGATACTATTATGGGTTTTGATTCCGATAGAAACAGTGGCTTTCAGTTGATGTTTGTTTCTGATTTACGATTGTTAAATTGGCTGAATCTTCGTTTTACTCCTGGTGTTACGTTTGGAGATAGAAGATTAAACTACTATGAATATAGAAACAACGAGTTTACAGTAAGAAGTACTTCCTTAGAGGCAATATATATAGAATTACCTTTGGAATTTAAAGTTCGCTCTAAGCGTTGGCGTAATATGAGACCTTATCTTATTGCAGGCGGGAAATATACCTACGATTTGGGATCAATAAAACGCAAGAAAGCAAATCCAGAAGATGTAATGTTGAAAATAGATAATTCAGAAATGTTTTACACCTTAGGTGCAGGAGTGGATTTTTATTTGCCTTATTTTAAGTTTGGAATAGAGTTAAAAACATCTTATTCGCTAACAAATATACTTATTCCAGAGTTTCATACAATGTATTCAGATGTATTGGATAAAATAAGAACACAAGTCTTTTATATAAATCTTACTTTTGAATAAAATCGTGGAAAAGGTAATAGAACTATCTTGTAGATGTGAAGTTTTCCTTGATGAAGAAAAATTTAAAAAACTAATTTCTTCAACTAGTGGCATAAATCATAAAAATCTTCATTATAAAATACTTCGTAAAAGTATTGATGCGCGAAAATATCCTGTTTTTCAACTTAAATTATTAGCGAGTGATAAGCCAATAAAACAAAATCCTATTAAACGGAACTATCAAGATGTCAGTAAGGCAGAAAGAGTTATTGTAGTAGGAGCAGGTCCTTGTGGGTTGTTTGCTGCATTGAAATTGATAGAAGAAGGATTTAAACCAATCATCATAGAAAGAGGAAAACCTATAAGTGAGAGAAAAAAAGATATAGCTATTATAGCTCGCAATCAAGAATTGAAAGAAGAATCTAATTGGTGCTTTGGAGAAGGAGGTGCAGGAACTTTTTCTGATGGTAAGTTATACACACGTTCTACAAAGAAAGGTAATATATATGATATATTAGAAACCTTTGTTTATCACGGAGCAGATGAAAATATATTGATAGAAGCTCACCCTCATATCGGGACAGATAAACTTTCTCGAATAATAAAAAACATAAGAGAAACAATTCTTAAATGTGGAGGGGAGTATCATTTTAATACAAAGGTAACAGACTTTCTTATAAAGGATAATACTATTTATGGAGTAAAGACTTGCGACCAAACTAACATAGAAGCAAAAGCCGTAATACTTGCCACAGGACATTCTGCAAGGGATATATACTATCTATTTGCAGAAAAAAAATGGACAATAGAAGCAAAGCCATTTGCAATGGGAGTAAGAGTAGAACATTCTCAAGAATTGATAAATACCACACAATATCATAGCAAAGAATTAGCAAGACTTTTACCAGCAGCCTCTTATTCATTAGTGCATAATGTAAATGATAGAGGAGTGTTTTCCTTTTGTATGTGTCCAGGAGGCATGATAATACCCGCTTCTACGGAGAAAAACTCACTTGTTGTAAATGGAATGAGTGCCTCAAATAGGGGCTCTGCTTTTGCAAACAGTGGAATAGTAGTAAGTGTTACACCACAAGATGTGAAAGAATATACAAAACAACCATATCTTTCTTTGATGAAATTTCAACAAGAGTGCGAACAAAAAATGTACATACAAAATCAAGTAGCACCAGCACAAAGAATAAGTGATTTTATAAATAATAAAAAATCACACAATATAGGTTCTACATCTTATCCAAGCGGTTTGTATGCTTGCAATATGAATGATTATTTGCCTAAATTCATTACTGAAACCTTGAAAGAAGGGTTTAAAGTATTCGATAGAAGAATCAAAGGATTTATCAGTAGTTCTGCAACAATGATAGGGTTAGAATCACGCACATCTTCTCCTGTTAGAATATTAAGAGACAAAGATAGTTTGCAACACCCTCAAATCTCTATGCTTTTCCCTTGTGGAGAAGGAGCAGGATATGCAGGAGGAATTACTTCATCTGCTATTGACGGGGTAAACGCAGCAGAGAAAATATCTCAAATTTTAAAATAACATCACATTCTTATCTTCTCTTTTTCAAAAAAGTAGTATCTTTGCACCTTTGTTTTTTAGTGAATTAATAAACTTTAATTATAAATTTAATAAGTAAAAATGAAGAAAAGATTTCTCTTAGTAATTATGGCAATGTTTTTTGCCATAGGGCTTAAAGCCCAAGAAACATCTTTGAGTGACACAGTAGCTTTTCCTAACTCGAATCAATCTTATCAGATGATTTATACGGGATTTAACTACTCTTACTCTCAAAGTATTTACCTGTCATCAGAGCTTACGCCAGGTATTCTTTCAGGTATTAGTTGGTACCTTGCAGAAAACACTGCAGGAGAACGTACAATTGACATTGAAGTATCTTTAGCTGAAGTATCTTCATCGTCTTTTGCGACTAACTCACTAATCCTTTCGGAAAACTTTACAACAGTTTATTCTGGTCCTGTAACTTGGTCAGGGACTGGTTGGAAAGGAATAGAATTTCAAGTGCCATACGTTTATTCAGGAGCAAACAATCTTGTAGTTGCAATAAAAGCAAGTATGGGAACATCTTTCTATGCTTTCTCGTGGGGTATGGGTGCAGAATCAAGTGATTATTCTTCTCGTTTATTATACTCTTCACGTGATTCAAGAGCAGTTACTCCAGAAGATCCATCGGGAGTTTATTCTACAACATTAGTACCTTCTGCAATATTTACAAGATTACCAGAAGGGGCATCTGTTTGTTTACCTGTTCAAGATTTAGTATTCTCTAATACAGATCAAACCTCAACAACAGCTTCTTGGTCAAACCCTAACGGAGAAGGAACAACCTTTACAGTTTCTTACAGATTACCACAAGGAGAATTTGTTACAGCTGGAACAACAAGCGACACAACATTTGAAATAACAGGATTAACTTCTTCAACAGTTTACGAAGTACAAGTTGTAGCAAACTGTGGAGAAGATCAACAAGCATACCCTACAATAGAACGTTTTAACACAGCATGTGCGCCGGTAGAATCATTCCCTTGGTCAGAAGATTTTGCAACAAACTTTGTTCAAGGCTCAATAGGCGGAACAGTTCCTCATCATTGTTGGATAAATGTAAATGGAGGAAGTTCAACTTATCGTTGGGGAGGAGTTGCAACAAGAAGTTCTCTTATGGGATATTTCTCTACTTCTGAAACAATGACAAATAGCGACTGGTTGATTTTCCCTGCTATGGAATTCACAGGAGCAGAAGCAATAACATTCTCAATAGATAAAGACAATGCCTCAGATAGAGTAATGTTTGACATCTATTATTTAGATGTTACAAACGGAGATGTTACATCAGAAGCCGATACAACTAACTTCACATACTTAGCAACAATATTAAGCGATGCAAACACACCATCGGGAGAAACATTTCAAGTATTGTTATCAAACGTAGAAAATACAGGAAGATTAGCATTTGTTAATAAAAATCCTAATCCATCATTCTATATTCCACAAGTAACAATAGAAGAAGTAGAATGTCCAGATGTTTATGGATTTTCTGCAATCGTATCTAACGTAGATGCAATTCAAGTAAACTTAAACACATTAAACCACGAAGGAAGTGGTTGGGTTGTTGCTTACGGAACAGCAGATTCAATACAAAGCTTTAACCCTGAAACAGCATCAACAATTACAATAAACGATGCAGCAGAATTCCCTTATCTAATACAAGGTCTAACACCAGGAACAACATATTATCTTAGTGCAAAACAAAACTGTGATGGCGAATTTACAAATTCAATAGCAGTAACATTACCACAAGCAGGAACTGTTGCAGTAGCGCCTTTCACAAAAGATTATAATGAAATAGGAAATGCACCAGAAGCACAATTTGTAAATGGAACAATAAACGCTTGGGTACACGGAACAGCAACAAACAATCCTGCGGGAGAAGGTGGAGCAATCTACATCAGTAATGATGGAGGAATGACAAATGCTTACACTACAAATGTTGAATCAAGAAACTATTTCACAACACTTGTAGCTTTCCCAACAGATGGTTCAGTAGCGTTCCGTATTTCATTTGATTGGAAGTGCTATGGAGAAGGAAGTTCTTATGACTATTTAAAAGTGTATATGGTTCCAGTTGAATATGAATTATCACATGGAAATGAACCAGCAAGCAGATATGCAATTACAGGTAATTTAAATGGTAGCACAAACTGGAATACAACAAACATTACATTAGATGCAGCAGGCAGATTAGGAACTATGCAAAAATTAGTATTTATGTGGAGAAACGACTATTCAAATGGAAACCCTCCTCCTGCAGCAATAGACAACCTATCAATAACCTCATTATCTTGTATAGCACCAGCAAGTGTTGCTTATCAAAGAACAGAAAACCCAAGTGAAATGATAATCAACATCACTTCATCAAACCCAACAGAAACAACATATCAAATAGAATACAAACCAATATCAGCAAATGAATGGCTTTCTGTAACAACAACAGAATTATCACACACATTAACAGAACTTGAATTAGGAACAGAATACGAATACAAAGTTGCTGCATTATGTGATGGTAATATGACCGACTACGTAAGCGGAAGTTTTGTTACAAACTGTGCAGCAATTCAAGAATTACCTTACACAAACACATTCTCAGGAGTATTTACAGGAACAGGAATAGGAATCAGTGGACCTCTTTGTTGGATAAACCTATCATCAGAATCAAACTACAAATGGTCAACAACAAGACAAGAAGCCGATGAAGCATCAAATGACGGAGACAGATATGCATTAGCATACAATGGAGACTCTTATGCAGATGCAAGACCTGTTGTTAGCGAATGGATATTCACACCTACATTTGACTTTGACGGAGAACAAAGATTACAATTTGAAACATCTCTATACTATAATTGGGAAAGACCTGCCACAGTAGATATATTTGCATTAGATGTTTCAGAAAACGATTTAACATCAAGAGCCGACACAGCAAACGCAACATATCTTACAAGTGTTACTATTACAGGTTCAGCTTGGAGTGAAAAAGAAATAATCTTATCAAACGTAGAAACAACATCACGTTTAGCCTTTGTAGTTCGTCACCATGCACCTAAATTCTTTATTGATAATGTTAGAATCAATCAAGCACCTCCTTGTCCAGATGTACACGGATTAACAGCAACTACACCTGAGGGTACTTCTATTGTAGTAACATTTGATACATTAGGAGCAGAAAATGGATGGATAGTAGCATACGCTCCAGCATCAGAAAACTTTAACCCAGAAACAGCAACACAAGTTACAATTCCAGCAGGCTCAACATTCCCTTATACATTAGCAACAAACGTTGATGGAGGAAACTACACAATAGCAGTAAAACAAAACTGCGATGGAGCATATTGGAGCTATCCTGTAAACCTATTCATACCAATAGTAAACGCAATTCCATACACAGAAAACTTTGACCAAGCCGCAGCAATAACAGAATGGACAGTAACCGCACCAAACTCTGCATATGCTGGTTCATTAAATAAATGGTGTTATGGAACAATACTAAACAACACAATAGATGAAGCAGGCAATTTAACAAACGGAGGAGCATTCTATGTAAGTAATGACAACGGAGTAACAAATGCTTATACTGGTAGTGGTAATGCTATATCAACTCTTAGTACATTCTTAGCATTTGAAGATGATTTATCTTGGGAATTGTCTTTTGATTGGAAAGGATTAGGAGAATACTACTATGATTATATGGAAGTATATCTATTACCACTTGGAGAAAGCCTACCAACATCAACATATTCTTCTTATAAAATAGGACAAAGCAAATATCAACAATCAAGTGAATGGACAAGCGAATCTATTATCTTAGGACAAGATTATGCTAATTCGGTTTATCAATTAGTATTCTTATGGTATAATGATAATATGACAGCAACAAATCCAGCTTTGGCAGTAGATAACATAGAAGTTTCTATACGTTCTTGTTTTGAAATATCAGACCTTACAGCAATAGCAACAGAAGAAGCAGATCAAGTACAAGCAATAATAAGCTTTACTGACACAATAAACCAAGGAGTAAACTACTTATTAGAATACAAATTAGATTCAGAATCAACTTGGACAAGTGTTAGCAACATAACAAACCCTTACACTTTAACAGGCCTACAATATGGTTCAGAATATGACGTAAGAGTAAAAGCAGTATGTTCAGAAACAGAATCGTCTATGTTTGTTAGCACAACATTCACCACACCTTGCGCAAGTTTAACAGCACCTTGGACAGAAGGATTTGAAGCAGGAGTATATAACTCTTCAAATTGTTGGTACTATGCAAACGGAGAATTAACAGAAAACACAAATATTGAATACACAGACGGTATTTGGACAATAAACGGTGCTCCTATTGAATATAATGGTACAAACAAAATGTACTATAACTTATGGGGAAGTAACAAACATAAATGGATTATGACTCCAACCATAGACTTAGGAGACACTAATACTCAACTTTACCAATTCTCATTTGATATTGCTGCACATGACTATAATAACAGCAATGCAACAACATTTGAAGATGACGACAAAATTGCAGTAGTTATTTCTACAGATAACGGATTAACTTGGTCAAGTGCAAATGCAGTTATCTTTGCAAATGCAGATGCTGACACAGAACACAACCTAAGTGATATTACACGTTCATTATCAAGAAAAACAATAGCATTACAAGACGCAACTGGAACTCCATTAGCAGGAAGAATCAAAATAGGAATTTATGCTTCTACACTTAATGGAAACTCAGATGTTAATTTATTCTTAGATAACTTTGAAGTAAACTTAGCAGGCGAAACATCACCTTGTATTCAACCATCTTCATTACTAATAGAAGAAAATAATATTACAGAAAACTCTGCAATATTATCATGGAGCTCAAATGGAAGTGAATGTGGTTGGGAAGTAAGAGTTGGAGAAAATGGAACAATAGAAAACTCTACAATACCATTCTATCAATTCTATGACTTAACACCTAATACAACTTATACAGTTTATGTAAGATCGGTATGTAATGCAACAAGCCGTTCAGAATGGGATTCAATTCAATTCACAACACTTCAAGCTATTCCATGCGACGCACCAACTAACCTTGTTGCAAGCAACGTTACTGCAACAACAGCAGAAATAACTTGGACAGGAGCATCAGACACATACGAATTAAGAATCAATGCAGGAGCAACAGAAACTCTTACAACAACAAGCAAAACAATAACAGGATTAAATCCAAGTGCATCTTATACAGTAGATGTTAGAGCAGTATGTGACGAACAAGTTTCTGATTGGGTAAGTGTAAGTTTCATAACACTTGAAGCACCAACAGAGCCATGCGATGCACCAACAGCCCTTTCTGCAAGCAATATCACACAAACCTCAGCAGAAATCACATGGAACGGCACAGCCACAACATACGAATTCAAATTAAACGGAGGCGAAGCAGAAACCCTTACAACAACTACAAAATCATTAACAGGCTTAACACCAAATACCGCTTACACAGTAGAAGTAAGAGCAATATGCGAAGACCAACAATCAGCATGGGTAAGCACAAGCTTCACAACACTACAAGAACAAGGCGGAGAAATAATAGCACCAGTAGTAGCCACACTTGCAGCAACATCAATTACACACGAAAGTGCAACATTGAATGGAACAATCACTGTTGGAACAGAAACAATCACAGCACAAGGATTTAAATACAAAGCACAAAGTGCATCAACATGGACAACCGTATCAGCAACTGGCACAACAATTTCAGCAGTAGTGAACGGCCTAACAGCACAAACAGCATACGTATTCAAAGCCTTTGCAACCACAGCAAGCGGTACAGTAGAAGGAGCAGAAATGACCTTCACAACAAGTGCAGCACCAATAGTAGCCCCAGTAGTTGTTACATCAGCAGCCACAGGCGTAGATCACCAAAGTGCAATCTTGAACGGAACAATCACAGCCGGCAGTGAAACCATCACAGCCCAAGGATTCCAATACAAAGCCCAAAGCGCAGCAGATTGGACAACCGTTTCAGCGAGCGGCACAACAATCACAGCAGTAGTAAACGGCCTAACAGCAGAAACAACCTACCAATACAAAGCCTATGCGACAACAGCGAGCGGCACAGTAGAAGGCACAGTTGTGACATTCACCACAATAGCAGCACCAATTGTAATAGTTGAAGGCGAAGTAACAACAAGCCCAGCAACAGAAGTAGGAAACACATCTG
>CALGEC010000025.1 GCA_937881815.1 uncultured Bacteroidales bacterium
CACGGAAGAAGTATGTTTGTCCTTCTACTAAGTCTGTTACTGATTGGCTGAATGTGTTGCCATTTAATGTTGCTGTGATGTTTTGAACATTGTTGTCTTCAAGTGTGAAGTCGGCAACTGTTGCTAAGGCAAAGCCTACTGTGAAGTTTTCTGAGTTTCCTGCACTTACTAAGGCTCCGTTTAGGGTTGCAGATGTGTTTCCTACGTTTGTAGAGGCTAAGGTGCTTACTTGACCTTCTACTACTTCATTATCTTGTTCGGAAAGAGTGAAAAAACTTATTGCCACCCACGCTGAGTTTTCGTTTTCGCATATTGCTCTTACCTCCACCATATATTGAGTAAAAGGTGTAAGGTCTGTTAAAATTTTATTTGTAGAAGAAAGCGTTTCTACCTCTCCTGCATTTAATTTTATTTCGTAATTATCTGCTGAACCCTCCCAACTAATTTCTGCTGTTGAAGATGTAATATTTGTTACAGTTAATTCTGTTGGTGCATCGCATGGTGGAATTTCTTCTATAATAGGTCCTACATATAAATTGTCAATATACAAATTGTTGTCCCCATTATAAATGGTACTTTCTCCATAAAAACCTATTTTTACTAAGCCCGACAATGGATTTCCATAAGAATCTTGTAGTAAATAGGTAATTCGTGTAAATGAAGTATCTGTAAAATCTGAGAAATTATGTTCTACATCTTCATCTTCGTCTGTATATATCAAGGCATATTCGCTTGACCAAGTTAAACCTCCATCTATTGAAAGCACTATTGCAAATTTATCATCTGGTGCAGGCTGTGGAGAACTTTCAGAAGAAGAAAAGGCTTTCAAAGCAACATCTAAGGACAATATATTAGTCTCTGTTCCATTTCCTAAATCGATTTGAGGGGTTATTAACCAGTGTTGCCTAACATCTGTTCCATAAATATTTATTTTCATCTTTGAAGTAACGTTATCAGCAACGCTATCTGTTGATTGGAACCAATATTGTTGGTCATCTACAAAAGTAACATTTTCAGACAACAATCCTTTTGCAGTACTCCAACACGTATTTCTTGCTACATCTTCGTCAAAAGATTCTTCGTATGGCAATTGGATTAAAGGACATTCTGTACGAAATGTTATTTTTTTTGAATGAGCAGACTCTGTTTCTCCACAATCAGAAGTTACATAGAAAGAATAAGTAGTTGTAGGTAAAAGATTGTTTAATTCTACCGAAGGTCCAGTTACAGATATTGAAGTATAGGTGTTTGCAGCCAATGTTTTGTAATATACATTCCATTGAGTATGGGTTGTGTCTGCATCTTCCCACATTATTATTGCATTATTACCTATTATTTCTGCTACTTCTGGAACACTCGTTGGAGGAGTACAAACTGTTGTATATAAAGAGACATTGTCTATTGCCGCAGGGACTATTGTATCTTCGCTATTTGTATAGCCCCATGTAAGAAATACTAAGCGTTTATCGCCTCTTATGTTATCTAAAAACACTCTTTCATTTTGCCAACCATCAGAAGCATAAAGCAATACTAATCTTTCTTCTTCTAATGGGAAGGTATCTGTTGGCGGAGTGTCATAAGTTGTTAGGTAAACTGCTAAACCATTTTGTACTTCATTATCTAATTCTCTTCCTCTTATTTTCCAGTCGAAAGAAAGTTCAAAAAGATCATCTGTTTCGCCAAATGAAAAATCTTTCCACATATAAGCATAAGTTATATTTGAAGAAGATTGTGCCGAATAAGTCAATCCATTATCTATTGATATATATGCAGCAGAGCCTGCATCGGAGGAGGTTGCTGTGCCTATGTTCCAAATATTATTTGTTGAATTATTTGTCATATACCATGTGTTTGCATCTTCTAAATTATCAAAAGAAGTCAAATAAGGAATAGATGCTCCTGCTTCTTTAGTAGTAAAATATGCTATTGTCCATGGAGAATTTGCGGTTCCACACACGCTTCTTATTCCAATCACATAGTCTGTTGTTGGCAACAAGCCTGATAATTCTATTGGTGAGGAGGAGGAAACTAATATTGGAGTAACAGTATCAATAACTGAGGTTTCTACTCCTGGA
Source organism: uncultured Bacteroidales bacterium (assembly GCA_937881815.1). Lineage (GTDB taxonomy): Bacteria > Bacteroidota > Bacteroidia > Bacteroidales > P3 > Onthomorpha. Next base: position 2,076 of record CALGEC010000025.1, read on the forward strand.
GCAATGACATATTCCCATGAACTTGCCGAACCCCATGTGTTATAAGAAACTTTTGCGGAGTTTGAAGTAATTGCAGAAAATGAAATACCATAAGGCACTTGGCATTCGCTCCATTGTTCAAGCGAAACATTATCTACAAATATTGTGTAATTACCATCATAAACTGTTGTTTCTCCATAAAAAGCGAATCTAACTTTTCCGCTTAAAGCTTGATTGTTTGCATCAACTAATTTATAGGCATATCTTGTTATTTGATTGTTTAAGTTTGAGAAATTATGATTTGTATCTGAGTCATTGTCAGAAAAAATCAACCCATTAGCAATATCCCAAGTCAATCCTCCATCAAGAGAAACTATTACTGCAAATTTATTATCAGAGGTTGTTTGTTGAAATATATTTTCTCCTTTTACGCCCAAGTCAAAAGCAATTTGTTTTACGCTTGTATCATCTGATAAATCAATTATTGGAGACATTGCCCAATAATACATAGTATTGTGAGAGGTATTCAATGCAAGGAAATCCGATCTTTGAGCTCCTATACTATCATTTGCAATAATCCATCCCTCTAAAGTGGAAGAAAGTTGAGATGTTGTTATTGTGCCGTTTTGCATGAATGCTCCTGAATATTTATTCCAACAAGAAGGAGGAAGAAGTACATTCGATTCAAAATTTTCAAACCATGTATTTTCTAATGTTAAGCATGGAGTAGAGATTGTTTGTAAATTAGTGTATAATGTTTCAGCAGGAGAACAGATAACTCCTATTTGAAAATCATAAATCATTTGATGTTCTATTCCTTCTGTGATTGTGTAAGGGAAATTACTTGATGTTAAATTTACTATTTCTGTGTATTCTGTTGAAAATAAAGATTTGTATTTGATAGTGTAAGTAAGCCCTGTATTAATTTCATCTACAACGTTTACTATTATGGAAGGTGATGTATTATTTTCAGCTTCTAAAAATGAAAGATTGAAGTCTATATCAGAAACACAAGCATGAGAAATTAATTTTATATTATCTATAACTCCTCCTGGTTGATTTCCTAACATGTGATCGTTTTTCCATTTAAAAACTAAGTTATAGACTCCAAAATATTCACTTGATAAAATCTTTGTATAAGTATTCCAATCAGCGCTACCTGATAAATATGAGTGTCCGTTGTAAGATATTATATTATATGCCTCACTAATAGTATCTCCATAAGGAACTAAATAAACGGTTATATTATCATACTCTCCTTCTCCTAAGCATTTCCAATCAAACGAAAGTTCAAATTCTACCTCTGGCGTAAATGAAATTGGGAAAGACGCAAATGATTCTGCTGAACTTGTTTTATTATAAGTTGCCGTTAGACCATTGTCTTTTGATACATACAATGCATTTCCCGAAAGAGTGTCAAGAGAATGGTTTTCTGCATTTCCAATTACCCAAGCGTTTACTTCTCCTGAAAATGTCATTGAAGGAGTGGTGGCAACTGTGTTAAAATCCATTGATATTGGCAAAGTGTATGCAAATGGTATTGTTTTTGTTATGGGATTTGTCCAATTACCTTCACAATTTTGCTTAACCGCAAAGGCGTATGTTGTTCCCGTTGTTAATCCTTCAACTAAAAACGGAAGTTCTTCGTTTGCAGCAATAGTTATCGTTGTTGCTGTTTCTGGATTAAAAGTAGTATTTTCAGCAATTGGAGAATATGCAAGCAATACCCCTGCTTCAGTAATATTTCCTGTATTATAGGTTATTAAAACTGATTGAGAGGCTTCTCTAACTGCAAAATCATATACATCAGGACAAGTTGGCTGTGTAGTGATTGAGAAATTATCTACATAAAAAGATTGAGAGGCTTCTCTAATTACAAGAGCTATACGCACATTTCCTATATATGAATTAAGAAATACTTCTGCCATTTTCCATTGATCAACAACGGAATTAGCGGTATTGAAACTTGCAAGAAAAACAAAGTTAGATGTATCTGCCATTGACAAATAGTTCATTGAATTATCAAGAACATATACATCTATTTTAGGCATATTAACAGATGTATTAGTTATTTTGTATTGAAAATTCAAGCGTTCATTTCCTGTTAACTCAAAAATAGGACTTATTATCCATTCTGAAAAAGTTGCATTGGTTGTATAAGATGTTCCTGAAAAGAACAAGGCAGAAGAGTTGTTTATTCCAGAAGATGAAGACCAAGACCAATGATAATTCCCTTGACTTCCTACATTAAACCAACAATTCGGAGCTTCTTGATTTCCCATTGAATTATCAGAAATTGATGTAAAAGAAGGGAAATTCTCCAAATATGGCATTTCACTTATTGGACTACATAATGTATATACAGTTTTTAAATCTGAAACAAAAGACATATTTCCATCTCCACAATTAGCCGTTACTTGAAACTCTAAATTTGAGGAATAAGACAAACCAACAATTTCTATTGGGCTTGTACTTTGTATTGTATTCCACAAACTATCTCCTACATATCTGTATTCTACTAAATATTCTACATCTTCGTTTAATGAATCTATAACAGAAATATTCATCAATATAGACTCGCTATCATCTTCCATTGTTATTGCGAACTCATTTACACTTGCACAAGAAGTAGAATAGATATTAACATTGTCTATAGCAGCAGGAGGATTTGTTCCGCCTACATTATCATTTCTCCATGAGAACATCAATTTATAAGCACCTGCTTGCAAATCGTTAGAAAAAGGAATCTCTATTCTTTCCCATTGATTGTTTGTTGAAAAGCATTGATAAAGTTCTATATTTGTTTGAGTTTCATCAAGCGGAGATAACAAAACCATTAAATAATCGTATGGATTTTCTCCAACTGACTTGTAATCAAAAGCAACTCCATAGTATGAGCCTTCTTCTACATTGATTAAAGTGTAGGCATTAGCTTCAGAGGTTGTTAGCGTACTATATGAATTTGTTGTTCCATTAGTATTGCTTATGTATAAGCCATTTCCTTCGGTGAGTTCTCCATCGTCTTCTAATGTGTTATTAACAACCGAACCTATATACCATTTATTTACATTAGGATTGTCGAAATACCAATGAGAAACCATAGATAGGTTATCAAAATTCTGTTCGTATGGTATTGAAATAAAGTTATCCTCGGTTGGAAGTGTCATGAAATCTTTAACAACTTCCGAACTATTAACTCCAGGACATACTGCCCAAACTTTAACTTGGTATCTTGTGTATGAATTAAGCTCAGTTAAAGTATAGGAATTAGTAGTTATAGTATCGCTTACAAGTGTCCATTGTTCTTCTGTTTGAGCTTTGTAAGCAAGAGCAAATGTTGTAGAGGTTTCATCGTTAGGAGTCCAACTCACTAACGCTTGGTCTTCACTTATTGTTTGAGCTAATATTTGCACATTCATGGGTGGATAACAAAACTCTCCTAATTCTCCATATTCTATTTTAATTACGGGACGCTCATCTCTATAACCCCATTGTGGATTAAGCACACTATTTATTGTATATGATTGAGCATCATCAAAAGTGCACAAAACAGATTGTGGCTCTATGGTTGTTTTATAAGATAAAGCACCTCCATACCATGAAGTACCATCTCTTATAAAACATATCAACAGATTATCTTCTCCTGAATAATTAAAAGGATTTGTTAGTGTAAAATCTACCCACCCAACAATATTTTGGTCTAATCCTGTATAAACTTCTATAAATCCCTCAGCAGAAGAGTAGGTTGTTAGAGTGTTATCTGAAACTTCTTTCATATAAATCTTAACCGTTCCATTACTCCAATTCCCTTGTGTGCAATAAAAACTAATGCTTGTAATAGTTCCTGATTGCAACTCATCAGATTTGTAAAGCATTTGCGTGTAAGAGTCTTCATAAAAATGACAGGCTGGATAATATTGTGTAGTTTGAATAGATGTTGTATCTCCTACAATTATTGTTGTCTGAGAAAACAACTGCATTGATAAAACAAATATTACTAAAAATAATAATAATCTTTTCATAGATAATTTGTTAATTAAAATTTTCAATCTCACAAAATTAGTAAAAATATCTATTACTTTAAAAAAACAAAGAAAAAAAAGAGCGACTCTTTGTTTGAGTCGCTCTTTTGTGTTATTGATTTTGTTGTGTTTATTCAACTATCAATTTTTGTGTGCTTACGGCTTTGTCAGTTACTATTCTGATGTAGTAAACTCCGCTTGCAAAGTCGCTAACGTTTATTGTGTAGCGTGTTTCTCCTGCACTGATTGCGTCTTGGCTTAGGATTCTTCCTTGTAGGTCGCT
>CALGEC010000026.1 GCA_937881815.1 uncultured Bacteroidales bacterium
CAAATAACACAAAAGAGCGACTCAAACAAAGAGTCGCTCTTTTTTTTCTTTGTTTTAGAAAAATATTTCTTTCTTTTTTTTAATTTTTTCTTTCGTTTAAAAATTTATTTCTTTGCTTTTTTTATTACTTTTTCTTTTTAAAAAATTTGTTATTTGGGAAAAAAGTCGTACATTTGACGCTTTGAAAAATAATAAATTTTAGTATAAACCAATAAATTAAAGTATGAAAAAATTATTACTTTTTGCTATGGCGATAATATTCGCTATGCAATTGTCAGCCCAGACAACAATTGTTGTCGGCGACACAAACACAACAACAACGTCGGCTAATATACCGATGTATTGTTATTATCAAAACAGTTATTCTCAGTCTATTTATCCTGCTGCTAATTTAGAGCCGGGACAAATTACGAGTATAAGTTATTATCACACAGCTTCTGCTTACGATAACGGAATTGTTAAGATTTATATGAAAGAAGTAACAGATGCAACTCTTACAAATTATTTGCCAGGGACTGATTTTGTTCAAGTTTTTGAGGGTCCTATAAATCTTGTTAACGGAGTCGTAACCTACCTTTTTACTGCCCCTTTTGAATATACAGGAGAAGGTAATTTACTTGTTGCCGTTATAAGAGATGGAACACATTATCAAAATGGTCATACTTTCAAGATGGCAGAAGGAATAGGCAGTTCTATTTATCAGAAATCGGATACTCAAGAATATAATATTAATACCCCTCCATCTCCTGACGCAACAGCATCTTTCGTTCCTGTAACAAAGTTTACTATGATTCCAATAGGAGCAGAGTTTTGTTATCCTCCTGTAAACATTTCTGTTACTAATCAAACAACAGATGGTGCAACAATTTCTTGGGAGGCTTCAGATGAAAGTGCTACAACATTTGGATTAGCATATAAATCAGCTACAGATGAAGAATGGGCAATAGCAGATGAAAATATAACAGATTTAACTTATACTTTATCAGGTCTTGAATCGCTTGTTGAGTATGAGGTAAAAGTTTATACTGTATGTAGCGAATCCAATTCAACTGAAATATCAGCAATATTTACAACACTTCCAAGCGAAGATAATTTCATTACTCTACCTTTTGAAGAAGGCTTTGATGATTTAGAAAACCTTACTTTATGGACAATAACAAATCCTCATACAAATAAATGGTATGTTGGACCACTTGGTCAAAACACTACAGATGCAGAAGCAGGAAATGGATTATATATAAGTAACGATGAAGGAGTTTCAAATGCTTATACAAACAATGCAACCTCTGTTGCTCACGCATCTGTTCTTATAAATATAGAAGAAAATACTTTCTATGGAATATCTTTTGATTACAAATCAGTAGGAGAAGAAACTTGTTGTGATTATGTGGGAGTTCGTTTGGTTCCTTTTGGTCAAGATTTAGGAACATCTGACATCCTTTCTCACATGATAGATAAATCACCTTACGGAACAAACAACGAATGGCAAAGAGTTAATATAGAAGTACCTACATCTACTACACCGGGTGCTTATAATTTAGTATTTTCTTGGAGAAATGATAGTGGCTCTGGAGAAAATCCACCTGCAGCAATAGATAATGTTTCTATTTATACTATGGCTTGCTCATCTGATCCAATAAATACTTCATTAGAATTTGTAGATACAGAAGATGGTCCTTCTATTTCAGTTGCTTTGACAGATGCAATGAATACAGAAGGAACTTATACTCTAAGATATAAAGCCGCTGCAAGTGAAACTTGGACAGAGATAGAAGGTTTGACAATAGATGATTTTCCATTCTCTATTTCAGAAGGAATATCTTATCAAACAACTTACAATGTTCAAGTTGGAATTATATGTGAAGGTTTAGAAGAAGTTTCTTATGCAAACCAAATGAATATTACAACTCCTTGTGGAGCATTAGATACTCCTTGGACAGAAACTTTTGATGCAAACCCATTCGCAAGCGACATCACTTGTTGGAATAGATATACAGGACAACTACCTGCAAGCGGACAAATAGCAACAACTTCTTTAAGTATTTCATCATCAAATTGGAATTATACTGGTGGAGTTTCTATTGGAGGACAATCACATGTGGCAATGTATTGTAATCCTTATTCAACAGGTCAATACTTCTGGCTTGTTACTCCATCTATTAATTTAGGAGATGGAGAAGTAGCAAAACAACTTGCATTTAATGTTGGATTAAGAGAGTATTATAATGATGCAGCACCAGAGGCGGATCCAGATAATAGATTTATTGTTATGGTATCGCTTGACAATGGCGAAACTTGGGATATAGCAAACGGCTTGGCATTTGTTGATAGCGACGAAAATACAGGCCTTAACTATTCTATGTTAACAAATCAAATGGTAAGATATTTTTATCCTCTTGTAAACGAAGATGGAGAACCATTAACAGGAGCTGTGCGTTTTGCATTTTATGCTGAAAGTACAGAATCTCATGGAGATAATAGACTATGTGTTGATGATATAGCAGTAGAAGATATGGTTGATTGTCCAGCTCCTTCTGTTGCAACAGTAGATGCGGCTTCTGTAACTGCAACATCAGCTACAGCATCGTTCACTTATTATGGAGCTTCAACAACTTGGGAATATGTTGTAGTAGAAGGTGAAGGTGAAGAAGCTGATCCAGATTCAGGAAGTGCAGAAGAAGTTTCTTCAATTGAACCAATTGAATTAACAGACTTAACACCTGCAACAACATATACATTTGCTGTAAGAGCAATTTGTGAAGATGGAGAATCAACTTGGACAACAGCAACATTTACTACACTTGATGAAGCAGAACTTGTTCCTTACGAAACAACATTTGATGAAGGAATGTGGTTTGTAGATGCAGGTTCAACCTCACCTAATGCTTGGGTTGTAGGAGAAGGAACAGGAAATGAAGCACCAGCAGCTTATATTTCAAATGATGGTTCAGCTTATGCAGCATCAACAACTACTTCTGCAACTATTTCTCACCTTTGGAAAGATTTTGACTTTGGTCAAACAGAAGATAACTTTGAACTTTCATTTGATTGGAAAGTAACAGGTCATCAAGAAGGTACAAGCGTTTCAGGAGGTGTGGCAGCATATCTTGTAGATCGTCAACCTCTTCCTTCAAGTGGGTTGTTAAATGAAAACAATATAATAGCTATTTTAGTAGGTTCAGACGAATGGCAAACAGAAAGAATATTCCTTGGAAATGTTACAGGAGAAAAACGTTTAGTGTTTACAGCTCTTGGCTATATCAACCAAGAAGAATTAGTTGCTCCTGCTGCTATTGACAACGTTTCATTATCTATATCAGCTTGTGCGCAAGTTCAAGAAATAGAAGTTACAAATCCAACAACTACAACACTTGATGTAGTTTGGACATTAACAGAAGCAGATAGCTATACAATTTCTTATAGGGCAGCAGGCTCAGAAGAAATCCTAACAGAAACAGCAACAGAATCACCATTTACACTTACAGACCTTGAACCATCAACACAATACTATGTATCAGTAACAGCAGTATGTGGATCAAATGAAGCAATACCTTCTCCAACGGTTGTAGTTTATACACTTCAAGAAGCAGTTGCAATTCCTTACACTTGCGACTTTGAAGAAGCAAATCATGGTTGGATATTAAAGAATGCTTCTTTTGCAAACCAATGGCATGTGGGTACACCTTCAAATGCAACTAATAGTTCATTATTTATTTCTGACAATGGAACATCAGCAAATTACAATACAGATGCATTGTCATGTGTAGTAGCAGAAAAACTAATTCAATTAGGAGCAACAGATTCTATAAGAATCAGCTTTGACTTAACAGTTCAAGGAGAATTTGAGGATTATTATGGATGGTATTTTTACGCTTACGATTACTTGAAAGTATTCTTTGTTGATCCAGAAGTACAAATAGAACCAACTTCAAATATCAATACAGGTTATCCTTATTATGAAGATGGAACAGGTGTTTTGGTAGGATACAATTCAGACGCGCCTATTCTTGCTATGTTAGACGGAACACAAAATATATCTGTAACAATAGAAAATACTCCAAATGCCTTAAAGAAACTTGTCTTTATGTGGGTAAATGATAATACAAGCGGAAATCAACCACCAGCAATAATAGATAATATTATGGTAGAGCCAGTTGGAATAGAAACTTCTTGTGTAAGACCAGTTGCTAATTCAGTTGTTGCATCAAATGAAACAACAACATCTGCAACTATTTCTTGGACAGACAACGATGAATCACATTCAGCTTGGAATGTATATTATAAATTATCATCAGAAGAAGAATATACTATGGTTTCAGCAAGTGAAACAACAATAGAATTAACAGATCTTTTACCTTCTTCAACATACTCAGTTTATGTAACAACAGATTGTGGAGATGAAGAATCTAACCCAACAGCAACAATCACATTCAATACACTTTGTGATGCTATCTCTGACTTCCCTTACTTCCAAGGTTTTGAAGCAGGAATAAACTGTTGGACTGCCGAAGAAATTGTTGCATCCTCTCAACTATGGGGCTTAACAGAAGAAGTTTATTTATATGAAGATTCAACTCCTGTAATAGAAGGAACACAAGCAGCTTGGCATACTTATAATGGTGGAGAGTCTTCAAGATTGATAACACCAACATTTGATTTGACTTCATTAACTAACCCTTATATAAGTTTCTATTATGCACTTGGTTCTTGGTTAGGAGCAGCAGAAAGCTTAACAGTTCAATATAGAGCAAGTGTAGAAGATACTTGGACAGAGTTAGGAACATTCACAACTCCACTTGACCAATGGATATTAGATTCAATAGCATTACCTAACCCAAGTGCAACATATCAAATAGCATTTGTATCATTAGGTGTAGAAGGTTATGGAGTAGGACTTGATGCAATAACAGTTTATGATGCAGAAGAAGGACAAGGCGGAACAGACCCAGAACCTCAGCCATGTGATGCACCAACTAACCTTTCTGCAAACAATATCACAGAAACCTCAGCAGAAATCACATGGAACGGCACAGCATCAACATACGAATTAAAAGTAAATGGAGGAGCAGCAGAAACTCTTACAACAACAAGTAAGACATTAACAGGCCTAACAGCAAATACAACTTACACAGTAGAAGTAAGAGCAATATG
>CALGEC010000027.1 GCA_937881815.1 uncultured Bacteroidales bacterium
ATTTCTCTTAAGAAAATCTCCCGGTGGGTATAGATGGAGTTGATCATCAGGTCCAGAAGTCTTGCGGACTCTGCCTTAAACTGCATTTTTTCCATAATTATCGTTCCTTTCGAGTTTTAGCACTCTTTTTGTTCGAGTGCTAACATTATAGCGCAGTTTCAAAAAAAAGCAAGCTTTTCAGAAAAAAGTTCTTCCTTTATTTACAATTATGTGTTATGATTAATATGTATTAGTAAATAGATGTTATATAAATATAAATAATATATGTGTTCTTGTATGTTCTGATATGTTCGGATGGGTCCGAATGAGATTACTCATTCTATTGTTTTGTTTATTTTGTACAAATTAGTTAATAAAACTTTGTTGAATATTTTTATATATTTTTCTTGTATTTAATGCAGTAAAAAGTTATATTTATATACAAAGGCCCATATGATATAACAAATAGATTAAATGATCTATTAAATTCAGTGCTGGCGAGCCTAAACGCAAGGAGATTATATGTTAGTTTATTGTAATGAATGTAAAGACAAAATCGAGGCTTATAAATTAATGAACATGCAACTTGATAGTCTCGGGTACGATGTCCAAGAAGCTAAGTCAGGAGACAAAATATTTTGTGGAACCGGTACTTATAAATTCAAAGTAATAGTAGCTGATAGAAGAACCGGATGTGTTGAAGATAACGATAATGATGTATGGGAATTCTATCCTGTTAAGACAAGAAGTGTAGAAGAAATTATAATTTCAACCGGGCTCTGATGCCTGGTTGAAATGGGAGGTGATTATTTATGTATAAATTAATTCATAATTTGGAAACAATCAGAGAGTATTTTGAGGATCATTTTGAAGGTACAAGTGAACATAACATGTTAATACTTGTTGATGCGTCAATAGAAATGATTTACAAAATGATGGATGAAGAAGAAGGTAATGCTGAAATTGATGAAGAATTCGAAGAACAGTTTATTAATGATTTTATAAACAGATGCTCAAAGGAGGACAACTAATATGAAACTTATTGAACAATTAACTTATGAAATGTTATTTGATTTATTTAAACGATGCATTGCAGAAGAACCATTTATCACACATCCGGAGAAAAGACGCATGTTCTTGGAAGTGGAAAACGCACCAACATTCGAAGCTAAGATAAAACTATTAAATACATATAAATTCATGCAAGAGCCAATCCGTAAGGCACTTGAAAAAATCGGATATGTTTATGGAGGTTAATAGATATGAACAAAAATATTAATAGAGAAGAATTAGATAAAGAATATTTTAATTATTTATATAACTATATGTTAGTTAAAAATATGTATAGTGCTTTTAAGATTTTAGATGTAGATGAAGCAAAACTACACGATGATAATTTGGAAAAAGAATTTATGGAAAACTTTAATAGATATAGTGAAGTTGTTGGAGAAGAAGAAGCCATTAAGTTTGTTTTAGCTTTTAAGGAAAGTATGAAACTTGAAAATATATTACCTAAAATATGTAAAGATATATATAGAGAAAGACCATATATACCAAAGAATAATTTATATAAATTGAAAAAGGAGGATTGATATGGAACAGTTTTCAGTTTTTAGAGGTATGAAGGAATATCAAATTTCAAGAGATGACTTTTACAAGTTATTCAGTTTTGTAGAAAAGAGATTGTTTGATCAAGGTTATTATGACGTAACAACATCAAGTTTTAAGTACTGGTATGATGAGGAATCCATTTATATCTGTCATATGATTAGTGGAACGATTGTTAGCTGGTACAAGCATTGTGGAAGATGTAACGCTGCCAACAAAGATTTGACTTATGATGAATTCGAAGTATTTGCCAATGAGTTCAAAGAGGAATTATATTCAGAAGTTTTTAACAGGAGGATTGATACATGAGTGAAAGACAACAACGAACAGAAGAATTAAACGAACATTTATATAAGTTGAATAGATTAATAGCAAAATTGTATATGGACCCAAAAACAAATGTCTTGGACAAACAACTCCAAGATGAAATAATAAACAATTTAGTTAATGTTTGTACAATTGCAAACAATATGCGGTTTTTATATGTAGATGAAATAGTTAGTTTTAAGGAGGATTGATATATGAAGCAACATATCATTATTGATGGCTATGTACAGCCAAAAGAACGACCACGATTCTGGAATGGAGAAGCACATACAGCAGACAAGACTCGAAGCTATGAGGCGTATGTAAAAAACTATTGCTATAAAGAGCACATACAAAGAATGACAGGCCCGATTGCAGTAATTATTAAGATAAAGAAAAAGGTAACACATCCAAAACGATATAACCGATTTAAAGCTACAAGACCGGACATTGATAACTTAATTAAATCTGTATTGGATGGTTTGAACGGAGTCGCCTATCAGGATGATGGTCAAATAGTTATGTTACATGCACAAAAGGAATATAGCGACCACGATTGCGTTGAAATCATGATTATGAATATACATACACCAGACGACTTGGAAGACTATTTGGATGAGATCCAAGACATATTGGTATACGAAAACAACGATGACTTTTATGCAACAGAAGAATATGTAAAACCGGAGGTACAAACAGATGAACAAATATTACATTCATGAAACTAAATGGAACGATGGAGTTATATCAGCTACTATCTTAAAGATAACGCCAGAGGGCCGAAAAAAGCTTATTATTACCGATGATATGTCAACCATACAAGAATACAGGTCCAAAGCAGAACGGGCCACACAAGGCGAAATTGACGCTATGTGGGGGTGATAATATGCGTAAGCGAGCATTTACATTAATTGAAGCATTAATAATTGTTGCATTGATTGGAGTGATAATTACTCTGCTGGCAGCAATGGTAACAGACAAAGTAGACGAGGAAATATCGGAACTGCAATCACAGGTAGAAAACTACCAACAAACAATAGATTCATATAAGGAGGACTAAAATATGTCAATTAAATATACAGCTAAGGTTGCAACTTATAGCAACGCAAAAGACAAAATAAAAAGAATGGAAGAGATTATTGGTAGAGAATATAAAGGCGACTATGATTTCGTTCAATCAGGATTATCAAAGTTAAATGATTATTTTCAAGTACTGTTTAACATTACAGAAGATCATGCTAAATCAAACGAATATTTTAACTGTATGGTAATTCTTGCACAGGCCGGAATGTTGCTCGAAAGTTTTAAACAAACATTAGAAAGCAGAACAGAATCTATGCAAAAGGAAATTAGAAAACAAGCTGCATACATCGAAAAGCTGGAAAGTACCAACTTACAGCCATTAGTAGACGAAGCAATAGAAGATTACAAGGCCAAAATTATCAAGTTCATCGATGAAGATTTATACGATGAATATTATTAATAGGAGGATTGATATATGAATATTACAACTGAAATGGCATTAAAGGCAGTGCTTCATAATCAGGACATATATATAAAAAGATTAGAAGAAGAACTCGAAGAGGTCAAAGCAATATCTACAAAACACGTAAAGGCACTTAATAGAAAGCGTGATAAATATAGGGATTTAGATAATACAATTAAACGTCTAAAAGAAGATATTAAACACAAGTCGAATTATAACACATACTTAAATAGTGAATTTAATAAACTTAAAGACTTTAATCAAAAACTTATTAACGGATTAATACTTATGTATTTTAAATCCAAAAGAAAATACAATCATATTCTAAAAATTACAGCTGCATATAATACTTCACGTATTTGGGGACATTTAGACTACGATACTGGAACTGAATATTTTGATATTAAATTAGAAGAATTGTATGAATTTATGGAAAACCCAATAACTTCATATTTTGTTAAGGAGGACCAATAACACATGAAAAAACAACTAACCAGAGCTAATATAGCTTATGATTTAACAATATCGCCACATCGTTTAACACTAAAATATGATAATAGTAATATTGAATATGTATTTTCAAGTGCATTATACAGGACTAAGTTCCTGCAACGATTGGAGGACAACCGTTCAGAAGTTAACAATCTATTCACTAAGAAGATTGGTATTGATACAAACTTTAACTTATTAGCAGATATCAGATTATATAAAAATATTGAAAAAAGGGGGTTCCTGATTATACAGGATGGTGAACAATTATGGGAAAACAAACTAACATTCGCTGGCGAAAAAGTGACGAGCAAGAATTAAGAAGACTCGTCAAAAATTACAATAACAACATTAGTAGACGTAGAAACAAACTTATAGATAGTGGCCATAGATACCAGGCAGCACAGTTGCCACAAAAAGTATCATACAAAGAGCTTAGAAGCTCAATAGAGACCAGAAGCGACTTCAATAGTACTGTAAGACAGATGGAGAACTTTAATAAAACGGGTATTAAATACACTGTTGATGCAAACACAGAAAAATCCCTTACCGCCACAGTAAGGGACTTCAACAGAAAAGTAACTAAGTTATCAAGAGAAGCAAAGACACAAGCCGATAAAGCTATGTTGCCAGATAAAATTTCAGCCGACTACCTTCTTAAAAATTCGTCTTCAAAAGAAGCTTTAAAAGCCAACATTAAGATCTTCAAGGGCTTTTTAGAAAAGGGAGCAGAAGAAGCAATCCAGCTGGATGACACAAAGTTTAACATAAAAATGACTAAATGGCAAAAAGAAACAATGGAAACAATGCTAACTGGTATTAATGACCGTCGTGAAGCAGAATTGCAAATGTGGAAAGACATGGAAGTTAAATATGGTGGACGTTCTGCCGGATACACACAAGGTCAGGTTAGAATGGATGATGGCGACTTTGATGACTTCAAACCAATGAATCTATATAACTATTCGAGTACATATACGGATATGCAAGCAAAGTTCCGTCTTATGATTAGAGAGAATCAAGAAGGTTACTGGGATGCACGAACAGAACTCGCAAGAATTAACTATACTGAAAAATTCGAGTCTCTATTGGGCAACGATGAGCTTGGTAAATACTTATTAAAGCATATTCGAGGTATGGACTTAAAAGACTTCAAACGAGTATTAAAATCAGAAGATGACTTGTTCTTGCTATTGTATGAATTGGAACGCAGCCAATCGGCCGATACATATAGCAGATACGAACAAATAGTAGAAGAAATTTGGAACGAATGGATCCCGGATGAAGACATGTACGATGTATTAAATCAAATTATAGAACGTAAAACAGGAGGACATTAATTATGTTGTGGGTTGCTGATTTTGAAACGACAACAGGCACTTGCGAAGAAATGGGTAAGACAAGCCATGTTTGGGCGGTTGGGTTGTGTGAAGTTGGCAACCCAACCAACAAGCACATAATGAATACAATGAATGAGTTTTTAACATTTTGCGAAAAACGAAAAAGTAACGATGTCGTGTATTTTCACAATATGCGATTCGATGGTAATTTCATTGTACAGCATCTATTGCGAAATGGTTTTACTCATGCATTAACTAACAAAGACGTAAAGTCTAAAACATTTAAAACAATAATCTCTGATACATCATTATGGTATCAAATAGAAATATATTTCAAAGTTAATGGCCGAAACGTTAACAAAGTTACAATCCACGATAGTTTAAAGTTAATTCCACTTGGAGTAAGTAAAATTGTCAAAGCATTTAAATTGAATATCAAGAAAGGCAAGATTGACTACTCCGCACATAACTATTTACCAGAGGGATCCGAATTAACATTGGAAGAAAAGGAATATATAGAAAACGACATTCTTATAGTTGAACATGCTGTTAACTTCTTCCATGAAAATGGATTAAATAAAATGACTATTGGTGCATGTGCTCTTAGTGATTTTATAGACACAATTGGCGGTCAGAAAATGTTTAAAATGTACTTCCCTAAAGTATTTAATGATGCTGATATAAGAAAAACCTATAAGGGTGGATTCGTTTATTTAGTCCCTAAGTTCCGTTCTAAGGCCCTTAAAGACATGATTGTGTTAGACCGTAACAGTATGTATCCGGCAGTCATGGCAGGCTGTAATGGCGAAATTTTGCCCTATGGGACGCCTATATATTATGAGGGTGAATATGAGCAAGACGACATGTACCCACTGTATGTGCAGAAAATACGCTGCTCATTCAACTTAAAACCGGGTAAACTACCAACGATACAAATTAAAGAGAACATGTATTATCAAGGTAGTAAAAGTGGCCAATATTTAACAACATCTGATGATGAAATCGTAACCTTATATTTAACATCAGTGGATTTAAAACTATTCTTAGAAAACTACGATACACAGAATTTAACATATGAAAAAGGCTGGAAATTCAAAGGAATTCCTGCTGGTGATATTTTCGGAACATTCGTAAAAAAATGGTCTGACATTAAAATTAAGGCAAAAGAAGAAGGTAACGATGGATTATATCTCATTAGCAAACTCATGATGAATAATTTATCAGGCAAATTCGGAACTGCTGTAAAGGTAAAACAAAAGATTCCATACATCGGCAAAGACAATGCTTTACACTTTAAAACAACTGAACCGGAATTTAAAGAAGGTGTATATATTGCAATGGCCTGCTTTATTACAGCATATGCAAGATACGCAACAATTACAGCAGCACAAAAAATCATGGATGCAAAGAGAGCTCGCAAACTTAGAGCTGAATTCGTATATGCAGACACTGACAGTTTACACATCGTATTAAATGGCGATTCCATAGAAAAGGTTATTAACTTCTTAAAAGAAAATGGACTCGACATACATCCTACCAGACTTGGTGCCTGGGATATTGAAGCAGTAGCAACACAAGGCAAGTTTATTAGATCTAAATGCTATGTTGAAAAACACATTATTAGTGAGGATGACTACAACAAAGCAATGGAAGATGAGGACGAGATTCATGAGTGTTATACAAAAGAAGCAGATAAACATTACTACTTTAAAATAACAGTTGCAGGAATGCCTGATAGCTGCTATAAACATGTAACATTTGATAATTTCAAAGAAGGTGCTGTTTATCCGGGTAAACTTGCACACCGCACAGTATATGGAGGAGTAATCTTAGAAAACATAGATTTTACAATAAATAAATAACAATAAATGTTCAACATTTCGAAGTTATAAAATCATCATTATTTTTATATAATATAAGGGTGAGATGATATTGGTTCTATTAGTTGGAGTATGCCAGGAGTCAACGGTGAAGAGCCGCCTGGTTACATTGGGGTGACACCTACGACTAAAACCTTTATTGTCTCACACTTTTTATATAGAGGTAAAAGTTATGAAAAACATTATTACTTTTCAAGACCTCCTCAATTTTACAGAAGAATGTATTAATAACGACAAACTTGATGACAAAAACTTAGCAACAATTAGAGTCCATTGCAGATTATTTAAAGTCAAATTAAAAGATATCCTGAGAGAGTATTTCTGGGATATAAATAAAACTATGACTTATAATGCGTTATTTAACTTTATTATTGGAAATCGTGGAGGCGGTAAATCGTTCGGTGCAAAAGAGCGTGCAATAGATAACTTCATTAAAAAAGGCGAGCAATTTGGCTATATAAGACGTTATAAGGATGACCTTTCAGGATCAATGCCAACCTTCTTTAATGATATAGCTGAAGATTATCCGGACTATGAGTTCAAATCTGATGCATCAAAATTTTATATTAGAAAAAAACCGGATAACGAAAAACAAAAATGGACTGAAGCTGATATTGCCGGTTATGGTTTCGTTCTAAGTACCGGAAATAACAAGAAGTCTATACCATACCCACATATAACAATGTTAGTTTATGATGAGTTCTTATTGGATGAGGAAGGTAACGTTAAATACATAAAAGGCGAAGTTAGAGCATTATTAAACTTGTATGAGACGGTTGCACGTCCCGGATCCGGACACCCAAGAGTAACATTATGGTGCTTGGCAAATGCACTTAGTGTAACAAACCCATATTTTTTAGAGTTTAAATTGTGTCTTCCAACAAAGAAGGATGGCAACGGCAAACTTATATGGAGACACCCAAAGAACTCAATATTAGTGGAAGATGTACAAGTAGAGGCATTTATGAAACAAAAACAGAAATCAGAATTTGGTCAGATTGTTGCAGGAACTTCTTATGGCGATTATTCCATTAATAATAAAATGTTGTTCGACGATGATACATTTGTTGAAAAGAGAACTCAAAAAGCAAGAAATATATTTAATTTTGTTTATATGGGTTATAAGTTTGGAGTGTGGTTTGATTCTTCATTATGTAAAATGTGGGTGTCAGAATCATTTGACCCATCAAGAATGACATATTCATTTACAACAAAAGATCACAAACCAGATACAACATTATTGAAATCAAGATATAAGAGTTCACAGTTACAACGATTCATAGAGGGATTTAAAGACGGCTCTTTGTATTTTGAAAATATCAATATTAAAAATATGTGTTTTGATATTATTAAAATGTTCTTATATTAATCATGAAAGGAATGTTCAACATTGAACAAGAAGCTGCATCGGGCTAAACAATTAAAAGATGATGAGTTTTACACACAATTATCTGATATATCAGCAGAAGTAGAAAATTATAAAAAATATTTAAAAGACAAAACTGTATATTGCAATTGTGATGTTCCGTATGTTTCTAACTTCCATCTTTTCTTTATGGAGAATTACGAGAAGTTAGAAATAAAACGCCTAATTGTTAGTTGCCAAGAAGGTTATGTGTACGATTCACAATATGGTCCGAAAATAGTTCAGAATGGTGATTTTGGGGGTTCCGAATGCATTGAGTTGTTAAAACAATCAGATATAGTTATTTCGAACCCCCCATTTTCATTATGGCGTGATTATCTAAAATTATTACTAAGGTACAAAAAGCAGTTTTTAATTGTTGGGCATTTGAACGCCATAGGCTATAAAGATGTATTCCCATTATTACAGCAAAAACAATTATATATAGGCTATAACGCCCTAAATCGCTTTATACGGCCCGATAATACCATAGCCAAGGTTTCGTGCCTATGGTTCACTAATATGCCCGTAGAGCGAAAATTTGGGCCTCTGGTGGCGTCTAAAACGTATAGGCCGGAACTATATCCGAAATATGATAATTACGATGCTATTAATGTAAATCGGCTCGTAGACATACCGAATGATTATTATGGCCCAATGGGAGTGCCAATAACATTCATGGTTAAACATGATCCAGCTGAATGGGAAGTCTTAGATATTATCCGTCCGAAACTACATTTTAAGTCAATATACACAAGAATAGTCGTCAGACGTCTAACAGCTGCTCAAAAGGCAGCATAAAAAAAATATTTGATACTTCAGCACATTAAAGTGATAAAGTGCTAAAGTATTTAATATAATATACATATAGGAGGAAAAAGAATATGGCAATTTACATCTTTGCAGGTTGTTTTATTTTGCTTGATTTGCTTACTGGCATTATCAAAGCATTTAAAAACAAAGAGTTTTGTTCATCTGTAATGCGTGAGGGATTGTTTCATAAGGCAGGGCTTATAGTCGTTATTGCATTAGCTTCCTTGATTGATTATGCACAAGCATATATAGATCTTGGTATTGCTATTTCACTAACAGTTCCGGCTTGTGTTTATGTCTCACTTATGGAAATTGGTTCTATTATTGAAAATCTTTATTTGATTAATCCCAGTATCATCCCAAAGAAAGTTCAAGAGTTTTTCAAAAAGATCAATGAGCATAAGTTAAACAATATTATAGATGAAATCAAAAATGGAAAGGATGACGAAAATGATGAAGACGTACAAGGTCCAAAAGAATGACACACTATGGGGTATTGCAAAGAAGCATCTTGGAAGTGGGGAACGATACAAGGATATTATGGTGCTTAACGGTATGGCTGATACACTCATTAAACCCGGTATGGTTCTGAAAATACCTACTGTAATGAATTATGAAGCAATCGGAAGGGCTTATGTACAGGCTATGAAAGATAGTGACGGCTTAGAATCAGTTAAAAAATTATACGCTTTATTAGGAGATTAATAATTATGGATTGGATTTATGGAAACAGATATCTTTCAGAAAATGAAATGCAAAACAATGCATTGATAATCACAGATTATTTACTTACAAAAAAATGGTCACACAATGCAATTGCAGCACTCTTAGGAAATATGGAATCAGAAAGCACGATTAACCCAGGCATTTGGCAGAGTTTAGATAGTTCAAATACATCAGGCGGATTTGGTCTTGTACAATGGACACCATCAACCAACTATACACAATGGGCATTAGATAATGGATATGCAATCGATGACGGATACGGTCAATTAAAGTGGATTGATGAAGAAACTGTCTCATTCGGACAATGGATTAAAACCGATGACTATATGTTTTCATTTGCACTATTCAAAACATCTACTGAAGAGCCGGAATATCTTGCGAGTGCATTCCTAAAGAATTTCGAAAGGGCAGGCGTAGAAGTTGAAGAACAGCGAAGGACAAATGCACGAAAATGGTACAACTTTATAAAAGGAAAACAACCAGTAACACCAGAAGAACCGGATAATCCGGGCACACCATCAACTACAAAAAAACGCCAGAAATTTAATTTTATTCTATTCGATCGAAGAAGGAGATTTAAAACATTATGACAAAAGATGAAATTTTAGCAAAACTCACAGAAGTTGAAACATGTTCAAATGAGGCACAACGTAGATCGTTACTTACTGAAATCATGGACGCTGCAACAGCGGTGTATGACGAAAACGACACATTGAAAACTTCAAACACAAAATTCGAAGCTGATAATAAAAAGTTGCAAGAATATAACATGCAATTGTTCTTAAAAGTCAGCAATCAAAAACAACCGGAACAACAGAAACCGGAACCAAGAGAAAGAAAACTTACATATGAAAATTTATTTAATGAAAAAGGAGAATTAAAATAATGGATGCACTTTTAACTATTAATACCGTTTATGACAACGCTACTGAACTTTACAGAGATCGTATTCCAGTAGCAACCGAATCTAACATGAAGGATATCGGAATTATGCTCACATCCCAGGACTATGAGCCCCAGAAGAATGAATTCTGCAAAGAGCTCTTCTACAAGATTATGTATAAGGACGCACGCAACAGACTTTGGAAGAATCATCTTGCCGTTCTTAAAGGCCCTTCTGTTCCTTATGGTGGAGTCAAGGAAGTATCACACACTAACCCCATTAAGGGCAAGAATTTCAAAGATCAGACTACTGACAACCTTTTGAAGTCTGCTAAGGCTGACGTAAAGACTGTTTATTTTACTCGTAACCGTCAAGACATGTACGAGGTATCTGTTTCTGATGCAGAGCTTAGAACAGCATTTACTTCCCCTGCAGAGTTTAACAAGTTCTACGAGTCCAAGATCACTGCTTTGTACTCTGGTGACAACATGGACGAGTACCATCTCATGAGAAATACTATTTCTGATTGTGTAACAGAAGGTAAGATTCCTACAATCGAAGTTGATTTTGCTGGCAAGACTTCTGACGCACTCAAGACTATCGAAAAGATTTCCAGAGATTTCAAATATCAAAAGGATCTCTATGCTGGATACAACTATGTTAATAAGGACGCTATCGAAGCTGGTACATTGACACCTTGCATTACTTGGTGCCCTCGTGACAAGCAGGTTCTTATTCTCAGAGAGGACATTGACGTTGATGCTAATTTCGATGTACTCGCAAATGCATTTAATGAGGAAAGAGTTGACTTCAAGACTCGTAAAGTATTCGTTGATGCATTTTCCGATCCTGATATCTTGTGTGTTCTTGCAGACGAGAGCTTCTTCGAGTTCTATGACAATGAATACACAATGAGAACATTTGACAACGGTTCCAATCTCACAATGAAGTACATGCTTCATCACTGGGAAACAATCCAGCTTAACGCACTCGCTAATGCAGTAGCATTCAAGCAGAAGGCACAGGCTTGATTCTAAATGGGTGGGTGGTCTAATCCACCTACCCATTAATTTTATACATAAGGAGAAAAACAAATATGATTAATCTTTTACCAAAATGGAATTTACACGGTAATAGACCGACATTCTATGATACGGATTCTGTTACCATGCTCGAACTTGCAGCGAAGTTGCACGGTGCAATGAACGAGCTTATTACTGAATATAATCAGTTTGTCGAAAATACAAATGCAACAATTCAAAATTTCATCGATTCAACCAATCAAGACCAGGAGACATTCGAGACTGCATTGCGTCAAGAATTCCAAGATTTTATCGATATTGTGGATCTTAAATTAAAGGCTATGGAAGAAATGAATGCATCTCTTGAGATTAAATACGATGAACTTACAGAATCTTTAATTATCGGAGGTGCTGAATAATGAGTAATACAGATAAATGTTTTTGCCATCTTAATGGTTATGCAGTAAAAGACGCAACAGCACGTCAGCAGATTGCAGCACTTACAGAACAGATTGCAGCATTAACACAATTAGTAACCGCACTTGCTGAAAAATATGAAGTTGTCGAGAACTCCGCAGTTCTTGTAAGTGAAGTAGAAATTCAAACAACTGTTTAATGGAGGTACTTAACAATGAAGAAAATATTCAAAGTAACAAATTGGGCCGTATCGTCATTTACATCTGATAATGTAGCAAATAAAACTCATTGGATCGTTAAATCGTTATCTGAATGTTTTAATATGATTGGTTATAATCCAACATTTACATATGTTAGTGCTTCTAATATTACTATGTCATTGCCAGGAGATAATGCATTTCCACTTTATATTCAAGACAGTTCTACATTTGCATACAAGGTTAATTCATCTGATTATATTTGGTATGTGAATACAAAAACAAAAGAAATCGTTGGGTGTGCTTGCTGTACAGATACAATTACATTTGACAAAAATACAGCACTTGGTGGTCAAAATATAGGAAACAATAGTACAGGTAATTTTGTAAAGAGTTCATTTATTAACAAAGCATCTTCCAAATTCTTTAGATATGGACCATTGTTTTGTTTCAAAGTTGTAAATAACAAACTCCGAGGCTATTGTGTCGCAAATTCAGTTATTGCTGGTGGTTCCGGTGATGATAACGAAATTACTTATACATATTCACAAATTGGAGACATTCTCGGAGATAGACTTAAATCAGAAGCAGCATCAACAAACTTGAAATACAATATCAAAGTTGCAAGATTGCCATTGATTGACGGTAATGTGAACTATACATCTTCTTGGGGAAATCCAATTAGTTTCACTGGTGAGTTTTTCGAGGATGTTTATACTTGCAACAGATATTTTACAACACCAATGAAAACAGCTGATAACACAAAATATATCTATGACGGAAAAATGTTTATTGTAGACGATGCAA
Source organism: uncultured Bacteroidales bacterium (assembly GCA_937881815.1). GTDB lineage: Bacteria > Bacteroidota > Bacteroidia > Bacteroidales > P3 > Onthomorpha. The sequence continues at coordinate 13,359 of CALGEC010000027.1, forward strand.
CAGACATTGGAACAATTACAACTTAATGGGCCAGAATAGGCAAAACTTATGCTTAATATATAATGTGCTGTCCGGATGGTGTGTTATATATGCATTATAATGGTTTGGGGTTTACCAAAACCGGACTATATACATACAGGATATGTAGACAAGAAAACCCCATTAAAATTTATTTTATTATCGTATGTGAAAATATACACATACAAAGGAGTGATATATGGAAAAAATTAAAAATTATGTTTTACCAGAACACACAAATACACTTTATGAAAAAGAGGCATCATCTTCTATCGGCCTAACCAGAGATATTGCAGCAAAAATCAATGAATTAATTAACGCATATAATGAACTTTCAGAGATGGACCTTAAATGGAAACAAACCCAGGAAGGAACAATCCGTAAGGGCGTTATCTATATGAAAGACAATCTTATTAATTCATTAGAGCAGTTGATGGATATGTTGCTTAAAAATGGTTTTATCGATGGACGAATTGATGAACAAACAAAGGCTTTGAATGCGTCGCTTGCTCAGCTTGTCGGTAAACTCAAAGAGGGATCCACAACTATGGATGCTGAAATTATCGATGCAAGAGTTGACGAATCAGGCAAGGTTCATAATTCACTTGGAGAGGCTATTAGAACTCTTAGTGCTGGTACTACTCAATTTAGAAAGATTGACAATCCTGAAGCATATCATAATTTAACTTCTAATCTTGTAAAGGACGGTTCTTATTCTTGTACTGCATCTAAATGGAAAGACTTGCCGGAAAACCAATCTTGTACTTTACTTGTGTTTACATATTCAGGTTCTTATGTTTTGCAGATTGCAATTAATTACGATACCGGCAAAATGTTCACTCGTGTAATTAGTAAAGCCGACCACAGTATTTATAGAGAATGGTCTGCAACATCTGGCAGTATCGGTGGTGTTCCTCAATTCAGACATGTCGAAAATAGCGAAGATTACGACAGACTTACTTCTAAACTTGTAGAAGATGGTTATTATAGCTGTACATATTCAAGATGGGACGACCTTCCTGGCGGCAATTGTGCTCTTCTTGTATTCAGATATTCAACTAATTATGTTGTGCAGCTTGCTGTTGAATATGAAAGTGGCAGCATTTTCTCACGTATTGTAAATAGAAACGATTTCTCTATTTATCGTGATTGGAACACATCAAACGATTATTCTAACGTCAAAATATTGGCCGTAGGTGATTCTATTTGTTATGGAGCGAGAAACGGCACAAAAGGATTTATTGGCGATCTTGGGCTTGCTTATAAGAATGATGGTCTTTCCGGTGCTACATTATCCAATCATAGAAGTGATGTATTAACTGTTGGTGATCAGCTTGTTAATGCAGAATATGACCCTGATGTAATTATTGCAAATGGTGGAATTAACGACTATACCCGTAGTGCTCCAATGGGAACTATTCCAACAAAGGCAATTACAACAGATGCAGAATGCGATAAATTGGACCGTACAACTGCTATGGGTGGTCTTCAATATCTCTTATATAAGATGATTACTAAATATCCAAGTGCTCAAAGATTCTTCTTGTTAAGCCACAAAACAAAGAAGTCAACTGGAATCGATTGCACAACTACACCAAACGAACAAGGATATACACAAACAGATTTATTTAATGCAATAAAGACTGTATGTGCTCTTTATAACGTCCAGATTATCGATGTATTCGGTCAAAGTGTAATTAATACTAATTATGACATTTATCGTTCTCCTGTTGAATACAGCGAAGATCAAAGCGTTACAGATGAATATTTTGTAGATTATGATGGAGTTCATCCACTTGCATATGGATACACTCATGGTTATGTTCCTATTGTTCGTGCAGCATTGTCTTATATAACAAGAAAATAATTCGGAGGTAATCAACTATGATAAACCAAAAAACAATAGTATGGCTTTTAAACGTACCGCTTGATCAAGACCACAAAAACACAATCTATTTTGAGACATTAGAGCAACAAACAGCATATTTTGCAAGCAGAGTTGTTTTTAACAGCATAGAAGACGGTGATAACGGAATTAGTATTCAAAGAACATTTTCATATCAAAGAAAAGACGGTGTTATTAGATATCCAAAACATAAAGATGAGTTGGAATCTTGTAACTATGTCATGTATACAAATGAAGGTGATAAAGCTTTTCCCAAGTGGCATTATGCTTTTATTACTGATAAACAATATAAAAATGATGAAGCAACCGAAATTTATATTAAGACAGACCCTGTACAAGACCGCATGTTTAAAAAGGACGGCACAAGAGGTTATAAAGTAAATGCATCTTTTATTGAGCGTGAACATGTAGCTGATGATACCCCCGGATTGCATACACAAGAGGAAGGGCTTCAGCTTGGTGAATATGTTTGTAATCTTTCTAATGACTTTTCTGGTTTTACCGATCTTAGCATTGTTATTGGCGTAACAGAAGCTTGGTACGGAGAAACATCCAAAGATTTTGAACTTGGATGGGGTGGTGCAAGTTTTGGAGAAGGTGAATTTAAAAAGATATCTGGTGAAGTTTATAACGGTCTTCCGAGTGGTCTTGCATATGCTGCTTGCCCTTATAGTGAAGCCGGAATGAAACAAATGAAAGACCTTATTGAAAAATATGACTCTGGAAAAGCTGATGCTATTCAATGTTTATTCTTAGCACCTACAGCATTAACCGGCACTGGCACACAAGGTGGTTGGGTTCCAAAGTCTGTAAGGTTTTTTGAACATTACATTAATTTAAAGCCTGCTTATAGTGATAATTATAGTTTAATCACATTAACAAGCGACAAAATAAACAACCATGAACCAAACAATAAAAAACTATTAACTTATCCTTATAGATATTTACTTGTTGGAAATAATAACGGTGTATCAGTTCCTTATCGTTTTGAAAACTTTTCTGACTATGAGGGCAATAAAAATGTAGAGCCACAATTCATTGTTAAAGCGTGCTTGTCTCCTGGCTGTTCTATTAGACTTGTACCATTAAATTATAATGGCGTAAATGAAAATGAAGAAGAAGGAATTAATGGCGGTAAATTCCCTTCATTGAACTGGACATCTGACGTATATACCAACTGGTTAACACAAAATGGTGTAAATATCGCAATAGATGTAGTAAGCAGTATTGCCATGACGGCCTTAGGTGTTGCTGCAGGTGTTGCATCTGGTGGAGCTGGTTTTTTAGCTACTACACCAATGATAGCATCTGGTGTATCACAAGTTGCGTCCACAATGGGTGAAATTAACAAAATGTCAATGGTACCGCCTCAATCAAAAGGAAATACAAATAACGGTGACATTATAACAATTAGTGGACAGAACACATTCCATTTTTACAACATGTCTATTAAGGAAGAATATGCAAAGATTATAGACGGATATTTTGACATGTTTGGATATAAAGTAAATAGTGTTAAAGTTCCCAATGAAAATCACAGACCCGAATTCTGGTACACAAAAACAATCGATGTATCTATTACCGGAGATATGGATCAGGGCGATCTTCAAGAACTTAAAAATATATATAACAATGGCATTACATTCTGGAAAAATCCTGATCATGTTGGTGATTATTCATATGCCAAAGATAACAAAATATCATAAGGAGGAACAAAATAAATGAAAGAACCTAATATTATGTCTGCAAAGTCATTCGCAAAACTCATGAATGACACAACATTCACAAATTATTATCTAAGATTAAAGATGCTTGCAAAGTCATGTTATCATTGGGAAAACTTACCCAATAACATTAATGAAAGACATATAGAAAACTTATTGTACGAACATGGAGAATGCGTATTTTTCAAAGATCCAATGCTTGGATTTATTGTTTCTGAATTTACATCTGATGGAAACACGAATCACTATGGAGATCCTGTATGTGTAAGACCAACGGCCCCAGGCATTGAACAGCGTACTCTTATTGTTGGCGAAGATTGTGTAATTATCAGAAATAACGATGAAAGACTTGCAACAGATTTCTTTATTAAAGAGTTTGCTTATAGACTTGCACATATAAAACGTACTATTGACGTTAATGTTAACGCACAGAAAACACCTTATATTTTGGCCGGAACAGATAAAGAAATATTAACATTAAAAAATATTTATACCAAAGTAGAAGCTAACGAACTTGCAATTTATTTAAATAAAAATTTTGACCTTCAAAATGTTGCTGTTCTTAAGCTTGATGCACCTATTGTTTTTACACAATTAAATGACCAGATTACAAACGAATGGAACGAAGCTTTGACATTCTTAGGTATTAACAACGCAAACACCGATAAAAAAGAACGTCTTATCACAAATGAAGTAGATGCAAACAATGTACATATTGATCTTTCTGGTGAATGCTTTTTAAAGACCCGTACAAGCGACAAGGACGCCATTAACAGCCTTTTTGAGTTGAATATAGGTGTAATGCGTAGAGATGGCGGAGCGTGCAAATGTGGCGATTCTGACGGCTCACAGGAGGTACAAGAAGATGATGACGAACAATATTAAGACATTAATACAATCAATTGTTACAGAACTTGGATGCGATTCTATGACGATTACAGCAACTGATGATGACAAAGAATTATCTATTGCGATTATGTATATAAAAGATGATTCAATGGCCTCTGAATCAGCTACAATCACTAAGGAGGTATAAAGACATGTATGCAAGATATACAGAGTATTTAAAAGATTTGATGGATAATGAACATACAATGGCAGCTCTTAATGAGGCACTTAGTACATATCCATTATATGAACCGAAAGATAAAAAATATGATCTTATTCCCACACGTGAAGAGCTTAATAAAAAGATATTAAATCATTATAAATATCGTGAAATCGGGTTCGAAACCCCCGGCCGATTCTTAGATGAACTCAAAATTACTATGGAAGAGATTATGCCATATTACAATGAATTGTTTAAAACTATTGAAATCATGGCTAATATTGAAAATCCATTTGACACTGTTGATATGGTTGAAGAATTTGAGCAAACAACAAAAGGCAATAATAAGAATAATGGCATTACAAACAGTGTAGGCAAAGGAACATCAAAGAACAATCAGAAAACCAACGGAAAAACAATTGATTCAGACACCCCCCAGGACTCATTACAAATAGGCACAAAAAACATAGATCAAGTTGATTATGCTTCTAATGCAGGCTGGAACGAAAATATTGCTGAAGGCGGTTCTGAACACAATGAAAAAAATACAACAACATCCGGAGGTACATCCGAACATGAGACTGTAATGCATTATAAACATACACGTAAAGGTGCTCAAGGTGTATCACAATTTGGTCAAGACATTACTGTATTTAGACAATCAATACATGACTATGAACTTGAAATTGTAAATCACGAAAGAATTGCAGAATTATTTATCAATGTATATTAAT
>CALGEC010000028.1 GCA_937881815.1 uncultured Bacteroidales bacterium
GGTCGCTGCCAGATTAAACCGAGAGCTTCGCTGAAAAGCGAGGCTCTTTTTTTTGCCTTTTGGATTAGAATAAACCATTCTTCTACTACCTTTTAGAATTGCTTTTAGAGAATTAAGATAATATCATTAAGGAATAGAGAAAAGAAAACAAGTTTTCAAAATAGTTTTTCTTGATAAAAATCTATTTTTTCTTTGTAAAAATGAATTTTTTCTTGAAGAAAATGCAAGAATCCTTTGAAAATGGAAATGGATTACCAAGAAAGAAATCCTTTAAAACCGATTTAATCATTCGTTAAACGGTGTTTAAAACTGCTTTAAATAAGAAAGAATGAACAAAATTGCTTTTTTGCGATTACCAATCTTTTTTAATCTTTGTAGCATGTAACTTTTAATATGCTTATTTTGGATTTTGGTGTTTTGAATTAAAAATTTACTATATTTGCACTTAGATAAAAACATCAAACTCTTTGTTTACAAACCTAATAAGATTATTTTTTTCAATACTTTTTTAAGCTAAGAAGAAATTATAAAGGAATAAGAAATCTTAATTATAAAAGATAAAAAGGAAATAAAATGGAAACCAACTTGCCTAATTTAGAATACAAGGGATATAAGTGTATTTTGGAGTATGATTCTGAAACAAATACTTATTCAGGTAAGATTTGTCCGCCTTCAAATCCGACTGAACCATTAGAAAATTGGGAATTTCATTGTTGCCACCAACAAAAGTTACAGAAAATATTTGAAATGCAGGTAATAAAAAATATATCGAGGGAATCTTTTCAAAAAAAGAATAAAGAGTGGTTAAGTGTTACAGATTACGAAAGCATAAGAACAGTGTTTAATATTTTGCCTGATGAGTTTAGAAAGCGAGTTGAAAACAATGAATTTGATAAAACACTTCTGCAATCGGTAAAAGGAGGAGATTATGAAGTGCCTTTGTATTATGTAACTAAGGCTTATGATGTTTTGCTTAAAGGTCCATTAGAAACGATAGCATATAAGATAGGATTAAATGAAGATGACGACTGCACAGAAGAAGAATTTAATAGCTATATTGAAGATAAAGGTATAACAAGGAATGGTATTGAAGCATGTATTGATAACAATAAAATGAAAACTCTTTGGAAAGAATTATTCAATATTGATATAGATGCTATAGATATTGATTTCCGCCAATTTAATATGCACTTGCCACCAAACTTTGAAAGAGAATTTAGCATATATTATTTTAATGATGGAGTAAATGGTGTAGAGGATTGGATATATTTTGGAATAACTAATCCCGAAAGTGAAGGCGTTACATTTGATCAAGTCTCTTGCTTAATGGAACTTTTGGCATTGATTTGTTTAGAGAGAGATTGTGATTTTATGTATTTTTAAAGCTGATTTTCTCTTATTTCCCTTATTGCTCCAATGCTTGCAAGAATGCAAATAGGGATTGTGCTATATTCTATTTTGATAAAAGATAAGGTTAAGGGCATTATAAAAAGCAATAGTCCACAGGCTTTATTTAGTTTGTTGTGAGAGAATATTATTGTCTTTTTGTGAATAAGGCCTAAGATAATACCAATACTTTTAACTACAAAGATAAGTAAAATCCAAATCCAAAGCCAAGTTGGTAGATTGATTTCAGGAAGTATTTTTATGCTTGCACAAGTTAGAAAAACAATGTCGGCAATGGAGTCTAATTTAGAGCCAAAGTCCGTAACCGATTTTGTTTTTCTTGCAACAAAACCATCAATCATATCGCTAAATCCACAAAAGAGATAAAGGATATAAAATATTGGTGAGAAAACATCAAAAAACAATAAGCAAACGCCACATAAAATGCGAGAGATTGTTAGGGCGTTTGCTATATTTATTTTCATTATTTATTGGTTTATGCTTTTATGTTAGAATATATCTCTGCTTTACAATAGGCATTACGCATTCCAACTAAATTGTTTGCGTTATAGAATAATTCTTCTTTGTTCGCTTCGCCAAATTTCTTACAAGCAAGGTCTATGTTTTTTGATATTTGATTGTTGATTTGGAATAATTTGTTGCTGTCTAGGTCAATGTGAAAGAAATTTGAGGTAAGGGTGTGTTTCATTTTAGATTCGTCAAAGTTTATTTTTAGTTTTGAATATTCATTTGTGCTGATTGCAAGAGGGGTGTCTCCATTGTTAAAACATGTGTATATAGTGATTTCTTTATGTTGTTTCATCAAGTCTTCTATTTTATATTTAGGAGTATTGATTGTTATTAAGTAGATGTTATCTTGGTCTTTATATTCCAAAAACAAGGCGTTATAGATTTGTAACTGCTTTTTAATTGCTTCTAATTCAAGAGAGTCTTTACTTATTTTTATGATACCAAAACGTCTATACCAGCATAGATTCTTATCTTCTGCGAAAAATGGAATAGAAAAACCTTCTCTAAGACTTTGTCTATGCTTTTCTATTTCAAAAATCAGAGTTGTTTTTATATTATCTTCGCTAAGTCTATGCCCACCTTTGAAATAGTTGTAGCGTTTGTAGTAGATTTTATACTCAGAGGAGCAATCAACTAAATCATCTTCTGTGCCAAAAAGTGCAAGAGTATTATCGCTTTCTTTAATTGCTAAATCGTAAAACTGATTGCGCTCTAATGCTTCGTATTTGTTGCATAAATCTTCTGTGATTTCATAATGAGTAGCACCATCTGCACGAATATTTAAAAACTTGTTTACTCCTAAGTTCTTTCTCATAAATTCCGACACATGAAAAGCTGGATTGACTAAAATTTTGTGGAAACCTCTTAGTTTTTGAGCAAACATTCCACCCATAGATGTGCCTATAACAAGGTCTATGTTTTCTTTTCCTACTAATGTTTTTAGCATTTGCAAAGCCTCTTGAGGCTCTATTGGTAAATCAGGTGAAAAAATCTTATCATTTGGCAAAAGATTACGAAGCCTATCAGCAGTGCTTGAAGCCCCTGAGGAAGATAAGCCATGAATGTAAAGTATCTTCATAATTTAAAACGTTTTATTATCTATAATTTGCTACTTTTTTGAATTGAATATTTTTGAAATACCAAGTCCATTGGCTTCTTGAATAGCTTTCTAATACAGGAACATTTAATACAGTGTTTTTATTGAAGCCTGAGAATGCTACGTTTTCTTCCCCTATATATCAAATGAATTCTTCAATTACATTTACACTTTCTGGAATAATAATATGCCATGAGGTTTCTTCTTCGCATTTTGTTAATTTAAGTTTGCTGCCTTTTAATACTTTAAATGAAAGAGGAGATAATGTAAATGTTTGCATAATACTTTTGTCTTTTCGATTACATTTATATATAACCGAAAAAACAAAAAAGTTAAATAAAAAGGAGAAAAAAAGAATAATTATTTCTCTATTACTGCAAAACCATTAGAAAAATTGTCAACATCTTTATATTTACAAGGAATAACCTCTTCTCCTTTTGTGTTGATAAATCCGTATTTACCAGCAATCTCTACTTTTGATAAATCACTTTCATAAAACCCCTTAATATAATCATATTTACAAGGAATAACTTCTTCTCCCTTTTCATTGATAAAACCATATTTACCATTAAGTCCTACTACTGCAAAACCATTAGAAAAAAAGTCTGTATCTTCATATTTGCAAGGAATAACCTCTTTACCTTTTTCGTTGATAAATCCGTATTTGCCAGCAAGTTCTACTCTTGATAAATCACTTTCATAAAAGCCCCCAATATCATCATATTTACAAGGAATAACTTCTTCACCTTTTTCGTTGATTAAACCGCATTTGCCATTAAGTTTTACTTGCGCTAAGCCATTGTTATAAAATTTCGTAACAAAATCATATTTACAAGGGACAACCTCTTCACCTTTTTCGTTTATAAAACCATATTTACCATTAAGTTTTACTAATGCAAACCCATTTTCTTCAAATTCAAAAGGGAATATAGAATTTAAATCATATTTACAAGGAGTGATTTCTTCTCCCTTTGTATTGATAAAGCCATATTTGCCAGCAAGTTCTATTTTTGCTAAGCCATTTTTATCGAATCTATAAATGTTGTCGCAAATACAACTAAACTCTTCTCCCTTTTCATTGATAAAATATTGTTTAGGATAAACCCATTCTATTTCTTTTTCATAAGCTTCTGGGTTTTGTTTATATTTTAGCATTTTTTCAAATACAGCTAAATCATAACTTTTACATAGAGCCCCAAAATTGTTTATTGCAAAGACCTTATCTATACTTTCATTAACCTCCTTTATACGACAAAGAGCTAAGTTGTCAAAGTACATATTCTTTTTTAAATCTTCTTGGCGTTCAAAAGCCTTAATTATATTTTTGATGTTTTTATCTTGATATATTTTGTACTTTTCGTCAATAAATATTTCGCATTTAGTAGAGAAAAGTATAGTCTCTTCTAAATATGCTTTTGACTCTTCAAATTTAAAATTTAAAGCCTCTCTTAATAAGTCTTTGATTTTCCCATTTGTAAAAACTTCTAATCCAAGAGTATAATCATCTCCTATAACTTTTTGTTGTACAAATACAATACCATTATGATTGAAACGCTCTTCTGATAAATCACTCCCTTTTTCAAATTCTTCAAATTCAAAATTAAATATAGAACAATCTTTAAGATAAAAATCTACTGCTACTTTTTCTATTAAATCTTTATTCATAATGTTGTGTGTTTAATATTTAATAATATATAACTATTTTAAGGTAGAAGTTAAATGAAAAAGGGAAAAAATGAATAATTAGTTAATAGGATTCTATAATTTCTTTATAAATTCTTGTTCATTTGTTGCAATATTTGTTTTAAAATCAGAGTATTCTCCTTCACATTTAGGAATAGTAAGTCTTATTTTATATAGATGACAACCTTTTTCATTATCTATTTCGTAGTCAATAACATCATTTTTTTCATTCTCATTTTCCTCTTCTGAATAAGGATAAAGCAGATAGCCTTTGTTTGTTGCAAATCTATACATATACATAATTATTGTTATCCACTAAAAAAAACTGTATAAAAACGAGGAGTACTATAGAAATCCTTTGAAAACGATGTGTTACCACGGTATGGTATATGAATTTCTCTTTGCAGTATTATAGTATCACAGTCGTGGTACTGACTGAAATTATTTGAAAAATGTTAAGTTTACCACTTTAAATAGTTTTAAACACTCTTTAAAATCATGTCTAGATTATCTAATTATTTTGTAAAAAGAAAAATATTAGCTACCTTTGCTCTATAATAAACAAGGTTTTTGTAAAATTTAATAAATATACGGTTCAATATGGATTTTATACCAACAACAATTCGAGGATTATTTGATACAAGTATTCAATTTATTATACCTGTTTATCAAAGAGCTTACTCTTGGCAAGAAAATAATTGGAATGTGTTTCTCCAAGACATTATCCAGCAAGTCAACCAAGAAAATGAATATTCGTATGGAAATTTACTTTTAGAGACAATCAAGAAAGATTCAGAATATGATGTGATAGATGGTCAGCAGCGATTGACTACTCTTGTGATTTTTATGAGAGCATTATACAATGTTCTAAAAAATAAGAATGCCAAAGAAGAATTAAGGGAAATTGAAGAGTTCTTTGTAAAAAAGACAAAGAAAAGACTTCGTCCTGTCGAGAACGACCAAGCTTGTTTTGATACCATTATTATTGATAATGAATCATATACAGTGACAAGTAGTTCCCAAAAATGTATCTTCAATGCAAAAGACTATTTTATTAAAGAACTATCTAGACTGGATTTAGATACCTTGATAAAAATCAGAGAAGTCATTCTGGATAGTAAGGTTAATAGACTTGAGCTACAGGGCAAAAAAGAAGCAGCTTTAATGTTTGAGTTGCAAAATAACCGAGGCAAGGACTTGACCAATATGGAAAAGTTGAAGTCATATTTTATGTATCAGATGTATGTCAATAGTTCTGCTGATGAAACCAATAAGAATGTGGAGAATGTATCAAACCATTTCAAGGAAATATACAGAAATGCCTATGACATCCAAGGGTTGGACGAAGACAGCATACTAATCTACCATTGTAATGCCTATCTTGAAGTTTCTTACAATTATAGAAACTTGGATGATATAAAAAAAGAATTGTCTCGTAGTGAAGATAAAATAAAATGGATAAACGATTTTTCTAGAGAATTATCTATGACATTCGCCAATCTTAAAGTACTTCAGTCAAACAATTTAGAATACTATAAAAAACTATACAAAGTCAGAGGTAAAGATAGCTTGTCTGCCTTTGTTTATCCGTTTATTATAAAAGGATACAAGTATTTGGGTCAGGATTCTGATCGTTTGAATAAATTATTTCACATCCTTGAAATTCTTGCCTTTAGATATCAACTGATGTCAAGTCGAGCAGAGATAAATAGTCGGTTAAGTGATTGTCTTCGTAAGTTCAACGGTGATGTAGATGCTCTGAAAACAGACATCCAAACAAAACTTAATGAGACTTGGTATTGGGGGGATAGTAGAACAAAAGAAGTACTTTCGGGATGGATGTATGAAAACCCAGCACTCCATTACATACTATGGGAGTATGAGGAAAGCATTCAAGGGAAGGGTTATAAGATAGGAAACATAGAAATTGAAAATGAGCAGATAGAGCATATTTCCCCTCGCACTCCTACTAATGGAGAATCTCTTGAAACAGGATATGATGTAGATGAGTTTAATGAGTACACAGATGAGTTTCGTGAAAAATATTTGAATTGTTTAGGAAATCTTATGCTTATCTCCGGTTCTCACAATGCTTCCATCGGTAATAAGCCTTTTACGGAAAAATTAGAATCATATAATAAAAACCCACTTTTGAATCAACAAGCTGAAATAAAAGAAATTGTTAATAAGGATGAAATTGTTTGGAAACAAACTCATATCCAAAACAGACTAGATAAGATTCTGAATTTTGCTTTAGAAAGGTGGAGCTTTGATTCAGTGAAATAATATAAATAATAAAGAGCTTTTCTATTTACAAAAAAAGCTCTTTATTATTTACTTAATTTTTCTTCAATGGAATAAACTTTCGATTTTAAAAGGAATTATTTACGGTTTTTCTATTTTATATTAAAATATATCCCTACTTTGCAATGGACATTTCGCATTATTACGAAGTTGTTGGCATTATAGAATAAATCTTTTTCGTCTTTGTCAACAAATTTATTGCAACCGAGTTCTGTGTTTTAAGAAATTTGTTTGTAGATTTCTCAAAGCCAATGCTTATTTTTGAAAATTGACCATTACTAATAACAAGAGAGTTTACTCCATTGTTATGACAAATGTATATAGATATTTCTTTATGTTTTCGCATCAAATCTTCTAACTTATGTTTTGGAGTATATTCAAAAAAACAAGGTATAAGTTGTGCAAATATTTAATAATAAATCCTTAAATCCCTTCTATTCTTTCAAAATACTTTGCTAATGGGCTTAATCGGTAGATTTCTATGCTTTGGGTTGGGACTTTTAATACTTGTATTTTTGGCATTTTCCAGAAAGTTGCTGAACAGAATTGAGAAGGAATAGGTGTTAAGCAAGTAATGCTTTTAATAGGTATTTCATATTCAAATATCTTGCAACCAATTTTGCGAACACTCTCTGGAATTGTTAAAGAACTTATTTGTTCCGACATAGCAAGTCCTAAATCATCTATTTCAACAACGGGATATTCTTTACCATCAACCACTATTGAAGAAGGAATAACAACATCGCCACAAAGACTTTCATCACAACTTACTACACAAACCTCTTTATGTTCAGGTTTATAAGTTTTTCCATTTAGGTGAAAAGTAACAAAACCGACTTCCTCAAAAGTATGCTTTCCTACTTCTATTATTGAACTTGGTAGATAAGAAATTCCGTTAATTGTTTTAATGCCTGTTTTTGTAAAAGCGTATCTATCAATGTTGGCAAAGGTAGGTAAGTAAACTGTGTTTAAGTTGTAGCAAGAATCAAAGGCTTTATAGCCAATGTTTAACATAGTATTAGGAATTGTAAGCGAGCTTAAATCCCAGCAACCCCAAAGAGCTTCTCCTTTAATGGAAACAACATCAAATTCTTTGCCTTCATATTGAATTGTTTTTGGAACAATGAGTTCTCCTTTGAAATCATTTGTGCAATTTATCAAACTTACAATATCTTTGCCTATTCTTTTATATATCAATTCGTTTATTTCAATTTCTCTCATATCTTAAATTGTTTTTTACTTATTTAGTTTCTTTTCATCAATTGCTTTCTCTATGCGATTTCTCAAAAAGTTAACAGCAAATCTTATAAATTTATCGTTTTGGGAATAGTCAAATTCTTCTGTTGCGTCTATCAATCCAAAGATTGCAATATTGATAAGTTCTATTAAACCTATACCTTGGTTTTGATGTTGAGCAGAAATAGAAATAGTAAATCTTAAATATGCTTTCACAACTTTGTCTAAGGCGTTTTCGTCTCCCTCTTTAATCTTTTGAAGTAAAGTCGCTGTTTCTTCTTCTGTAATTAATTCGTTGCGAGCGATAGATTGCAACCACTTATCTAAACTTTCACTTGGACCATACTTTTTTACCAATTCTTCTTTCTTCATTTTCTTTTCTTATCTAATTAACATTGACATTTTATACATAATTATTTTGAAGCAAAAGTTAAATACAAAAGATTCTATTTTCAAAATAAGTGTTCCAATTATTGATTTTGAAATCTAATTCTTTGTTTTGCATAATTAATTCTTTGTTTTGCGTAATTAATTCTTTGTTTTAATTTTTTCTTTCTTCGTTTTAAGAAATTAACTCTTCGTTTTAGAAAATTGATTCTTTGAATTCTTTACCCCATTTAGAAGATTTGTAAGCCTCTATACTTTCTTTTGGAACTCTAAGAGTTGCATTAGGCGAAATATTTTCAAAAACTCTATCTCCAATTAAAGGAGGTGTCTTTGCTAAACAAACGATTGTTTCTAAATTGTTACATAGGGCAAAAGCACAATCGCGAATAGTGTCAATGTTTTCGGGAAGTGTGATTGTTTTTAGACTAATGCAATGACAAAAAGCATTGTAACCAATATATCTTATAGTGTTTGGAATTTCTACTTCTTTTAATTTTAAACACAAATTAAAACTATCGGTTTCAATATATTCAACTTTGTAAGTTTTTTCGTTATCTATTATTGTTGAAGGAATAATTACAGATATTGCATCTTTATCACAATAACTTACCTCTGCGGGATTGTATAGGTTAAATGTCAAATGATTTATGGTCTTCATAACTTTCTTTATTTATATACTCGTTTCAAAGTATATATAATTGAAATCATGAAAAACTTAAATGATTTGACATAAAAAAAGACTCAAAAAGGTAATTGAGTCTTTGAATTATTTATTTTTTTCTTAGGATTATTTCTTTTTTCCTTAGGATTTTTAATTTTTTTCTTTTCATTATTTTGAGAAAGCGTGTTTGTAGCCTTTTACCTCTTGCCAATGTCCTCTTGTAAAGTCGGGAACAGAAACGGGAGCATTGTTATTCTCTATTGAAATGCGAGAAAGTTCTATCACACTACACCATTCGGCAAGGTCATATACGTCCATATCTAATGGAAGTCCGTTTTGAAAATCTTTTTCTTTGTTTTATTAAAATATTTCTTTGAAAAAATCTTTTTTTTCTTTGCTTTTTTCTGATTTTTCGCGAGAAATTTCACAAAAATCTCAAAATGAAATTTCCGTAAAATAAATATTTTTACTTATACGCTTTGAGTTGAGAAATTAAGAGTTTATATAAGATTTTTTTGCCGTTAAGAAAATTATTATACCTTTGAGATCCATTCTTCAAAGGATTTATTTTGTTCAAGTTTACGACAATCTTCCGTTGTTGAAATTTTTGAAACAAAACATTCGCTTAGATTATTGTCAAATACACCATCAGTTATATCAGGATCTGTTACAAGTAGAATCGGCATGCCTTTCATTAGGCCCATACCTACTTCTATTTCACTCCAAGGGGTAGATAACCATTTTTCTTCTCAATTTGCTTCTTCAATAGTATTAGGACGATATGATGCTTTTTTGATATTTAGCTGTTTTAAACCGAATGCTATCATACCCGATGAACGTAAAATATCCGCTCTAACTTTATTGAATTGACCAAATTGAGGATATTTGTCACTTGTATAATAAATTACATTATAACCTCTTTTTTCTAATATTTTTTTATACTCTTTTGTTAAAGATTCATCATTTTTAGACATAATACCCGGCATTGAAAAGAATATTGTTTTGTTTGTAATTTTATTTTCAGTTGTTATTTTATCCTCGCATTTACATATTCCATTATCTAATTTATCTTTTATAACTTGTGGTATGTTAATAGCATCTGTAAAATCAGCTCCATTTAATGTGCAATTTTCTAAATATATTCCACTTAAATCTGCATTTTTAAAATTTGCATTTGAAAAATCACAGTTTTTAATGCGAGTACAAAATAAGATTGAACGGTAGAAATATATGTTGTGTCCTACGATGTTATCAAGATTTGCATAAGATAAATCTGCTAAAAATAAATCAGTGTGATTCATAATAAGTTGAAAATTTTTATTGGCTAAAAGAGCATCTTGAAGATTCGTTTTTTGGAGATCTCAGTAACTTAGATCTTTTGCATAAGACAATCCATCAACTAAGGTCTTTTGAAAAATATTTGTTGGTAAAGTTTTGGCCAATGAAGATATAACGTTAATAGTTTCTTTTCTTATATTAGGTGCGTTTTTTTGTACTTCTGTCGTTAAAAATCTTCTTAATAAAATAGCGGAAGTTAATTGAGTAGATTTAAGTGATGAAGAAAGGCCTTTTACAGTTTTATTGAATAAATTTTCATATTCTTCTCTAAGTTTATTTTTGCTTTTAATATTAAGATATTCAAATCCAAATCTAAAAATAGCAATAATAGCTGCTATTAAAATTACTATTGTGCTAGATTGAAATATTATATCTGTAATAATTTCGGTATTCATATTCATTTATTTATAGATTTATTTCGCAAATATATAAATATTTTATAAAACTAATTCTTAACTTTATAAAAATAAAACGGCGTTTTAGTTCTCTAAAACGCCGTTTTATTTTATTATTTCTTGATTAAACTAATTCGTGGATTACTAATCCTGAACGTAGTTTTGGTTCGAACCAAGTTGTTTTTGGTGGCATGATGTTGCCTGAGTCAGCTATGTTGATAAGTTGTTGCATTGATACTGCATATAATGCAAATGCTACTTTCATTTCGCCGTTATCTACTCTTCTTTGTAGTTCGCCAAGTCCTCTGATACCTCCTACGAAATCGATTCTCTTAGATGTTCTTAAATCTTTTATATCTAATACTTTGTCAAGTACATTGTTTGAAAGGATTGTTACGTCTAATACTCCGATTGGGTCGTTATCATCGTATGTTCCTTCTTTAGCTGTCATTTTGTACCATTCTCCTCCAAGATACATTGAGAATTCGTGTAGTTTGCTTGGTTTGTAGATTTCTTTTCCTGCTTTTTCTACTACGAATGTATCGTTAAGTTTTGCTAAGAATTCTTCTTCTGTTAGGCCGTTAAGGTCTTTTACTACGCGGTTGTAGTCAATGATTTTTAATTGTGAGTCTGGGAAGATTACAGCCATAAAGTAGTTGTATTCTTCGTTACCTGTGTGGTTTGGATTTGAGGCTCTTCTTTCTTGTCCTACTCTTGCAGCTGCTGCTGTACGGTGGTGTCCGTCTGCAACGTAAAGTGCTGGTATTTCTTTTTCGAATATTTCTTCTATTCTTGCAACTGTTTTTTCGTCTTCAATCACCCAGAATGTGTGTCCAAAGCCATCTTCTTTTGCAACGAAGTCATATACTGGTTTTTCGTTCTTTACGATGTTTTCTACTATTTGGTCAATTTCTTGGTGTGCAGGATATGCAAAGAAAACTGGTTCTACGTTTGCGTTTGTAATGTTTACGTGAATCATTCTGTCGTCTTCTTTGTCTTTTCTTGTAAGTTCGTGTTTTTTAATTACGTTGTTGAAATAGTCATCAACGTGTGCACAACCTACAATACCGTATTGTGTACGTCCGTCCATTGTTTGGGCGTAGATGTAAAGTTTTGCTTTGTCGTCTTTTACTAACCAACCTTTTTGTTTGAAGTCATTGAAGTTTTCAACTACTTTATCGTAAACTTCTTGTGAGTGTTCGTCTATTCCTTCTGCAAGGTCGATTTCTGCTTTTGTTACGTGAAGAAGTGAATATTGATTTCCGTCTGCTTCAACTCTTGCTTCTGCTGAGTTCATTACGTCGTATGGACGAGAAGCTAATTGTGCTGCAATTTCTACAGGAGGTCTTAATCCTCTAAATGCTTTTACTCTTGACATTATCTTTAATTTTGATGTTAATAATTCTTAAAACTTTTGCAAATATATGCTTTTTTTTTATATTTGCAGTTTATTTTTAGATAATTTGATTTTGAAAACTAAATATAAATTCAAGAAATACTTTTTGATAGTCTTTGTTTTGGGACTATTTTGTGCTTGTTCTACGGCGAAAGATAAGTGGATAAATCGTCAGTATAATAGCATTGTAGCTCATTATAATGCTTGGTGGAATGGCAATCAAGCATTGAAAGAAGGGGTTAAAAGCCTTGAAAAAGCCCATAAGGATAATTATACTGAAATATTGCCTCTTTTTAAACTCGGAACAAAGGAAAATGCAACGGCAATTAAGTCTAATACCGATAGGGCATTAGAAAAAGGAAGTAAGGTTATTCAAAAATATTCTATGAAATTCTCTGGGGTAGAGAAAAACCCTCAGATAGATGATGCTTATTTGTTAATGGGCAAGGCATGCTTTTATGCACAGGATTATCCTGCTGCTTTGGCAACATTTAATCTTTTGATTGCTCAATACAAAGACAAGAAAGAAAGTTACGAGCCAATGATTTGGTTGGCCTTAACTCAAAGTAGAATGGGTAATAGTAGCGAATGCGATATTTTATTGGACCAAGTGAAAAATAAAATAGACGAAGGTGTGGCTCCAAAGAAGTTGCGCAATTTTATGAATTTGGTTTATGCTCAAAATGCTTTAAGTCAAGGGAAGAATGCTTTGGCGTTGGAATATTTTGCTAAGAGAGGGTTTTCTTTTGAAAAGAACTTGAATACTCGTATAATGTTTATTCAAGGTCAAATCTATCAAAAAGCAGAGGATTATGAGCAAGCGACAAAATTTTTTAGAAAAACAGCACGTAGAGCAGGTGTTTATGAAATGGAGTTTGCCTCTCGATTGAATATTGCAATGTGTTACGACCCTAAGAAAAGCAATAGTCGTCCTATTATCTCGCGTTTGGAAAAAATGTTAGAGGATAAGAAAAACATAGAATACAAAGATCAAGTTTATTATGCGTTAGGCGAGGTTTATTTTAGAGATAAGAATATTGATAAGGCTTGTTTGCAGTGGGAGTCAAGTTCTGCGGTTTCTACCTCAAACAATTTACAAAAGATTACCTCGTGTCTAAGGGCAGCAAATACGTATTTTGATTTGTTAGAAAAGTATGAAAAGGCTCAAATGTACTATGATACTGCTCTTGCTGTGATGCCAAAGGATTATGAGGGGTATAAAACAATTGAAAGCCGTCAAAAAGTTCTTACAAACTTAGTTTCTAATTTGCGATGTGTTGAAAGATGGGACAGTTTGCTTGCAATGAGTGTTATGACTGAGGCAGATTTAAATGCAAAGATTGATTCTTGTATTGCGGAATATAGACGTGTGCAAAAGGAAAAGGAAGAAGCAGCAAAGAAAGCACAGGCTTTGGCTGCAAGTATGGCGGGAATGACAAATTATTCACAATTTAACAATAGAAATTCTTGGTATTTTTACAATAGTAGTACGGTTCAAGTAGGTCAATTGGAGTTTAGACGTATTTGGGGAGAGAGAAAATTAGAGGATAATTGGAGAATAAGTCATAAGGAAAGCGAATTTGACTTTGATCAAATGGCAGAAATGTTTGATGAGGAAGGAAATCCTATTGATTCAACAACAGCAAAGGGTAGTTCAAAAGCAAAAAACAATGATCCTGCATCAAGAGAATACTATACAAAAGATATACCGTTTTCACAAGGGGCAAAAGATACTGCACATGCTGAAATAGCAGAGGCTCTTTTAGCAGCAGGATATATTTACTATCAAGGATTGAATAATTACGGCAAAGCAATAGAAACATTCTTGGAATTACACAGACGATATCCTACACACAAAAACGTATTACCTTCTTCATATCATTTATATCGCCTTTACGACAAGATAGGTCAATATCCAAACTCTAATTTCTATAAAAACAAGATATTAAATGAATATCCTGATAGCGAATTTGCTATGATGATAAATAATCCTGATTATTGGGACGAATTGGCTAAAAGAAATGAAAACGCAGAAAGGCTTTATGCAGATGTATATAACACATATCTAAAACACAGATATGAAGAGACAATTACAAAAAGCCAAAATGTTATAGATAGTTTAAAGATTGGACCATATATACCAAAATTACTCTATGTACAAGCCTTAGCAAAAGGAAGAATTTATGGAATTGACACTTTGGCTATGGATTTAAATCTTATACTTCACAATTATACTGAAAGCGAAATTGCACCTATGATAGAGAGTCAATTAAAACATTTAGCAGCTGCTTATCCCGATGGGAAAATTGATTTGACTTACACTCCTAAAACAAAGGAAGAATTTTCTGAATCAAAGAAAGAAGATGATAAAACAAAGAAAGAAAATACCGAAACAGAGAAAATAAATAAAGACGATATACTTGATGCAGAAACATTGGTGTTTAGGTATAGGGATATGAAACATTACTATGTTTTATTATTCGATGAGGATAAAATAGACGCCTTAGAATTGGAAAGAAAAATAAATTCATATAACGATAGTTTATTTGCAGAGAATAATCTCAATACAATGGCAATGTTATTTACTATGACAAAGCAAATGTTGAGCGTTAGACAATTTGAAAACAAAGAACAAGCAATGAATTATTACAATTTAATGCAATCGGACTCTTCTCCGCTATCTTCTTACGAGAAAAACTCTTTTGTACATTTTGTGATTTCAACACAAAACTATCCAACATTCTATAATCGTCAAAATATAGAAGCATATTTGAAATTCTTTAAGTTAATGTATTTAAATAATCAAAATTAAAATGAAATCAAGTCATCTATTATTTTACTTTTCAAAGTTGAGCATATTTGCAATGTGTGTTTGTTTCATTCTATTGTTTGCTCGTTTCTTTGTACCGGTTGAGTTTCTTAGTGAAAACTTACCTTATTACATTGTTATGTTTTATATTATGACAGCATTGTGCTATGTATTCTTATACAAGAATAGAAAAACAAACTTTGTACCAACATTTATGATAACAAAAATACTGAAATTTTTAGTTTACATATTCGTATTAGTTATTGTGTTGTTATTAGATATAGAAACAAATGTAAAATTTGCAGTATCATATCTAATTATTAGTTTTTTGTTTATTGTTTTCGATACAATAACAATAAATCAATTATCAAGAAAACAAGTAGAAGAAGAAAAACAATTAAAAAATCAAGATAAAAATGAAGAATAGAGAAATTAAAAAACACGTAGCCATATTATTTTTGTCTACATTGGTGTTTTGCTCTTGTCAAGAAGAATTTCCTCAGGACGATATTATTGAAGGAAAATGGAAATTGGAGAGTGTGGTAAATGATCAAAATGCTTTGGAATGTGAAAAACAAGCATATTTTGAATATACAAAGTATGTGTATGATGCAAACGAGAGAAAACTTTTAAAAGTAAACTATTGCGATATTCCAGAAGATGCAGAAATACAAGAACCGATAGTTGTAGAGAATTATTACTCAATAGTAGCGGATACACTCGTTATTATAGATGAAAAACGCGATACAAAAAAATATGTAATCGAACACATAAATGGTGAAACTATGACTTTGGTTGATAAATACAATAATCCAACAAATTACGTTAGAGTAAAAGAATAAAACTTCTTTGAATTGGAAAGTTGGGGACTTTGGGGATTATTTTTAGGTAGTTTTTTAGCCTCCACAATCATTCCATTTTCTTCGGAAGCCCTACTCTTAGGGGCGGTAGCCATTGGAGAAAATATTTGGTTGTGTGTTTTTGTGGCAGCAGTTGGCAATAGCTTAGGAGGAATTGTTTCATTTTATTTAGGACGTTTAGGAAAATGGGAGTGGTTAGAAAAATACTTCAAAGTAAAGAAAGAAAAAATAGAAAAAACCAAAGACAAAATTAGCAGATTCAAAACCATAGCCGCTCTTTTTGCTTGGTTGCCGGTAGTAGGTGATTTAATAGCGATAAGTTTAGGCTTTATGAGATTTTCCCCTCTTTTATCTTGTTTATTTATGTCAATAGGGCGTTTTGCAAGATTTGCAGTAGTAGGAGGATTGTTGAGTTTGGTTTAAAACAAATTAGAAAAAAGAAATGAACTATAAAACAAGAAATATAATAATACTTTCGTTGATGATTTTGCTTCCATTCTTTGCAAAGTCGCAAGAGATGTATGTGGAAGATAGTTTAGAGTTTGAAATAGGTTTTTTGCGAATTGAAATAGATAAGTTGCAAGAAGACATAACAAGTCTTAAAGAAAGGAACGAAAAACTACGCAATAGAAACAAAGAATTATTACTAAAAAACGACACACTCTTAGTAGTAAACAAAGAAATCCAACAACAATTGCAAGAAAAGAACACATTATTGGAAGATAAGATAAAACTCTTGCAACAAAAAGAAATTCTCTTTGCAGAAAAAGAACAAGTATATAAAGATGCTATAAGTTCTTCAAATGTAGATAAGGCAAAAGTAGAAGGATTATTAGAGACAAAAAATGCAAACTTAGAAGGCAAAGACAAAGAAATACAATTGCTACAAAAAAGCATTAACGAAAAAGAATATTACATTTCAACAAAGGATCAACAATTACAAAACATTTCGGCAGAAAGAGATAAATATTTCAGAATGTCCGATACGCTGAGAGAAAAATTAAAAGCAGCCGAAATAGTCATTATGCAAAGAGAAGAAGAGTTGAAATACACCCGTCAAAGAGCAGAAGCAGCAGAAGAAAAAGTAACCTTAGCCACAAATCGTAAGAAAAAAGTAAGAGTAATTCAAGGAATGGCGATGCGATTGTATCCAACACCGGAATGGACCATACAACCAAGAGTATCAAGCAGTGGACTAACACAAAATACCATACTAAACAAAAACTCAGGTAGCGTAGATTTTGATTTAATCGTAGGAGCCTCAATGATGCTTTATGATTTAACAAAACCAGATAGCAAATTCTCACAAGATATTGGGCTTTACGTAGGATTTGGTGGCAATAACCTTTTCAAAAACTTTTATGTAGGACCATCATACAAGTTTTTAGATTTCTTTCATCTTGCAGCAGGAATAAATATTGCACAATACGAAGTACTTGCAGACGGTTGGAATGAAGGAGACGTACTTCCTGATGGTTGGGCAATACAAACAACAAGAGAATGGAAAGTTACAGCCTTTGTTTCTTTGAGTTTTGACCTTGATTTCATTTCTTACATTGGCAAAAAATAATACTTGAAAAGATGAAAACCCTAATAAAAAACGTATATCTTTACAATAAAACTGTTGATATACTGATAAAAGACAATCTAATCAATAAAATATCCGACACAATAGAAGACAAAGAAGCAGAAGTCTTTGATGCAACAAATCTTGCAGTGCTTCCTGCCTTTTATAATATGCACGCACATTCTTCAATGAGTCTTTTGCGAGGATTTTGCGAAGACTTACCTTTGTTTGATTGGCTAAACAATATCTGGAAGAGGGAAGCAACACTTTCTACCGAAGATATTTACAACGGAACACGCCTTGCAATCTTAGAAATGATTAAAAGCGGAACAGTTTTCTTTGCAGATATGTATTGGCATCACTCAGAAATTATTAGGGCTGTTGAAGAAATGGGAATAAGAGCCAATGTCGGAATATGTTTTATGAACTCTTTGGGCAGAAAAACAATAGAAGAAAACTTTGACTTTGCAAAAAATCCCACAATCACAAAACCTTCCTTAGTAAATGTCTCAATAGCACCGCACGCAATCTACACTTGCGATAAGGATTTGTACAAAGAATGCTACTCTTTTGCAAAAGAACACGATTTAATCTTTCACACACACCTTTCCGAAACGCAAAAAGAAGTGGAAGACTCACTAAAAGAAAATGGATTAAGACCTGTGGAATACCTAAACAGCCTTGGCGTACTTGATAACAAAACTTTGCTTGCACATTGTGTTCATTTGTCGGAAAAAGAAGCCGAAATCCTTTCGCAAACCCGCTCAACCTTGGTGCATAACCCTTGTTCAAATATGAAACTCGCCTCAGGAGTTTTTGATTCTCGTCAAGCAAGAAAATATAGCTGCAACATAGCACTTGGAACAGATGGAAACTCCTCAAATAACAATCTTTCAATGATAGAGGAAATGAAGATGGCTTCCTTACTTGCGAAAGTACATTACTTAGACAGCGAAGAAGGAAACTCAAACCAAGTATTTCAATGGGCAACCAAAAACGGAGCAGAAGCAGTTGGCATAAACGCAGGAGAAATCAAAGAAGGAAAATTAGCAGACATAGTATTTGTTAATCTTAAAGATGAAAAAATGATTCCAAACTACAACACTGTTTCAAATCTTATTTACTCTGCCGACACAAAGTGTATAGACAGTGTAATGTGTAATGGAAAATTCCTAATGAAACACCAATATGTAGAAGGAGAAGAAGAAATAATAGAAATAGCACAAAGATATAAATAAACCAATGAAAAAAATAGCAACGTATTTTCTTTCTATAATTTTATGCTCTCTTGCTTTTGGTCAAGGAAAAGAAAGCATAGAATGGGTAAAAGTAGAAGGAGGAAGTTTTCTTATGGGCTGTGAGAAAACAGAAGCAGACTGTTATCCCGATGAAGAGCAACATAAAGTTACTCTTTCTTCGTTTTATATCTCAAAATACGAAATAACCGTAGCACAATACAGATATTATTGCAATCAAACAGGCAAATCAATGCCACAAGAGCCTAATTTTGGTTGGCAAGACAACGCTCCGATAGTAAATATCACTTGGCAAGAAGCAAAAGACTATGCAAAATGGGCAGGAGGTAGGCTTCCAACCGAAGCAGAGTGGGAATTTGCGGCACGAGGAGGCAATAAAAGCAAAGGATTTAAATATTCAGGAGGAGATAACCCTTTGGAAGTAGGTTGGTGCTATGAAAACTCCGAAAAAACCACTCACCCCGTAGGAGAAAAACTGCCAAACGAATTAGGAATCTATGATATGAGCGGAAATGCTTGGGAATGGTGCGAAGATAATTACGATATATATTACTATAAGAAAAGTCCAGAAAAAAATCCCAAAGGACCAGCAAAAGGATTAGGTAAAGTAAATCGTGGAGGGTGTTATAATTTTGATTATCACTTGATGAAACCCTCACATCGCAGAGGCAGCGGAGCCGAAAGCACAGGCACAGGCACAGGATTTCGCATTGCAAAATAAAAAAGCAAAGAAATTATCCTTTAAGGTTTTGATAAAAAGCATTTGCAATAAGTAAAACAGCTGTTATTATCCATAAAATTTTTACTAAACGAAGGTTTAGAGTCTTTTTTCGTAGGTAAGAGATTGCGGAAACAATGATTGTGAAAAGTAAAAACAATAAAGGTGGAAACATTTCAATGCTTCCAATGATATTGCCTTGCATTAAACAAATTATTCCTCTTTGAAATCCACACATTGGACAACTTATGCCGAAGAATTGTTTGTAAATACAAGGCAATAGTATGTAATCCATTTTTTAATAAAATTCTAAATAACTTGTAGCAAGAATTCCAGCTAATCCTACTACGAAAATAATGTATAATAAGGCAAGTCCGCCGAATATTATACCGATAATTGAAGTTATTTTACCAGCATTAAGCATTCCGTTACCATTATACAATTGTGGGTTTTTGTTATATTCTTTCAAGCCTTTGTTTGCATAAATCAGACCTACGATTCCACAAACTAACCCAACGATTGCACATCCAAAAACAATAGATGCAATCCCTAAAACTAACGCTGCAACCGAATTAGGTGCAGTTTGTTTTTCTCTAATTTGTTCTTCCATAACTTTATTTGGTTTATTTCTTATTCTGCTCGCAAATATATGAAAAATATTTCAAAGAAATAGGAAATTTTTTATTTATTCTATGTTGTGGTTCTAAAAAAAAACATACTTTTGCAATATTAAATTAGTTTTTAGATGAAAAATAATTCGTTATGGAAAATTATGAAATTTATTTTTTAGTGGTTTATGTTATTATTTTTGCTTTTATATCGATTTTTACTTGGTTTCTTTCAAAAAAAGAGATTGAATTAAAGATTAAAAAAGGAGAAATAACAATAGATAATGTCGAAAATTTAATATTAAAATTCAAAAGAAAAATAAAAATCGCTTCAATTTTGTTTATCGGGTTTCTTATTGTTAGGTTATTTGTTTCAATTAGTAATCTAATTATTGGTGAAAAAAGTTGTTTGTCAGAATATGTTGACGGGTTAGTGTATCCGGTTGTTCTTGTTTTTGCTTTTTATGTTATAAGATTTAGATGTTTGGCTTATTGTAGTGAAAGATTTTTAGTGGAGAAAAGTAAGGAGTAGCGTTTTTTTAATTGTGTTTTCGTTGTTTGTAAGTCTATGAAAAAAACTCTAAGAAAAAAATAAAAAAAGCAAAGAAAAAAAATAAAAAATCAAAGAAAAATTAAACACAAACGCAGAAAGCGTAATTGCTTCCTGCGTTTTTCTTAAAGAAATGAGCTTTTGCTCTTTTTTTATTTTATAATCTCAACGCTACGGCTAATGAAATTATCTAAGGCTTCGCCTTTTAATAGTCCTTGACCAAGAAGTGCAAGGTCTTTTAGTTGCGATAGGGTTTGAGTTTGTTTGTCTGCGTCTTTTTCTTCAAGGATTTGCGACATTATAGGGTGGTTTACGTTTACTACAAGGTTGTAATGTTCAGGCATATCGCCATAGAAAGACGCCATTCCGCCGCCTCCCATTTCTGCCATCTCTTTCATTCTTCTCATAAACTCGTTTTGTGTTATAGAAAAAGGATATGCAGTTTGTTCAAGGCTTTCTGTTTGAACTGTAAATTTGCCTTTATCAACTATTGCTTCAACTAATGTTTTTAATTTATTGGTTTCTTCTTCTGAAAGTTTAGAAGGGATTACTTCGTCTTTTTCTATTAGTTTTTCAATAGTGTCTGAGTCGATTCTTGCAAACTTAACGTCTGTGAATTTATGCTCTAAGGTTTGTATGAAGTGATTATCTAAGATTCCGTCCATTAAAAGCACATCGTATCCTTTGTCTTTTGCTGCTTTTATGTAAGAATATTGTTCGTCAATGTTGTTTGCGTAAAGGTAAACCAA
Source organism: uncultured Bacteroidales bacterium (assembly GCA_937881815.1). GTDB lineage: Bacteria > Bacteroidota > Bacteroidia > Bacteroidales > P3 > Onthomorpha. The sequence goes on from CALGEC010000028.1 coordinate 21,531, forward strand.
TTTTTTGTTTTTGTCTGTTTGAAGTGCTTCGATTTTTGCTTTGTATTCTTCAAATGTAAAGTAGTTTGATTCTGTGTTTTTCAACTGACAAACCTTTGACATACGGTCGTAGAATTTTTCATCGCTAATCATACCGTATTTTATAAAGATTGAAAGGTCGTCCCATTTCTTTATAAATTCGTCTTTGTCGTTTTTGTACATTTGTTCTAACTTTTCAGCAACTTTTTTAGAGATGTGAGAAGAGATTTTCTTTACATTGCCATCTGCTTGCAAGTAAGAACGGCTTACATTCAAAGGAATATCCGGTGAATCCAATACTCCACGAAGAAGCATCATATATTCAGGGACTACTCCCTCAACACTGTCGGTTACAAACACTTGATTGCAGTATAATTGTATTTTATCGCGATGTGGATCTATGTTTTTCTTTACCTTAGGGAAATAAAGAACTCCTGTAAGGTTGAAAGGATAATCTACATTCAAATGAATATGGAACAAAGGTTCATCAAAATTCATTGGATATAGTTCATGGAAGAATTTATTGTAGTCTTCGTCTTTTAATTCGCTTGGTTTTTGTTTCCAAAGAGGAGAAGTGTTGTTGATTATTCTGTCTTGTGTTACTTCAACTCTTTTTGGTTTTCCTTCTTCGTCTTTTTCTGTTTCAGAATCTTCCCAATTTGTTTCTTCGCCACAACGAATTTCGATTGGCATAAACTTACAATATTTTTCTAAAAGAGAGATTATTCTGTGTTCTTCAAGAAATTCTGAGGATTCTTCATCAATGTGCATTATGATTTCTGTTCCTCTTTCTGCTTTTTCTGTTTCTTCAATGGAGTATTCTGTACTTCCATCACATGTCCAATGTACTGCAGGAGCGTCTTTAAAGGATTTTGTTTTGATTTCTACCAAATCACTTACCATAAATGAAGAAAAGAATCCTAATCCAAAGTGTCCGATAAGTCCATTTGCTTCTAATTCGCTTTTTCCTTTGTATTTTTCAACAAATTCTTCTGCTCCCGAAAAGGCAATTTGAGTAATATATTTTTCAACTTCTTCTTTGCTCATTCCAATCCCTCTATCGATTACCGATAAAGTCTTTTGGTCTTTGTCAATCTTTACATCTATTGTTAATTCTCCTAATTCTCCTTTAAATTCGCCCAAAGAAGCAAGTGTTTTTAGCTTTTGAGTTGCATCAACTGCGTTACTTACTATTTCTCTTAAAAAGATTTCGTGGTCAGAGTAGAGAAATTTTTTGATAACAGGAAAAATATTCTCTGTTTTTACATTTATTGTACCTTTCATATCTTTGTTTTATTTTAATATTTCTTTGATTTATTTTAACAAAGCAAAGGAAAAATTTGTTCCAAAAGGGTTTTGCTGACAAATTGTCATAATATTTTATTTATATTTGCAGAAAAAATTTTGCTATGGAAAATACTACAAAAGAAAATAGAAAGTATATAGGCTTTTTTGGAAGAACAAATGTAGGTAAAAGTACACTTGTAAACGCTTTAATAGGACAAGAAATTTCGATTGTTTCGCAAGAAAGAGGCACAACTACCGATGTGGTTAAGAAAAATATGGAATTGTTTGGCTATGGTGCGGTTGTAGTTGTAGATACTGCTGGTTTGGACGATGATACCTCGCTTGGACAAAAGAGAATTAAAGCTTCGTTACACGCTCTTACTCAAATGGATTTGGCAGTTTTAGTTGTGAGTGAAAATAAGTTTGATGACTTAGAGGAATCCTTTATTGAAAAATGCAAGAAATATGATATTCCTTGTGTGATTCTGTATAATAAAGCGGATATTTGCCCGCTAAAAGAGGAATTAAAAAAGAAAATTTCCCTTGAATTGAATAATCATTCTTCCGAGTCAATGCTTGAAGTTTCAAATCTTTTAACAAAAACGCTTAAAGAAAAGGAAGGAGAGAAGAGAACACCGCTTCAAGGAATTGTAAAAAAAGGAGATGTTATTCTTTTAGTTACTCCAATTGATAGTGCAGCTCCTGCGGGACGTTTAATCTTACCACAAGTGCAATTGATTAGAGATATTTTGGATAAAGACTGCGTTTGCATTGCTGTAAAGGAAACGGATTTAGAAATGACTCTTAAAGAAAAAGGCATAAAACCTGATTTGGTTATAACCGATTCAAAGGTTTTTGAAATGGTAGATAAGATTGTGCCAAAGGATATTAAGCTTACAAGTTTTTCTGTGGTGCTTGCAAGAATGAAAGGTGCATTTGAGCAATATTTAAAGGGAACTCCTTTTTTAGATAAGCTAAAAGATGGTGATAAAGTCTTGATGTTGGAAAGTTGTACTCATCAACCAACTTGTGAAGATATTGGAAGGGTGAAATTACCTGCTTGGATAACAAAATATACTGGTAAAAAATTGGAATTTAGTGCTGTTTCGGGGCTTTCAGATATTGATACTCCGCTTACAGACTATGCAATGATAATTCAATGTGGAGGTTGCGTGGCTACTGCTGCTCAAATAAGAAATAGACTCTTGCCTGCATTGGAAAATAATGTGCCTGTAAGTAATTATGGCTTAGTTATAGCTTATATTCATGGTATTTTTAGCAGAGCAACTGAAATCTTTAAGTAAAAAATTTGGCAAATACTATTAAAAAGAGTAATTTTGACAAAAAAATAAAAGAGATGAAGAAAATATTTTCAATATTATTTTTGACCATTGTGCTTACTTCTTGCTCTAAGGTGTTGTATACGCATTATGATTATCAAGATGTTGTATATACTTATGCAAAACAAGCAGAGCAATTACAAGATAAGGATTATAAGAATATGGCTAAGATTTTTTCTCCAATTGTTAAAGAACCTAAAGGAGAGAATCTTGTTCCTCCTCCTGGGGCTTATGCCGATTATGCTTTCTTAATGTATAAACGAGGAGATAAAGATGAAGCCAAAATTTACTTTGAGAAAGAGTATTTGACTTATCCGGAAAGTAAAACTTACATTCAATCGTTAATGGAAAAATTAGGATTATGAAAAAGACAATAATATACATTGCAATTTTGACTGCCTTTTTAGGTAGCAGTTGTTCGCTTTTAGAAAAGTTTAAAAAAAGCGAACCCGAACCACAACTTACCTCAGAAGAAGTAATACAAATGGTAATGAATCAGCAAACTGCTCCTGTGAAAGATACAACTATAACAAAATTAAGTGATAAAGAACAGATTGCATACAAGAAAGAATTGGAAAAACAAATGGAAGAAGGTGAGGAAAAAGGACCTAATTGGGTGGAAAGAACATGGCGAAAAGTTTTTCCTAAAAAGGTAGAAAGGGAATTAAAATATCCTGAAATTTATCAAGAGAAACCTAAAACAATAATGATTGTTTATCCTTGGAATAGAAGTAAAGAAAAGTTTGCAGATGAGATGTTTTATTCTGCTATTTGTGAAGAATTGACTTTAAAGGGATATTATGTTTTGCCTGCTTTGCCTTTGCTTGATGAGTTTAAGGGAGATACTTTGTTTTCTTCACAATATTTCAAAAAAGAAGATACTAAAAAATTGCAGGCAAAATATGGAGTTGATGCAGTCTTGTATGTAACTATTTATACCGTAAAAAAAGATTGGTGGACAACTAATGTGAATATGAATGCTCAGTATGATTTGATTTCTACAAAGACAAATGAGGTTCTTTTCTCTCGTCATGCCGATTTTAATTACGATTCTCAAATGCCAACAAAGAAAAAAGATAAGAAAAGTCTAATAGAAGACGCAAAAGAGAATCATTATCTTGGAATTTGCCAACAAATGCAAAGATATGCTTTCTTAGATTTACCAATAGGACCATATCACAAGGACTATCTTTTAGATCAAAAGAAATTTTCTCATAAAAACGATATGCGATATAAGGTTAATGTAAAACCAAGTTAAGAATGGCAAAAGAGAAAACAGCATTCTTTTGTAAGGAATGTGGTGCTAAATCTGCTGTTTGGATAGGAAAATGTCCTCAGTGTGGAGCTTGGAATTCTTATGAGCAGGAAGTTTTGCATAGAAGTGGTAAAAAAATAATAACCTCAAAGCAAAGTCCTATTATTTTAATGAGTCAAATTGTTTGTACAAACGAACAAAGAATTGACTTAAAGAATGAAGAATTTAATCGAGTATTAGGCGGTGGTTTGGTTTTGGGTTCCGTTGTTCTTATGGGCGGAGAACCCGGAATAGGAAAGAGTACGCTTTTGCTTCAAACGGCTTTGAATTGCAATGACAAGAGAGTACTTTATGTAAGTGGGGAAGAAAGTGCTCAACAAATAAAAATGCGTTCGGAAAGAATCAATAAAAACAATGGGAATTGTTATGTGCTTATTGAAACCGAGGTTGAAAACATTGTAGAAAAAGCAAAAGAGGTAGAACCTCAAATAATCATAATTGATTCTATTCAAACAATGACTACTTTCGATATTGATTCTTCTGCAGGTAGCATTTCACAAATCAGAGAGTGTACTTCGGTGCTTTCAACCTATGCAAAACAAAATTCTATTCCTATAATAATTGTCGGACACATAACAAAGGATGGAAGCATTGCAGGCCCTAAGGTTTTAGAACATATTGTTGATGTTGTTTTACAATTTGAGGGAGATAGAAATTATGGATATAGAATACTGCGTTCAATAAAGAATCGTTTTGGCTCAACAAACGAGTTAGGAATATTTGAGATGCAGTCTTATGGATTGCGAGAAGTAAGTAATCCTTCTGAGATTTTGCTTTCTAATAGCGATCAATATCTTTCGGGAACAGCAATTGCAGCAACTATGGAAGGCTCTCGTCCTATGTTTATTGAAACTCAGGCTTTGGTTGCTAACTCTTATTACGCATCTGCGCAAAAAAGTTCAACGGGATTTGACCTTAGAAGACTTAGTATGTTGCTTGCAGTGTTGGAAAAGAAGGTAGGAGTGAAGATAAGCAATAAAGACGTATTTCTAAACATAGCAGGAGGATTAAAAGTCTCAGATCCTGCAATAGATTTAGCAGTTATAGCAAGTCTTATTTCATCAAATGCCGATATTTCTATTTCATCGAAACATTGTTTTGCTGCAGAAGTCGGATTAAGTGGCGAATTGCGTCCTGTTGTTAAAATAGAACAAAGAATAGCCGAAGCAAATAAATTGGGATTTGAGAAAATCTATGTCAGCAAATATAATCTTAAATCATTAAATCTTAAAAATCTCTCCACAGAAGTGGTAGCCTTAGGCAAAATAGAAGAAATAATAAAAGGAGAGAAGTGTATTTTCTAAAAACTTCTCTCCTTTCTATTTTTTTAATTTACACTAAAACGGTAAATCGTCAGCTTGTGAATCAAATGGATTGCTATTATCCATAGGCATACCTGCGTTATTTGGAGTTGGATATACAGGTGGAGGAGTTGGTTGTTGCATTTGTTGTTGCGGATATGCAGGTTGAGCAGGTTGAGGTTGATAAACCGGTTGCTGCATTGGCTGATTATAAACTGGTTGTTGAGGATATGGTTGAGCCATTGGCTGTTGTGGATAAGCAGGTTGAGCAACAAAAGCCTCAACTCTAAAACAACGCAAATCTGTAAACCAGCGTCCTTCCCATTCTCTTGATTCAGCAGAGAATTGAACCCTTAAAACATTTCCAATTGCGAAAGATTTAATCATATCAATTCTGTCTCCAAATAAAGTAAAGGCTATTTTCTTTGGATATTGTTCCTCAGTTTCAATAACAAAACCACCTCTTCTCCAAGCACCTCTTTCAGTTTGTCCTGATTGTTCAGGTAAAATTGCAATTAACTTTCCTATTGCTTCCATATATTTATTTTTTATTTATTTTATTCTTTAACTTTTAACCATTTATCTAACCAATCAAAGAAATTTCTTTGCCAAAGGATTCCGTTTTGTGGCTTTAACACCCAGTGAGTCTCATCAGGGAAATAAAGATAGCGTGCAGGAATATCTCTAATCACAGCAGCGTTGTAAGCAGCCATACCTTGTGAGGCAACAATTCTAAAATCAAATTCAGAATGTATTACCATTAAAGGAGTATCCCATTTATCTACGAAAAGGTGAGGGGAGTTTGCGTATGACTTTTGGGCAGTTTTGTTGTCTTTTTCCCAATATGCTCCGCCTAAATCCCAATTTACAAACCACATTTCTTCGGTTTCAAGATATTGTTGTTCTAAGTTAAACATACCATTGTGTGCAATGAAACATTTAAATCTCTTATTGTGATTACCAGCAAGCCAATAAACAGAGAAACCTCCAAAACTTGCTCCAACAGCTCCAAGATGTTCTTTATCAACGTATGATTCTTTTGAAATTTCATCAATAGCAGTTAAATAATCTCTCATACATTGTCCACCATAATCTCCACTTATTTGCTCATTCCATTCTTGTCCAAAACCAGGAAGACCTCTTCTGTTAGGAGCAACAACGATATAACCATGTGCAGCCATGATTTGGAAATTCCAACGATAAGACCAGAATTGAGAAACAGTCGATTGAGGACCACCTTCGCAATAAAGAAGTGTTGGATATTTCTTTGTAGAATCAAAATCAGGAGGATAAATTACCCAAGTGTGTAAATCTTTTCCGTCAGTTGCTTTTAACCAACGTTCTTCTACTTTTCCCCATTTTACTTGAGCCATTAACTCATCATTTACAGTAGAAAGCTTAGTTTCTTTTTGAGTTTTTTCGTCAATACTCCAAATTTCATTAGGGTGAGACATGCTCATTTTTTCTCCAATCAAAGTTCCGTTCTTAGCAAGCGAAACAGAAGTGTAGTCATGTACGCCAGAAGTAATTTGTTTAATAGCCTTATCTTCAAGATTGATTTTATAAATATTATCAACTGCATAATGATCAGAAACAAAGTAAATCCATTTTCCATCTTCTGAGAAAGTTAATCCTCCAACGTTTTGATCGAAATCAGCAGTGTAATACTCTGCTTTTTTTGTTTCAAAATTATAAACCATCAAACGAATCTTATCAGCCTCATAACCGTCTCTTTCCATACTTTCCCATGCAAGAAGTTTTCCATTAGGAGAGAAAACAGGATTTTGATCATAACCCATCATTCCTTCAGAAAGGTTTTCGGTAGTTTGTTTCTCTAAATTGTATAGGTAAATATCAGAATTAGTAGAAAAAGCATACTCTTTTCCAACTTTCTTTCTGCAAGTATAAACAATAGACTTGCTATCTGGTGACCAAGTTATTTGTTCCATTCCTCCCCAAGGGCGCATTGGAGATTCATATTCTGTGCCTTCAAGTAAGTTTTTGCCTTCTGAAACTTTTCCGTCTTTATATTCTGCAACAAAAGGTTGAGGAATAGCATCTACCCAATTGTCCCAATGTCTGTAAGCTAAGTCATCGTTTACTCTACCGGTTGTTTTGTCTAATCCTTCTTTCAAATAAGCATATTTATCTTGCTTTGGAATAGCTCTAACATAAATAACCTTTGTTCCATCAGGAGAATAAGAAAATCCTTCTAAATCACCTTCTGTGAAATTAGAGATTTGAGTTCTATTACTACCGTCTGGATTCATTTCATAAATGTTTACACCATTTTCATCAGCGTAAATGAAACCTATCTTATCGCCTTTTGGATTCCAAATAGCGTTCCATTCACTTGAAGCAGTAGTTGTAAGACGTTTAACGTTCTTTCCGTCAATGTCCATTACATAAATTTCAGCATTTCCTTTGTTTTTCTCAATGCTGTAATAAGTTAAAGTATATAGAATCTTGGTTTTATCAGGCGAAAGAGATACCTCACCAATTCTTCCAAAGCTCCAAAGAACCTCAGGAGAGAGTTTGCCATCTTTTACCTCTATATTAGGTTTGTCTATAACATCAGCATCAGCCGAAGTATGCTTTTTGCAACCCGAAACAATGAATAAGGCTGCCAAAGAAAGAATAATTAACTTGTTTTTCATCTTTAAAATATTTTTTTATTGAATTGGCAAAATTACGAAATTATATTTGATAGTAAAAATACTTCTTTATTTCTTTTGAAAGGAAAGAACTATCCAACTGATCCGAAGCATCGCATATTTCTTTTAAGCTTCCGTCTTTGAAAAGAATGTTAATCTTTGTGTCTTTAAAGTTATATGCTTTATTGTGTAACTCATCGGAATTTGTAAAGTAGCGAATTTCCTCCTCAGAGGAGTATTTACAAATAGTTTTTATTTCTTCCTCTGTAAAAGGAGTGTCTTTTATTATAATTTTTCCAAGTTTGCGGTTAATAAGATTAGAAGCCAAGGTGCTTAAAATCTTATCTTGATGTTTCGACCACACCTTTACCGCACTCCAAACATCAGAATCGTCAAGCAAAAGAAAGTGATCCAACGCCTCTTTATTCTCTTTTGGCTGCGCTCCATTGTCTAAGAAAAAGAAAAGATGCTCACTCAAAGGCAATTGTTCAAAAAACAACTTTCCTTCTTTTTGTAAATCACTTGCACGTAAGAGAACCTTTGTCAAAAGATTGTCTGCCGCAACAACAGTCTTGTGCATATAAACCTGCCAATACATTAAGCGTCTTGAAATAATGAATTTCTCAATAGAATAAATGCCTTTTTGATCTATAACAAGCTCATTATTTTCCACATTAAACATTTTCAATATTCTTTCCGTTCCAATTATTCCCTCACTCACACCCGTAAAGAAACTATCCCTTGTAAGATAATCCAAACGGTCAGTATCAACTTGCGAAGAAACCAATTGATGAAGGAATTTTCTTGGATAAGAATCCGAAAATATATCAATTGCAACCGAAGACAAGGAATTCTTTTTCATCAACTCCAAAGAAACCTCCTCATGCGAACAAGAAAAAAACACATGCTCTAAACAATGAGAAAAAGGCGAATGACCGCTGTCGTGAAACAAGATTGCAGAAAGAGCAGAGGTGTATTCCAGCGGAGAAATCTCTACACCCTTTTGACCAAGCACACCTAACGCCTCACACATCAAGTGCATAGCACCCAGAGAGTGAGCAAATCTTGTGTGTTCCGCACCAGGATAAACCAAATTGCTTAAACCCAATTGCTTAATTCTTCTAAGCCTTTGTATTTCACTTGTTTGAATCAAATCAAACAAATCCTCATTAGGAATATTTATGAATCCATAAACAGGATCATTGATAATCTTTTTCTTATTCAAAGTTGCCATACTGCAAAGTTAAGAAAAAATAAATCAACTCAAAGGATTAGAAAAATAATTCTTTGAATTGAAAAATTATTTCTTTGAAAAAATCAATAAAAACAAAGAGAGCAACAACCTTAAAAAGCCGTTGCTCTCTTTAATATTAAGAATAAATATTCTTAGAATAAGTATTTAATTCCGAATGCAAATCCTTTTGCGTAGAAACTTGTTGATGGAAGGATTTCAAATGCTGGTCTGTAATCCAAAGATATAGCTAAAGGAACTCCAGGTATTTGCCATTCAACTCCAACGATACCTTCGATATCAAGACCGAATCCCATATCGTGATCAGGAGTAACTTTCCAAGTTCCAAGTCCTGCTCCAACTCCATAATATAAAGTGAAGTTGCTTCCAAGGTTGTGATTCCATTCGTACAATCCTGCAACTTGGAATCCGTGATTGTGTAAGTGTCCACGGAAATCAAGAGCGTTTCCACCCATGTATTTCTTTACTTGAACACCGTAGTCGAAACCTCCTACAAGACCAACGCCCCAATTTTGAGCTTTAACATTTGATAAAGGCAATATAGCTAAAACTGCTACAAACGCCATAAACATAAATTTTTTCATATCAATTAAATTTTAGTTAATAAATAAAAGTTTTTGCAAAGTTAATAAAAAAAATAAAAAAATGGGCATAAATTCTAAAAATTATGCCCATAAAGTAAATATTATGTATTTCGGTTTTCTTTTAATCAAGTTCTATCACAAGGAATTTGCTTTTTTGCCAGAACAATGAAGGATTTGTAATTACAAGTCTTGTAGGACGTTTTGCATCTGATTCTAATCTATAAGATTCGCTTGGATGTGAAGTAAGTATTTTTATTTTTGTTCCAGGTAATTCTATTTCAGGAACTCTACGAATATCTATTTTTTTGTAGTTTTTAAGTTCTGAATCGCTACTTGCAACACTACGTTTTCCAATTCCAAGGAATCCTCCTTTTCTATTGATAATTCCTTTGTCAAGAAGTTCTTTTCTTTCTCCAATTACATAGTACGCTGCATTTTTTTCTTCTTCAATTTTCAAGATTCTTTCGTCTTTGTCTTGGTTTTTCTTATTTAACTCATCTAAATTGCGGTTTAGATTTTCAATAACTATTTTATGCTTTTGCAATTCAGTTGTTAATAATTGAATTTCTTCTTCTTGTTCTGCGATTCTTGTTTGTAGTTTTTCAATAAAGGCAGTTAGTTCTTTATTTGTATTCTTTTGTTTTCTTAATTGAGCGTTAAGGTTGTCAATTCTTTGCTTTTGTTCTGCTAAAAGGTCGTTTATGTCTTGAATTTGTGAGGTAATTTTTGTTCTTGTATCGACATTTACTTCTCCTGTTTTGTCTTTGATTTTTGAAACATCAGCATATTTTGATGTAACAACGCTTAAATTTTCTTCTATTTCATTTAATTGTTGGAAAAGCATTTCTACTTCGGTGTTTTTAGCGGCTAAGGCCGATTCAACTGAATCTTGAAGTGCTTTTTGAGTTAAAAGTTCTTTTTCTGCTTTGCTATTACATGCTCCTGCTAAGATTAAAACAAGACCTGCAATCAATAAATAAGTTCTTTTCATAAGTTTTATTTTTTTATTTAAGGTTTTAAAATTTTTTTATTTAAAATAATTATTCTACTTTTGCACCATTAAATAAACGAAGTAGTTTTTATTTTATTGTATAAAAGATTTGGGGGTGCTTACTTTTTGTAGGCTGAGATTATACCCTTTGACCGGTCTGATAATGCAGACAGGGGAAAATACTTTCTTTTGAAGTACACTCTCAAATCATAGAAAAAGAGAGTGTGATGATTAGAAAAAAACAGATTATTCCCGTTTTAACAATTGCAGGTTCAGATTCTTGCGGCGGAGCTGGCATTCAAGCCGACATAAAGACTATTTCTTCTTTGGGATTGTTTGCTTGCAGTTGCATAACTGCCGTTACAGCACAAAATACCTTAGGAGTAAGAGATGTTTTTGCATTAAAAAAATCTTTAATTCGCAATCAAATAGATGCAATTTTAGAAGATTTACCCGTAAAAGCTATAAAAATCGGAATGCTTTTTGATTCTGAAATCATAAAAGAAGTATCCGAAAGTCTAAGGCGTCATAAATTTCAAGGAAGTATTGTTTTAGACCCTGTAATGATTGCAACAAGTGGCTCTTCGTTGCTTCAAGATGATGCAAGGCAAGCAATGATAGAGCATCTCTTTCCTTTGGTGGATATTATTACTCCAAATCTTTTTGAGGCTTGTGCTTTGGCGGGAGTAGAAAGCATAAACAGCCTTTCTAAGCAAAGAGAAGTGGCTTTATTTATTCAAGAAAAATTAAAAACCAAAAGAGTGCTTGTAAAAGGAGGACATTTCCAAGATGAAAATTGTACAGATATTCTTTTGGATTGCGACAAAAATATCTACGAATATAAAAGTAAAAGAATAGATAGCCAAAATACTCACGGCACAGGCTGTTCTTTGTCTTCGGCTCTTGCTTCTTATCTTGCTTTGGGCTATGATTACAAAACGGCTGTTGGTTTAGCAAAAGAATATGTTTATTCGGCAATCTTAGAATCAAAAGATATTTTTTCAGGAAAAGGAAACGGAAGTTTAAATCATTTTTTTAACCCACAAAAACAAAGATTTTATGAAACTAATTGTGAATAAAAAACAAGTAGAGATTGAAAAGGCAATCAATATCTATGAATTATTGGAATTATTGAATGTAAATTCAAGTCATTGTGCAGTTGCAATAGGAAATAAAGTCATAAAAAAATCGCAATGGAGCGAAATTCAACTAAACGATGAAGAAGAAATAACAATAATAAACGCAACATGTGGAGGTTGATAGGCATAACGCTACCGCAATATGAGGATTCAAGAGCGGAGAAGCAAAGAATAATTTCGCTACTTGAAACAAACGAAATAGAATATTTTCATATTCGTAAGCCTGAGTTTACTTTGGAGCAAATGTCTGCTTGGCTTGAAGACTTGCCTCTTGCAATTAGAAAACGTCTTTCTTTACACGACTGCACCGAATTGGCAAAAGAATTTCAAATAGGAGGAGTACATCTTAATAAAAGAAACAATTACACTCCGCCCTTAGACTTTCAAGGCAGAATAAGTAGAAGTTGTCATAGCATTGCAGAGGTTAAGGAGTGGAAAACAAAGTGTGATTATGTTTTTCTTTCACCTATATATAATAGTATAAGTAAAGAAGGATATGAGTCAAAGTTTTCAAAAGAAGAATTAAGACAAGCCGTAGAGCAAGGCGTGATTGATGAAAACGTCTTTGCACTTTCGGGCATTGAACCAAGCAAATTTTCCGATTTAAAAGAGATTGGCTTTACTGCGGCTGCGATTATGGGCTTTCTTTGGAAGTAAAAACAAAAATAAAATGGACAGAATATACTTTATAACACACCAAAACGAAAAGTATTCTTACTTAGAAAGTGCAAAACTTGCATTAGATAATGGTATAAGGCTTATTCAACTTAGAATGAAAAATAAACCATTAAGTGAAATCAAGCAAACAGCCTATGTTCTAAAAGAAGAATGCGAGAAATATAAAGCAAAATTGATTATAAACGACAATAGCGAATTGGCTTTTGAGATTGGAGCAGACGGAGTGCATCTTGGACAAAAAGATGAGGCGATTTCTCTTGCAAGAAACGTGCTTAAACCTTTCCAAATCATAGGAAGGACTTGTAATACCAAAGAGCAAATTCTTAAAGCCTATGAAGCAAAAGCCGATTACATAGGATTAGGACCTTATCGCTTTACTTCAACAAAGGAAAATCTAAGTCCTATTCTTGGCATTGAGGGATATAAAAACATAAATCTTGATATTCCAATCTATGCAATAGGAGGAATACGCTTGGAAGATGCAAAGCAATTAAGCGAAACAGGCGTTTATGGCATTGCAATTTCGTCTTTGATTTTAGAAAGCAAAGAACCTGAAAAAATAATTAAAGAATTAAGAAAATATTTCAAAGAAATAATTTAATAAAACAAAGAAAAAAAATAGCGATATGAAGAAAGAAAAATTGGTAATAGCAGGAAGGGAATTTGAATCAAGACTATTCTTAGGCACAGGTAAGTTTCCTTCAAACGAAATTATGGGGCAGGCAATCAAATCCTCACAAACACAAATGGTAACAACCGCAATGAAAAGAGTAAACCTTGAAAACTCAAATGAAGACGATATGTTATCGTACATAGACAGAGAAAAGGTAATTCTTTTGCCTAACACATCAGGCGTAAGGACTGCAAAGGAAGCAGTTTTTGCAGCACAAATGGCACGAGAAGCACTTCAAACAAATTGGTTGAAGCTTGAAATCCACCCCGACCCTAAATGGCTTTTCCCAGATGCGATAGAAACGCTCAAAGCCACAGAAGAATTGGTGAAAGACGGCTTTATAGTTTTGCCATACGTGCAAGCCGATCCCGTTTTGTGTAAACAATTAGAAGAAGTCGGTGCAGCAACCGTTATGCCCTTAGCCTCACCGATAGGAAGCAATAAAGGACTTGTTACAAAAGAGCTTTTGGAAATAATAATTGAGCAAAGTAATGTTCCGGTTGTAATAGATGCAGGCATAGGAGCACCGAGTCATGCTGCTCAGGCAATGGAATTAGGAGCCGATGCAGTGCTTGTCAATACTGCAATAGCGATTGCGGGCGATCCTGTTGCGATGGCAGAAGCCTTTTCTTTGGCTGTGAAAGCAGGACGCATGGCATACGAAAGCGGATTGGCGACTTCTTTCAATACAGCACAAGCATCTTCTCCGCTAACAGAGTTTTTGAATTTTTAATACAAAAGAAATAAGAATATGGAAAATAAAAAATGTGCAGCATCTAATGCAAAAAGAAAAATATACGAAAAAGGAAATCTTTATGATATAGAAGTAGGAATGCAAGAGGTGAGATTGACCGACAGCATTGTAGATGGAGAGAGAAAAAGTAATGGAAGCGTAAGATTATACGACACTTCGGGAGCATTTGGCGATGAAAACATAACAACAGATTTAAAGAAAGGACTTCCAAGACTAAGAGAAAAATTCCTAAAAGAAAGAAACGATATTCAAAGGCTTGATGAATTTAGTTCTACTTATAGCAATCTAAGATTAAATGATAAAAGTCTTGATTCGGTTCGTTTTCCTGTTAAGAATTTACCATATAAAGCAAAGCCGGGTTGCAGAATTACTCAAATGGCATTAGCAAAACAAGGAGTGATTACGCCGGAAATGGAATATGTAGCAATAAGAGAAAATCTTTCTTCAAAGAAAAATGAAAATAGTTACATAACACCGGAGTTTGTACGTGAGGAAGTAGCAGCAGGACGTGCGGTAATTCCTGCAAATATCAATCACCCTGAGGCTGAACCTATGATTATAGGAAGTAAATTCTTGGTAAAGATAAACACAAACATAGGAAACTCGGCACTTTCAAGCGATATGGAGAAAGAAGTCGAAAAATCAGTTAATTCAGCTAAATGGGGAGGCGATACACTTATGGATTTATCTACAGGAAATCATATTCACGAGATTAGAGAGTGGGTTGTGAGAAATTCTCCTGTGCCAATAGGAAGCGTTCCTTTGTATCAAGCCTTAGAAAAAGCAGGAGGGAAGGCTGAAAATCTTAATTGGGAGATTTTTAAAGACACTTTAATAGAACAATGTGAACAAGGAGTGGATTATTTCACTATTCACGCAGGTCTATTGCAAAAATATATACCATTAACTAAGAAAAGAGTTACAGGAATTGTTTCTCGTGGTGGTTCTATTATGGCAAAATGGATAACTTATCATAAGAAAGAAAACTTCCTTTACACACATTTTGCTGAAATTTGTGAAATCCTTTCTCAATATGATGTTGCGGTAAGCATAGGAGATGGTTTGCGTCCGGGAAGTATTGCAGATGCAAACGATGAAGCACAATTTGGTGAATTGGAAACAATGGGAGAATTGACAAAAGTCGCATGGCAATATGATGTTCAAGTATTAATTGAAGGTCCGGGGCACGTTCCTTTACACAAAATTGCAGAAAATATGGAAAAACAAAAGACTTTGTGTCATAATGCACCGTTTTACACCTTAGGACCTTTGACAACAGATATTGCTCCTGCCTATGATCATATTACTTCTGCAATAGGAGCGGCAATGATTGGCTGGTTGGGAACAGCAATGCTTTGTTATGTAACTCCAAAAGAACACCTTGCTCTTCCAAATAAAGAAGATGTGAGAGAGGGAATAATGGCTTATAAAATTGCTGCACACGTTGCCGATATTGCAAAGGGACATCCTTCGGCTATGGAAAGAGATAATGCACTAAGTAAGGCGAGATTTGATTTTCGTTGGAACGATCAGTTTAATCTTGCTTTGGATACGGAAAGGGCAATAGAGTATTATGGTGAAGAAAAATTGAAAGGCACTCCTTTTTGCACAATGTGCGGACCTGATTTTTGTGCTATGAGGATTTCTCGTGAGGTTTCAAAACAAGGAGAATAGTTATGGAAAAGAGTTTTTATGATATTGCGAAATCTATTTCTTGGCAAGAGCTAACCGATAGCATATATGCTAAAACAGAAAATGATGTTATAAGAGCTTTGGCAAAAAAACATTTGAGCATAGAGGACTTTAAGGCACTGCTTTCTCCAAAGGCAGAAAAATATCTTGAACAAATGGCACAAATGAGTAGAAATATTACTCAAAAACGCTTTGGAAAGGTTATGCAATTCTACATTCCTATGTATCTTTCAAACGAATGTAGTAATCATTGTATTTATTGTGGGTTTAATCACAATAATCAAATGAATAGAATAACTCTTTCCGATGAGCAAATCTTGGAAGAAATAAAGGTAATCAAAGCAATGGGCTACGATAATGTGCTTTTGCTTACGGGAGAAAATCATAAAAATGCAGGCGTTGCTTATATTGAAAATGCGATAAGATTGTGTCGTCCTTATTTCTCGGCGATAAATTTGGAGGTTTTCCCAATGAAGACAGAAGAATACGAGAGATTGATTCAAGCAGGTGCTAATTCGGTTTATGTTTATCAAGAAACCTATAACGAAAGTCGCTACAAATATTATCATCCTAAGGGAATGAAGTCAAATTATCTTTATCGCTTAGAGTGTCCTGAAAGATTGGCTAAGGCAGGTATTCATAGAGTTGGCATGGGTGCTTTGATTGGTTTGGAGGAATGGAGAACGGAAATGGTGTTTTTGGCTATGCACTTGCAATTTATGAGAAAGAATTATTGGAAAACAAAATACTCTATTTCCTTTCCAAGAATGCGTCCTGCGGCAGGTGGTTTTCAAGCGGATTATTGCGTGAATGAAAAACAGTTTGCTCAAATCATTTGGGCATTTCGCCTTTTTGATAACGATGTTGAAATAACAATGAGTACAAGAGAAAGACCTGAGATGAGAAATCATTTTGTTTCTCTTGGCATTACCTCAATGAGTGCAGGAAGTAAGACAGAACCGGGAGGTTATTCTAATCCTGATGTAGAATTAGAACAATTCCACGTAAATGATGATAGAAGCGTAGAAGAAATGGAAGGTATGGTTCGCTCGCAAGGCTATGATGTGGTGTTTAAGGATTGGGATAAAATTTTAAACTAATGTTAGAGGAAAAGGATTTTTTGAGATATTCTCGTCAAATAGAGTTAGAGGGCTTTGGAGTCGAAGGACAAGAAAAATTAAAGCAAGCAAAAGTCTTGATTGTCGGCGTTGGAGGCTTGGGAAGCATTGCAAGTCTTTTGCTTGTTGCCTCTGGCGTTGGAGTAATTGGCCTTATTGATAAAGATAAGGTTAGTTTAAGTAATTTGCATCGTCAAATTCTTTACAGAGAGTCGCAAATAGGAGAAGAAAAGGTTGAAAAGGCAAAAGCGAATTTAAGGGAACTTAACGGTGATTGTCAAATAGTTGCTTACAATGAGTATTTGAGCAAGGAAAATGCTGAAAGTATTATTAGGGATTATGATATTGTGGTGGATTGTTGCGATAACTTTGCAACGCGTTATGTGATAAATGACGCTTGCCAAAGATTGAAAAAACCTTTTGTTTATTCTGCTATTTCGGACTTTGAAGGACAAGTTGCTTTACTTAATTGCGAGGAAGATACTGCAAATTACAGAACCCTTTTTCCAGAAGAAAACCTATTGAAAGAAGAGAGTAATAAAAACAAAGCAGTGATTGGAGTCTTACCCTCAATCACTGCTTCTATTGCTTCAAACGAAGTTATAAAGTTTTTAACCAATTACACCGATGTTTCTTTGAAAAACAAACTCCTAATCTTTAATGTCAAAAACTATAACTTTAATATATTTGAGTTATAAGATGATTAAGCAACACAATTCAAAGAAATAAAAAAATAAAACGCTCGTTTGTCAAAATAAAACAAAGACTCACGAG
>CALGEC010000029.1 GCA_937881815.1 uncultured Bacteroidales bacterium
CTATTAAGGATAAAGAAAATACTAAAACTGAAATATATAAACATCAATATGATTTAAAAATTTTAATATTTCATAAAAAACAAGAAATTATAAATTTATCAAAAAAATTAGAATAATGAAAAAATCAATCACAATTCCAAAAATTGAAGAGGAGCTTTACAATAACATAAAAGCCAAAGCAGAAGAAAACAATCAACCTGTAAGCGAATATGTAAGTAGTCTCTTTGAAAAATCTTTAAATCCTGATATAAATGAGGAAAAAGATAATCAAAGCGAAGAAATCAAAACATTACAAGAAGAAATAGAAAAGTTTGAGATAGAAAATAATTCTCTGCATCAAGAAAACCGTGATTTCAGAGATAAACTCAAAGAGAAAGACTTGAAAATAAAAGCACTTACAGAGGATTGTGTAAAGTTCGATGAACAAAGAGAACATTTTAAAGCACAAATTCAATCATTACAGGATAATCAGCCAAAAAGCGATAATCCTAATTCTGTAACATTACAATTTGAAGATTTTGATTTTGCAGTGTTGAAGTATTGTTTAGAAAAATTCAATCAAGAAACAGGTAAGAACTTTAACGAATCCGAATTGTTAAAGTATATGTTTACTGAATACGCTGTAAAAGGAAGTATCTATTTTTTCAAAACACCAGGATTTTTTCGTTTAAAGGAAATCCAAAAGCAATTAGAAGAACAAAAACAAAATCACAATAATGAATAAAGCTTTAATAAATCTCTTTTTGCCAAAGATTATTGACTTAATCAAGAATCCTGCCACAAAAGGTAGGATTCTTGAAATAATCAATCAATCAAAAAGCAAATATCAGGTAGAAGCTGATGAAGAACTTAGATTAGTTCTTCTGTCAAATAATGATGATTTATTTCTACAAATAGTTGTTTATTCTCGTTCTCAAAATCAACAATTAGGAGTTGTAGAAACATATCGATACGAACAACTTATAGAGTTAATTACAGAAGCTTTAACAAAAAAATAATATGGCACAAGATAAAGCACCTACAATTGAAGACTTAATGCAAGAGTTAGGAGAAGAAAAATTGCAACAAGAACCACCGAAAACAGTTCTTTTACCCGAAGAAGAACCAACTGATAAAGAGGTTGAAGAAATCTTTTCTCCTATTTCAGATACAACAGAAGAAGAAAAAGAAGACGAAACAAAAACAAGTTCAGAAATAAATCTTGCGGATATGCAGGGCTTACCGAATTTAATTGTTTCTTTAATGAATTTTCTTGCAGTTCGTTTGGCAGTCGCTTACACAAAAACTGATGACAAAGAAAAATATGCGTTAGATGATGAAGAAAGTCAAAGACTGATAGAAGCTTGGGAAGTCTATCTAAAAAATACAGAATATAAAGCGTCTCCAAGTTCTATGCTTTTGATGACAACTGCAATTATCTTTACTCCAAAAATCATTATGGCAGTAAATGAAAGAAAAGAAATCAAACAACGTAAACTACAATGCCAAGAATAGTTAAACTTCTTTGTATTTTAGGTACTAATGGAACAGGTAAAACATTTCTTGCTAATCAATTTGTTCAAAATGAATTGAATAATAGCGGAAAGGTTTTAATTGTTACGATGCACGAAAACGAATGGCTTAATGTTCCTGAACTTATAACATTTAATAATTGGGAAGCAGGAGCAAGAAAACTTATACTTATACCAGGAGAAGAAGACAGCACTATTAAGAGAATATCAGAGAAATTCTTTAATGGACTTATAGTTTTTGATGACTGTGGCGGTTATTTAGGTTCTAAACCTCCTAAATTTTTTAACGTCTTAATGATTAAAAGAAAACAGTTAATGTGTGATATTCTTTTTTCTGCACACTCTTTTAGAAATCTGCCTTTGTCTATTTTCTCTTATAATCCTACTCTATTGCTAAAAAACACAACAAGCGGAATAGATCACGAAAGAGAACGCATCTTAAAAGATAATGATGTTTTAGATAAGGTAGAAAAAGCAATGAAACGAATTAAAAAAGCAATTAAAAAAAATCCGTACTATTACGAAATAATACCATTATGAAAACAATTACAGCAGAAGAATTAGTTTGCAAAGCAAGATATTTATATGAAATTGCCAATTTCTTAGAAATTGACAAAAGAACTCTTCGTGCTTGGCTGACAGATATTGAGGGTATAGATATTAAGAGTAATAGAAAACTCTTAACACCTCACGAAGTTAAGATAATATTAGAACATTTTGCATAACACATAGCTTTTATTTTTTTTATTGTTATTAGTTTTTGGCTCATTATTGTACATAATAAAGCATTATCGTACATAATGAGCATTTTTATTTTTTATTAAATATTATGTTTGCAGAGTTTATAAATAAAAAAAGGAAATGACAAATTTAGAAAAAAAAATTCAAACAAAACTCTCAACCAAAAGCGGAACAATTGCTAAAAAATATTTAATCGTTTACGACTTAATAATGTATGGAGAAGTTCATGGAATTACTTATAAATCTTCTTACTCATATATCAATAAATCTGATAAAGATTTTCGCAATGTAGAAGAAGCAGCTAAATTATTAGGATTAGATTACTATATAGGAAATGACGCTAAAAGAAAAGGCGTAACGGGAACATTTGTTGCTCTAACGGCAAAAGGGCGAAAGCAAGTTTCTGCTTATAGAAATTCTGTTTTGAAAATTAAAAGAGCCGAAATTAAAGTTTTAGAAGATAAGTATAAAAATATTCTTATTAAACAATCTGAGTTAAACCAAATGCCTGGCAAAAAAACCAGAGATTTGCAATACAGTCTTAATTCTTTACAACGTAATTTAAAGTACATTAAAGAACGTTGGAATAATTCAGCTAAATTAGAAGTCTTTAAAATAAGTTAGTTTTTTTTATCAAATCTTTGTTTTAAAAAAATAATTCAAAGAAAAAAACAGAAAAAACAAAGAAAAAATCTAATAATTCAAAGAAAAAAACAACTAAAACAAAGAAAAAATGAATATAGATAAATTTGTAACAGATTTGACCAAGAACCCACGCAAAGCAATAGTATATGCAGTATTGCTTGTAATCTGCATTATTATTCTTTATTGGTTGTGGACTAAAATAAAAGGTGGTGTATCTGCAATAGTTGAGAGAATTGAAACCAACAGAGAAAATCCTGTTGAATCAAGTAAACTTACTTATGAAGATTCTTGGTATAAGACATCTGCAAACTCTATCTTTAATGCTATGAATCAGTGGGGAAGTGATAAAACAACAATTTCTAATATCTTGATTAAATTAAGAAATCAAGACGATTACAATCAACTTAACAGAGAGTACGGCAGAAGAGAAATTACTAACGGTATAGATTCTCCAATGGGTACAATGTTAGAACATTTTAGAGAAGAATTAGATGATACTTTTTTAGGTAATATGCAGATATTCTTGCGAAATAATTACGGAATCGAAATGAAATAGTATAAAATTATGAAAGAAAAGAAAATATACATAGTAATAGCAGTGATATTGCTTGTTGTAATCGCAATTGCAATTGCAAAAAGATTAACTAAAAATACAGAAAATTCTTCTCCTGAATTGAGTAGTGGCAGTTCATCAGATTCAGGAAGTCGAACACCAGCAACAAAATTTCCACTAAAAAAAGGAGTGTACGACAGCGAAGAAGTAAAACATTTGCAAAGATTTCTTAATGCAAATCGCAACGGATTAACAGCAAGTTTAACTGTGGACGGAGATTTTGGACCATTAACAGAAGCAGTTTGCTATAATGTTTTAGGCGTTAAAGAAGTATCACAACAATTATACAATGATAATGTAATGTGGCAATATCAAATTTAAAGAATATGGAAGAAAGAACACTAATTGACGCAATAGAAGGATATATCGCAGGAGATAATCCAATAAAAGTAACCGTAGGACTTGATGCAGAAAGTGCAATAAAGTTTGGAATAGTAGCAGTTGTTACTGCTTTAATTATTGTTTTGATCATAAGAAAAATTAAGTAGTATGTTATTTGCGGAATATGTTAAAGATAATCGCAGTCAATTCTTAGACAAAGTAGAGTTAATATCTAAAAAATTACTAATTGACCCTAATTGGCTTATGGCTGTTATGTATAAGGAGAGTGGTTTAAATCATAGAGCCGTAAACTCTAACAGTGGAGCAACAGGCTTAATACAATTTATGCCAAGTACTGCAAAAGGATTAGGAACAAGCACAACTGCATTAAGAAATATGTCTAACTTAGAACAGTTGGATTTGGTTTACAAATATTATAGACCTTATATTTCAAAACTTAATTCTTATCCTGATTTGTATTTAGCAACATTCTTTCCTATTGCACTTGGCAAGTCTGATGATTGGGTTTTAAAATCAGGCAGTCAATCGGCAAAACTTATTGCAAGTCAAAATCCAGGAGTGGATTTAAACAAGGACGGACAAATAACAGTAGGAGAATTTAAGCAATATTGCTACAATAAATTCGATACTGCAACACAAAATATTCTAAAAAAAAAGTCGTGAGTAGAGAATTTGTAA
This sequence comes from uncultured Bacteroidales bacterium, assembly GCA_937881815.1. Classification (GTDB taxonomy): domain Bacteria; phylum Bacteroidota; class Bacteroidia; order Bacteroidales; family P3; genus Onthomorpha. The sequence goes on from CALGEC010000029.1 coordinate 4,531, forward strand.
AATATACATTGATTAGTTTAGGAGTAATAACCGCAATTATTGCAGGCTATTATATCTATTTACTGTACAAAGAAAAAAAATAGAACTATGACAAAAGATAGAGTAAGAATATTAGTAATCGAAAAAGCAGTAGTTCTTATCGCTATTGCTATTGTGTACTTATTTTGGGAGGATAAAAAATGAGTTTTGTTAATAATATAGATGCTACATTAGCATATAATAAACCTGATATAGTAGAAGAGCTTGCAGACGGCTTTTATTTAGGTTATTTCGAGCCTGGAACTAATGGCGATGAGGGCGAACAAAATTGTATGATTGTAAGAATGCTTCGAGTTGGCAGTATTACAAAAATGCTTTTTGCTGAGGGAATCAATTATAAGAACTCTCTTACTTGGGCTAATCGAGCCAATTATGAATATAAATTTAAAGAAAAACAAATTTAATTATGGCAATAAAGAAAACAATAAATGGTGCTGCACCAATAATGACAACAAAAATAAAAGCACCTAATTTAAAAAAGGCTGTTGTAGGTATTAAAAAAGATGAACAAACAATCAAGCCACAAGAAGAAATAATTGAAGAAGTTGAAAGTGTTACAGAAATTCCAACTCCTTTAATTCCTGAAATTGTTGTGCAAGACCCTATTTTAGATATTTCTTCTGTGGGAAGTACAAGTGTAGGAAGTGCAGATATTGAAACAGAAAATAAACTCGCCAAAGAAAAACGATTTGGCAGATTTTTTATTTGTCTTGGAATAATATTGTTAGTGTTAATGATTCTAAACAAAAAGTAGTATGGATTATCAATGGTATTTGCCCGAAGAAGATACAGGCGGAAGCGGTGGAGGAGGAGGTGGCGAAACAGGTAATTTTTGGAGCTTAGAACACGCCAATGCCGAAGTAGAACGCAGTGTAGTTCAGATATTAAACTCTAACGAGTCTGTTTTCCCTAAGTTATATGCAACCTATGGTAACTATACGCATTCAAGAAGTATTTTTGTTGATTTATCAGAATACAATGATTCAATCAGCTATATATTAGATATTTTTGGCGATATTACTAATGTCCCAATAGGTATTCGCTATCATTTTTATATAACAGGATATAATGACAGTCTTAAAATAGATTTTCCATTAGACTATAAAACTAATTGGACTAATAAACACATTCCTGATGCAACTCACGGAGAGTGTTATACTATCGGTTACGGTGGTGCAACAAAAATAGAGTTTATTAAACTTGATGAGAATACTGTTTGGGTTGATGTAATAAACAAATAATTGGTTATGGATTATAAATGGTATCGAATAAAAAAGAGCAGTAGCAGTAAAATGAACATACAAACAGTAAACGTAACAACAGCGGAATTTTCTCATTCTTTTGTTGTTTCAGAAAGTAATGTAAATAATCTCATTTTTGGCGTTAAAGCATACGAAATAATCAATGGAGTCAAAGAAGAAATAAGAGTTTCTTCTTCTGCTACTGATTCAGGAGCAAACACAATTATTTCTGTATCTTGGGAAACAGCTTTTAATGGAGAATTAGAATTAACTTATTGGAAAAAATCTTAATATATGTCGCAAAATTTTGGAACCTCAATAGATTTAAAGGGTAATGCAATTAAGAATGCAGGCTTAGATGTTGTTAGTGCATTACCTACAACCTTTTTAGTAGAGGGTAGAGAAGTTATATTTCAAGGTGAAGTGTTTCGTTATTTAAATGGAGAATGGCGTTTAAATTCCTTTTCTGCATACAGTCTTAAAACTTATGCAGAACTTAAAGCCTTAAAAGATAATAATGCACTTGTACCAGGAAATCAATATGTATTAACAGACTTTTACACTACATATCTTGCAGAAGATGGAGAAACTTGGCTCGGTTCTCCTGATTGCGAAGTAATTGACCATTTGGGCAATCCTATTATTTCAGATAATTATCATATCTTACTGCAAGCAACAAGCGAAAACACATTTTCTCCACAAGCTTATATATTCAATCAGCCTGACAGCGATAAACCATACCTTAGACGTATGAGCTATTGGAATATTATGTTTGATATTGACAAAGATTTATTTGGTCGTATTATATATATGTACGATATACAATATAATAATACTTTTGATTTTGATATCTTTAATTTGCGTTCTGCTTTTAAAGGGTATCAAATATCAATGGTATTAAAACAAGCTGATATTGAACAAATAGGAGCATTAGAGCCTTTGGGAGTATATTACTTGTGGTCTATCGGAGATTTAGGCGGGTGCTACGAATCGCATTATTCTATATATGATATATACGGTGATAACAAACCTTATATTACTGGCGTATATAATACTTCTATTACTCAAAGTAGTCATATATTCATAAGAATAGATTCTTCTATTACTCCTTCGCCTTCATATAATTATTATCAATCCTCCTGTGAAGGTGTTACAGTACTCAGAAGTACATATTTTATAACAGGTGTCGGAATTTTTAGCGTATCTATTATTAGCACTAACCATTTCTATTCTAAACAGCAATGTAATCATTTTACTATGACTAATTCCGATAATATCATATCGCTTAGTCAGTTTAGTCGTGGACTTAACATAGGACTCACAGAGGGTTTTCACAATAGATGTTCTTATTTGTATTTTTATTTTCCTGGTTCAGCTTACGTTGAACATAAGTTTTTTCTTGCAGAATATTGTACCTTTTTGGCGAAAAGAGCTGCTCTTACATTGATTCAACCTTATAGCGTAGGCTATCCTATTATGTACTGTTCTACTATAATAAATAGAAATTTAAATGGAGTAGGTGGTACTAACGCAACATTAAATTTTACGAACGTCCAAGATACTGAATTTACTTTTTCTACGCCTAATTCTGGCGAGTCTGTATACGCTTTTTCTCCAATTCGATTTATTGGTAGAAAATTCTCTACTCCAAGTGATATTATCACAAGTCCTGACGAAGACCAAGTGTTTGAATTAGAAACTTGTGAAAATAACACATTTCTTAATTATACTGATACAAATAATGAAAATGTTCGCACTTCGTTAAAAGATATTGAAATTATAGATTCATTTAATGTTAGTTTTTACGATGAATTTATTACTAATGTTCTCAATACCTATTTTATGCCTTTTGGTGTATTTTATGACTCTCCTGATGCTTGGGGATATGAAATAGAGGGTGTAAAATATCCTACCAATATTGATTTACCTATACTTGCTTGTGTTTTTTGTAATAGTGGAACAAACAGAAATACATTTGCAGGAAAAAGTCTTAAATTTTATGTTGATTATGATAATGAAACTTTTTATTCAAGCGAATATACAATAAATTCAAATGGTACATTAACAAAAGTAAGTTAGTAATATGGATTCTTTAAGAAAGTTATACAGAAATTCAAATGCAGGATTTGCAGATATAAAGATTATTGAAAATATCGACAGTATTATGTTTATTGTTCCAATAAATGACAGTTTTAATAGCTATGATTTAGGTTTAGAAAACATAGTAGAAAATATAAAAGAATATACTGTGATTGCAGAACAAGAAAATAATAATCAAATGCCTGTAACATCTCAATTACTTGATAATTCAATTATCAAAATTGAGTGGGAAGAACGTTTTAACGGATTTCTTGGCGTAACAGTTAAATATTAAACTTATGACAAATATAATTAGCAGATTCATTGATTGGCTTTTGCCCGAAAGGACTACAAAAATAACTCTCATTAAACAACTCATTGAAGAAAATTCACGAATAAGAGAAATCAATGCAGAATTAAGAGCAGAAATACAAAAACAAGATGAAAAGTTTGAAAAACGTTTTAATATGCTTGAAGAACGTATCGCAAAAGATACTTGCTTTCGCCACGATTGTACTCGTAGGCTTACTATTAACGGCGTGTTGCAATCAAAAGGCGATTGTACAGGAGAGAATAAAGATTGTTCCAACGCATAGCATTGATACTTGCTTTGTCGTTAAGTCTGATACTATTCTTTGCTTTGATACTGATACTTTGAGAGTTGAAACATATATACACGATACTATTGTTAGGCTCAAAGTAGAAACAAAACCGATAATTGTAAGAGATACGATAATTACAAAGGTTGAGAAAGAAAAAGCAAAGAAAGAAGAAGAAAAAGCAAAGGAAAATCCAAAAAAAACAAAGACTTTTGTCTTTTTTTCTTTGTGTTTTATTTTGTTGTTTTTCTTGCTAAAAATTAAGAAGAAATAAAAAAAGAGTGAAAAAATCACTCTTTTTTTTATTTAGAACCATTTTAATTTAATGACTTTACCAAATTTGTATTTTCTTTCTGTGATTGATATTGGTATTATACTATCTGAAATACCTCTATTAAAATGATAGATTCCTTTCTTTATCTTTTTCAGTCTATCTTTGTGCGACATTTCTAATTCTATGTAGTCTTTTGCTTCTTTAAGCGTAACAAATAGATAAGGAAGCCCGTCTACTTTATAGCCTGTGGAATAAGGCCCAAATTTTTTTTCTTCTCATAATCTAATCTAAATTTATTTTTTTACCAAATTTTAATGTTCTCTTTGTTACGATGAACGACACTCTTGCAGTGTTTACACCTTGCTTAAAGTAGTTAATATCTCTACCTATAAGCAATCTTTCTTCTTGCGTTAGTTCGTTTTCAAGATATTTTTTAGCTTCTGCAAGAGAAGAAAAAACATATCCTACACCGTCAATAATCCAGCCTTGAACACGCAATGCCTTGCCTGATGTTCTTTTTCTTGCCATATATTATTCCCCTTTCTTTTTAAGTAATATTATTGCAACTATTGGAATTGCTAACAACAGAATTGTAGTTAGGTTCATTCCCTTTGATTTTGTGTTTTTGTTTCCGCCTTTGCTATCAGGCTTAAAGGTTAGTTCATTAGATAAGTCTGCACCTGTTTGCGTTTGATTGATTGTTACGCCTGTTGTGTTGCCTATATACTTAAACAACTCATCAAGATTTTTATTGATATACGCTTGCACACTTGTATTTTGATTGTTTACAGCGATGTAGCTTTGATACAATGCTTTGTTTTCGGCTAATAATCTTTGTGCAGTTTGATTGATTGCGTTAATTGAAGAGTTCTCTCCTCCGGAATAAATCCAATGAACAGACTTAACACCCTCTTTCATTTGGCTTGCAGGTCCTCCGTTTTCTTGCCTATCCTCTTGAAGCATATAATTATACTGAATATTGAGAATAGTTTGAGAAGACAAAAGGAATGTAAGTACTTGATTAAATAAGGTAGTGTTGCTTTCAGCTACAACAGTCTTAACCATATCACGAAGAAAATCATTGCTAAGATAATTCTTTAAATTACTCTTTAACTGTTCTTGTTGTACTTTATCTACTGTTAAGACTATTTGCTGAACTCTTACAGGCAATTCCAACCTAACAAAATCTTTAATGTTATTGATAATAGTATTGATTCCTCCACTAACATAAAGATTTGCGAAATCCACATAAAAAGTACTATTACTTTTATTTACAAAACTATACTTTTTAACAATAGGTATTTCCCCTAATTTTTCGGAACTATTATAACTGCCAAATCTTTCTTGAAATTTCTTACCTGATTGCTTGTAGTCAGCTGTGCCACTCAATAAACCAAAATAAGAGTATTGAGGAAGTTTTGGAGAAACAAGATTCCCAACAGGAGTAAAATTCACAATCAAAGAAGCAACCTTATTACTATTTTTTACAATTTTTGCCATAATACAATAAGAATTAAGATGTAAATAACTGCATAAATTTTATAAGTGTTAGAGTATTTAATTTTGTCTAACAAACTTAAACTATCCCAATAGTCTTCAAGATTTTCTGTTAAATAATCAACTCTATTTTGAAACCAAGTAGGAATAGTCCAACCGCTGTTTTGCCAAAATTTAACACTGCCTTGTTCTGCTGAGATTTGAGAAACATTATCAAACCATTTCGGAGAGATAGGAACTATTTGTGCAATAGTTAAGAATGTCTTATAAGCAAGTCCATTAGGATTTGCAGGACCAGCACTTGCGAGCTTATACAATTCTGTGAGATTTCCTCCACAACGCAAGAACTCATCATATATAACAGCATCTGCACACTGTGTTACGATGTCTTCTTGTTCTGTCTTAGAATAATCATCAAAATATTGTGTTCTGTTTTTCCAAGTTTGGTAAAGATTATAAGCACTAACTCCAAGTTTGATTGCTCCACCTATAATTGTAATTGCACTTCCTATCCAATAAGCGTAACAATCTTTGTTCAAAGCTTCTCTTAATCTTTTTGCAGGTTCACTCTCGTTTGCACGTTCTTCCCAATGCAACAAATATTCTATTAAATTAGCTTTCCTTAATAAATTATCAGGAGTATTATTCACATTGCAAAAAATAGTTCTTACTATTTCTGCACGTCTTTGAGGAGTATCAGCTTGTGAAAGGTATTTATCAACTGCATAACAATCTGCTTTGATTTCATCGATTGACTTGTTTGCGTAATGACCTTGCTCGTGAAGCAAGATTATTACTTTTTCATACTCATCAAGATGTTTCCATTTATCTTTGTTAATGAATATTTCGCCTGTTTCAATGTTTACCATTGCAGGAGAACCACGCAAAGAAGCATCAGAAGCGTATTTGTATATCATAATTTATTTCTTTTGCATTAAGAAAATAACCAAAATGACAACAAGAACAGCTCCTATTAAAAGAACGCCTGTACTTACTCCGCTTTTTTGGTTTGTATCAACAACATTTGTTCCTCTGTTAAACCAACCGCCAATAAGATTAGTTGTAGAGTCTATAACATTGCTTAATCCTCCGAAAATAGAGTCTAAAACTCCTACTGCTTTATTACCTGTATTTCCTGTATTACCTGTATTGCTGTAATTCGATGCAGCGTTAATAGTAGCAATTTCCTCAGGAGTAAAACCGTGAGTGTTACCTGTAACACTTGCAATTGGTGGTTCAGTGAAAGCAACTATCGGACTTGTAAGATTTAATTTTCTATGTAACATATTTTTTTGTTTTTTGTTTTAACAAAAAGGGCAGGCGTTTTGACTCGCCCGCCCCTCAATTTAATTATCTTGACACAAATACACCTCTTATTGTAGTTCATCAAACACAAGAGTTATTTCAACTGTTTCCCCAGCTTTTATTACCCAAGACAAATATGTATCAGCTTGTAAAGCAATACTTGTAGGGATAATAACTTTATTGTTATTGAAGTTTGTAGGTACTGCATAGCGAGTAACTTCAATGTAATCAGCAGTCAATGACTGTACAGGTGAAATAGTTTGAAGTGTAATTGGATTACCAAATTGAGCTTGTGTAGTTGATGTAGCGATAAATTCTTTAATGAGATAACCGCCACTTTTCAAATAAGATTTTAAAGTTTCTATATTGAAACGTGGGTTTGCTGAACGGCTTACTATACATTCTGCACCCTCTGCACTTGGGTCAGGGATTTCCAATCCTTTACCTTGTGTAAATACAGGAGATACACCGTCAGTTAAGACTGCATCAACATCAGAGAAACCGAATTTTCTTAATGCTTCAACATTCCCATTTGTTAAAACAGGGTTTTCATTAGCATCTATTGCTATTGCTTGTGTGTCAATTATCCCTTGAAACAAGCAAACGTTTTTATCTACATTACCTTTGTTGGTAATAGAGAAACTGTAAGATTTATTCATTGCTCCCATTTGCGTCCCTCCTTATTTAATGTTTGGGTTGTCAATTGGTAATTTGCCTGTAAAACCTGACGTTGTTGTGTCGGTTACTTCTTTCTTAAATTTAAGTTCGTAAATTGCCCAAGCTCCAAGAACGGCTCCTATTAAAGCAATCCACATTACGTTTTTTTTTAAAATGTCCATTGTATTTTTGTTTTAATTGGTTTATAATCTATTTTGTTAAAATTTACACTTATAGTAAGTTTTCAACCATTTCTTATAACTCTTAGCGTGATTTGCCAAAGTATCAAGAGTTGTACCAATTTTCTTGTCAGTACTTCTTATATGTGTCAATTCCTTGTACTTTCGCATATACTCTTTTGAAAGATTTCTAAGAAAATTTTTAAATTCTTTTTCTTTTTGTGCGTCTGTTATCTTTTCAGCCATAAATCATAAATATTTTGTTTAAAACTCAATGCAACAAAAGTACAATACAAAAAAAGCGAGCAATAATAATAATGCTCGCAAATGTTCTTTAATGTTCTTTAATGTTTTATAATGGGAAAATTTTTCTTTGCTTTTTTAAAATTTTCCTTAGGATTTTTCGGATTTTTCTTTACTTTTTTGAAATTTTTCTTTGAAAAAAGTAAATAAAACATAACGAATAATATGTTTTTTACGGAATAATCTAAAATCATTTAATAATCTTTGATTTTCATTTTTTCCTCTTATCATCTGTGCTTCTAATTCACTTATTTTTTCTTTTAGACATTCAATATTTTCAAGTTGTTTATTGCCTTTTTTTGCCAAAAAAGAGATAGAATCGTTTAAACTTTGATTTTCATTTGCTAACTTTATGTTTTCATCTTCTAAAAATCTGTTTTGTTTAAGAATCTCTTGATTATAGACAAATTTATCATCAATTTTTTTTGCAATATGACTTAGATTACTAAGACATTGTTTTATCGTTCTTTTAGTAAAATCGTTAAGTTTAACTGATTCATTCTCTACATATTTTCTTATATTATCAATATCACTTAATTTAACGGATATTACAGTATCGCCTGAAATAGATTGAAGTAATTGAGATTCTTTAAACAATCCTTGTTGTTTAGGAAAAGGAGAGGGAACATAATTTAAATTCTCGGAAAGTTTTTCCTCAAAAATTTTTAAAATTTCTTGAAGTGTTTTTTCTCCAATATCCTCACGAATTATAAAAGTTTCAGGTTTTAGACAATTAGTGAAACAATGTGTTTGTTCTGTCTCTTTTAAAAACTCATAATATAATTCTATATTAGTTTGTATACAAGGAAATTCGTTGCTTATTTCCTCGTCATTTAAAAACTTTTTTAATTCTTTGAGAGAATCAAAAGGTCCTCTAAAATAATCATCATATCTTTCCATAATATTATTTATTTTTTATCAATATAAGAAACAAAATCTTCTACTTCCAATATAAAACATAGCTCATCAGGTGCACCCAAATTCTTGTCTCCATAACCAATAGTTATATCTTTCAACAAAAATGTTATTGTTTCCTTAGTGTAACCTCTATGAAAGGTAACGAAATCAAAATGTCTTACAGAGTAATTATAAGTTAAACGTTTCTTATCTGTCTTTTTATTTGCGAGTATTAGTTCCCAATATTCACGAGTAAACGGAATATCCCCTAACAAACGATTGCACCAATAAGGTGTGATTTCTCTGTATTCTTCGGTTTTTAAACCGTCTTTATACATTTGAAACCATTTATCTTTCAAAACTAAATGTAATGTGTCTGAATATTTCATATTATTGTTTTTTTACCATTTATTTTTATTATAATTTGCTTTCGGGTGCTTTGCTTTCGGGTGCTTCAACAATGTATCGTGAACCAGAAAAAACAAAACTTTCTGTTGTTTTTTTTGTTAAACTCAGTTGTATTTTTACAATATTTAGAAAAAATTCTATTAAATCTTCTTTACTTAGACTACTCCACTGCGATACATAATCTACATATTCTTGTGTTGTCATATCAATTCTAATTTATTTTGCATATATAAATGATTCTTAAAAAAAACATAATTATACCCCCCCAAGTAAAAGAATAACACGTTTTTTTAGAATTTTTCTTTTTAAGAAATTCTACAATTTCATTTAAGTCTTTAAATTTTCTTAATTTAAATGCTGTCAATTCGTACTGTCTCATAATCTTTTATTTTAATTGTTTATAGTTT
>CALGEC010000030.1 GCA_937881815.1 uncultured Bacteroidales bacterium
TTTTCTTCAAGCAATTCAACCGAAACAACGCCACTATCTAATGAATCAGAAGAAGAATTATTTAAAGCCTTTATAGGACATATGCCTAATGCCATATAAATAGAAGTATCATTAACCTGATCCCAATTAGAACCTTGATATTTTGCCAGATCACAAGTTGGCCAATTTAATTGATCAAAATAAGTCCAATTTCTATGACTTAAACAAGTTTTTACAAACGGTTTATATTTTGTGTTATATCCTGGAGGAATATACATAACAGAATTAGAAAGAGAAGTTGTCTCTCCACTTGGCGTAGTTAGATGCATATACGCCAAATCAGTACAATAAACATCTGAATTATAAATCCAAGCAGAGCACAAGCCATGATGCTTAAAAGCAACAAAATAATCTCCATACAAAGTAATTGTATCATCAAAAATACATTCAACAAAAGGATAAAAAAAACCATTATGACCTCCTGGTGTATTTATATAACTTATAAAATCAAAATTAGGATCTCCTGCACTTCCTGATGCAAAAGTTTGGGAATACAATGTTTCAGTTAAATCAGAGTTTAAAATACTCACAGTTATATAATCGACCTCTCTTGCTGGATTATGTATCGGATTAAAGTAAGAGTAAAGAGCCACACCCATGATTCTGACACTATCATTAGCAGCAACTTCATATCTTTGTGCTACTTCTTCTGCATAATCAAAAGGACTAATGTTGTATAAATGAGATAAATGTACACCATTATACAATAAAACCAATCCTTGTGGTGGTATTGTTTGTCTTTCTAATGAATTATGTATCAATGGTGGGAATATATATTGTTCTAAATAATCATCACCAACCCAAGCTGTATCGTATTGTGCTCTTGACACAAACGATAATAACAATAAAATTACTAATAACTTTTTCATAACTTTAAAGGTATTTAATTATGTTGACAAAAATATATATAAAAAACGAATATTCCAAGTCTTTTCTGTAAAATATTATTTTTTCTCAAAAAAATGAAGGGCGGGCGGTGTTGTTTTTTGGCTAATTTAAACATTCAAAAAAAATGTTCTTCCTTTTTCTTTTTATTATTTTTCTTTTTAGTTATTATTTTATTATTATTTATTATTGTATGCACCACGTGCAGAAAATAAAGCATAGAAAAATTATTTTTTTTCTATGCTTTATGAAATTATTTCTTTGATTTATTTTTTTAATTCTTTGCTTTATTTTGTGATTAAGCAAATGGCGTAGGCTGAAATGCCTTCGCTTTTGCCTACAAAGCCTAATTTCTCTGTGGTTGTGGCTTTTATGGAGATGTCTTCGGTGTCTATGCCTATGATTTGTGCTAAGCATTCTTGCATTTGAGGAATATATTTTCCTATTTTTGGGGTTTGAAGGCATATTGTCGAGTCTATGTTGCCTATTTCAAAGCCTTTTGCTCTTACTTTTGCTACACAGTCTTTTAGAAGTTCTTTTGAATCTATGCCTTTGTATTGAATGTTTGTGTCGGGGTATTGAAATCCTATGTCTCTTAGGTTTGCCGCTCCAAGAAGTGCATCGATTATTGCGTGAATTAAGCAATCGGCATCGCTATGTCCTACGGCTTCTAATTCAGAAGGAATCTTTATTCCCCCTAAACAAAGATGTTCACCCTTTTTTAATTGGTGAACATCGTATCCTATGCCTGTTTTTATTTTCATCTCTTTATTATAAATCAAAGTTTAAGCCAACTCTAAGTGTGTTTTTCAAAGGATTGTTGTTTAATTGACCTGTTGCAATCAGGTAACTAATGTCTAAGCCCATTACGTTGTATTTTATTCCTGCTCCAAGTGTCAAATATTGTCTTGCTCCTTTGTTTTTGGCTTCGTAAAAGTAACCTGCTCTTAGTGCTAAGACTTTATTGTACCAATATTCCGCACCAACAGAGAGTGAAATCTCTTGAATCTCTTCTTTAAATCCGTTTGGAGCGTCATAGAAAGATTGAATTGCTCCTTGAAATACTCCTACGTTAGGATCCATTCCTGCAAATATTTGTCCTGTTTCATCATCATAAACAGGAGGTGTAGGAACAAGTAATTTGTTAAAGTCCATCATTATGGAAATTTCGTTGAATTGGTCTAATTGTGTGGTGTATCTTCCTCCGATTCTTAGGTTTGCAGGAAGAAATTCGCTGTCCATATTGTCTGAATATGATATTTTAGAACCAAGGTTTGAGATTTGAAGTCCTAATGCGTATTCTGAGGGTTTTTCTGCTTTGATTGCTTTTTGATAATAAAGACCTAAGTCGGCTGCTCCTGCATTTGCTGCGTGAGTAGAGGTTGTTCCAACGTTTTGTCCTTGTGTTAGGTCGGAACGAATGTAACGTCCAGTTAGGGAAATTGCGAAGTTTTCGTTTAGTTTCATTGTGTAGGCCAAATCCATTGCAAATTCGTTTGGCTTGTATGTGCCGGTTGCCATTCCTTCATTGTCAAAAAAGTCTATTGAACCAAGTGAGAAATAGGTTAAAGAGGCTCCTAAGGTACTTCTTTCATTGACTTTGTAGTATCCTCCAAGGTATAGCAGTTCTATGTCTGATACTAATTCTCTTAACCAAGGAGAATATGTGAATGAAACTCCTGTTTGATTTTGCATAAAGGCTAATTTAGCGGCGTTCCAGTGCAAAGAGTTTGCGTCTGGTTTGCTTGCTGCTCCTACATCGCCCATTGCTCCACTTCTTGCATCGGGTGCTATTATCAATAAAGGAACTCCTGTTGATACTATTCTTGCTCCATCGGTTACTTTGCCCGATAGTTGATCTATATTGTCATTGTCTAATCTTTGTGCAAAAAGACTGTTCCCTAAAATAAGAATTACTACTGCTAAAAAAATCTTTTTCATTACCTAATTTTTTATTTTTACCAATCTTAAACGCTATTATTTTTGTTTTATTATCTTTCCCTATTGAAAATGATTATTTTTTGTGTTGGAGTTGTGATTTCGTCTGTTTGAGTTTTGATTTGCATTCTACAAAAGTATATTCCATTAGAGAGTTTTTCTCCTCCTTCTGTTGTGCCTTCCCATGTTATTGGGCCAATGCTATAAGTGCCAATGTAAGGTGTTACGTCCATGTTGATTATTAGCCTTCCGTCTTGATTGAAGATTTGCAATTCTGCTCTTTGTATTGTGGAAGGTTGGTTGTGTTGAAGAATTATTTGAGTGTTGTCGCTAAATGGATTTGGGTAGTTCTTTAATTTCATTACATTGCCTTCTTCCGAGGAATTGACAACAAAGTTTATTGTTGCGTCTGAGGAAAAGTTAAAAATATTCCAAACTTTCAAACTTAGGGTATGCTCGCCTTGTGAAAGATTGCTAAATGGGAATGTGATTGTGCCTTTGTTTGAATTGATAGAATCTACTTCAAAGTAATCGTTTAGTACAAAGGTGTTTGCGGCATTGTCTAATCGTGCCATAATATCGTGTCCAAGTCCACTTCCTACGGTGTTTATTGCTATTTCATCGCTGATTATTGCAAAGAGTTTAGGGTTTTCATCTGTTATTCCTCCGTTAATAAAGTTGGTGTCGTTGATGTAAAGTGATATTTGAGGTCGTGTTTCTTCTATAACTACGCTTGTGTCTATTCCTCCTATGATGAAATCATCGCAATAGCCTGCTGCGTCTGTTTTATCGGTTTGTGCATAGAAACTAAGCTTTCCTTTGCCATAGTTGTAGGCTATGTCTTTTGGAACGGTAAGGGTGTAGGTAAATTTTCCGTTTTCTACTCTTGTGATTCCTTTGTGCAATATGTTTTTTTGTTGCTCAAATTCTATGTCGGTGTTTAATCCTTCGTTGTCAAGTGTGTAATAATTGCTTGCTTTGTCAAGAAGGGTTATTTCTATCTTTCCATTAAAGTCTTGTATTATGCTGTTTGTGTGATCGGTTACTACGCCTTCTATTGTCATTTGTGAAAGTGCTTTTACTGTATCGGGAGTAGTTGGATTGATTTCTTTGTTGTTGATTTTTGTTGTTTGAATATTATACTCTGGAAGGTCTATTCTTAGTGCTGGGTCGCCAAAAAGTCCAAAACTTCTTTCTTCTACTACAAGGGTTGTTGCGTTTTTGGCTTTCATAAACATCTCTCCAAAGGTTAGGCCTTTGTTGTTTTCTTTTATTACGGCAAATCGATGTATGTTTGTGTTGATTTCGTTTCGTGAAGGTATTTTTCGTGAAGCGGAAATTAAGGCTATGCCTCCTCCGTTTTGGGAAGAAAGAATAAATTCGCCTGCCGATTGTTTGTCAATCATATCAAAACGAGTAAATTCGCAAGTAGAGGTAATTACAATAGGGAGTGAGTAATAGTTATCCCAACTTGTTATGTCGGTTATTGTGATTAGTCTTTCGCTTGAAAGGTGATCCTCTGAGCCGTGTCCTACATAGTTGAATAATAGACAGCCTTTTTTCATTCTTTGATTGATTGCTTTTGAGGCATCGGGGTATGTTGCTCCCGAAGATGAGGAGTATTGTTTGTAGGCATCGGAATAAATCTTTTCTACGTTGAGTATAGGGTTTGTTTCTTTGATTTCGTAATAGATAGTCTCTGCATTGTCAATAAAGTAACGCTCTCCCCAAGTGTCTGCATCGTCTGCTGTTAGGGTTATGTTGTTTCTCCAAGAGCCAAGTTTGCCTTCTGCAAGGTCTTCTTTTGATATGTATCTTCTACATTTATCTAAAAAGTTGTTTGCTTCACTTTCGTTGTTGCAAGGTATTCTTCCAATTCCTATTTTTAGGGTGTCGATTATGCTTCCTTTTGAATAAGGAGATAAATATCCTATTGGGTCATCTGTTGTGTATGATGTGCCTGCGTCAATTATAGAGTTGATGGATTGATAGGTTGGAATAAAATTATTATTCATTCCTAAAATGTTTTTATTGTCAAATGTGCCATCGCCAAATAAAAGAATGTTTTTTGGAGCCTTGCCTTCTGAGGAGTATTTGTTGTAAAGCATACGTGCTAATTCTCTTATGGCAAGAAAATCTTTTGTTCCAGATGAAAATTCGTTATAGACTTGTGTGGTTGTTGCTACATTAACCGTAATTCCGTCATATTGCCTATGAAGTTGTGCAAGACTGTCGGCTTGTTGTTTGAATTGAGGTGCGGTAACTATTATAAAATCGGTAGGACCCCAAGCGTGTAGGTTTTGATTCTCTACTTTGCCTTTTAGAATTGGTGAAGGGAAGGATGTAGATGAAAAAACATAAAGCGTTCTTAAAGTATCGTTTGGAATAATTACTCTTAACTCGTTGTTATCTTGTCTTTGAAAATCTGTTATTGAATAAACATCGTTTTGATTTGTTACGTCCCAAATCTTAATGTTGTTTGTTCTAACGTTTTCTATTACATAGCAAGTTTTTTTGTTTAATTCTTCGCTTTTGTTTGAATAGATTTTTAATGCAGAGTTGTTGAATCTTAATTTTTTTGTGTAATTAACCAATATATAGTCTAATCTGCCTTTATCAACGTTGCTATTGGCGTTGAATTGCAATAGAAGGGTAGGGGATTCGTTAGATATGGTTGTGTAAAACTCTTTTGTGCTTAATTGTGCAGCGTAATCATCGTGCTTAGATGTTATATTAACTTGTCCAACTTCTTTGTTTGCAATCTTACACAAAAAACTAACAGGATTAGAGCTTTCATTAGCAAGGCAAAGTGTAATCTTGGCAGGGTGTTGGTCTGATATGCCTTGAAGAGATAAGGGAAATGAGTTTTGATTTGATGAGATAGAAAAACTTTCTCCAAACCAATTTCTTCCGGAGCCTAAAAGGTTTACTAATTCTCGCTTATGTAGAAAGAAATCTTTTGCAAATCTACTTTCTTCTGCATTTTCGTTTTCAATAGACTGTCTTTCGGTAATTCTTTTCTTTTGACCAATAGAGGAATCAAAGGTAATAAAATATGTAGAGGCATCAGCGTAGGGGTGAGATGTAAAATAAAAATTGTTGTTTGGAGTATCAAACTCGTATTTTATTGTAGATTTTGCATAAAACAAGACATATTTTTCTTGTTTGTTTACGTAAATTGTTTTTTCTGTTAAATCAGATTGAGTGTAATTGCTATTTGTGTCGCTAATTGCTCCTTCGCAACTTCCCCATATTGATAAATTGTCAAAATTGATTTCTTCTTCCTCTACTCCCAAAGCAAGAAAATCATTGTAAGTTAGTTTGTAAATATTGTTTGAAGGAATATTTACATAATACCAATTCCCCGAAGAAAGAACCGATGAATCAGGATAATTTATTGTTTGTGAAACACAAAATCCTGTTTGAAAAATTATCGCTAAAATTAAAATAAATCTTTTCATAATTATTATAACATTATTTTTGTGGTTTTATTGTTTGTCGCGGCTTTATTGTGGAAAATGTTTTAACATGTTTCTTTTTTATTTTTAATTTTTTCTTAATGTTATTTTATTATTATTATATTATTGTGTCTCTCACAGATACTGTTGAGTCTCTCACAGATACTATTGAGTCTCTCACAGAGACTATTAAAGCATAGAAAGAATTATTTTTTTCTTTGCTTTATTTTGCTATAACAAAGAAATATTTTTTAAAATCTTTAACTTTGTGAAACATAATGCTATTTTGTCAGTATAATAGGATTAGAAAGTGGTAAAAAAATAAAAAAAAATGCAGAAACTTTCTCTATTTGCATTTTTTTTTGTAATATTGCCAACTCAAATTAGGCTAAAAATATAGTAAAAAACGAAGAATAATTATAAGAAATATGAAGAAAAGAATATTAACTCTTGTGGTTGCATTGGTGTTTGTTTGCTCTTTTTCTCAAGCACAAGATCCACATTTTTCGCAGTTTTATGCCAATCCATTATATACTAATCCTGCATTAGCTGGTTCGGCTGTTTGTCCAAGAGTTTCTTTGTCTTACAGAGACCAATGGCCAACTTTAGGTGCGTTTAAAACATTTTCTGCAAGTTATGATCAGTATTTTGATGCTCTTGCAGGGGGTGTGGGTATTACTGTAATGAGTGATATGCAAAGTGAATTTTATCGCACAAACGTTGCTTCGTTAATTTATTCTCTACGTTTGAAATTAACTAACGATATTTTTCTTAATTTGGCGGCACAAGCAAGTGTAACGAATAGAAGTTTAGATTGGGATCAGCTTTCTTTCCCTGATATGATTGATCCAAGATATGGATTTATTTATTCTACAATGGCAGCGCGTCCAGAAGAATTATCTCATACTTTTGTTGATTTTGGTGCTGCTTTTGTATTGTATGGAGAAAATTGGTATGTAGGTGGAGCTGCAAATAATTTAACAAGACCTAACGATGGTTTTATTTCTTATAATAGAATACCAATGCGTTTTACTGCAAATGGAGGTATAAGACTTAATTTGAGTAGAGATAAAAGAAGAACAAATGCGTTCTTTGGAGCACCTATTATTTCTCCAAATGTGATTTATAGTTATCAAGGAGGATTCCAAATGTTAAACTATGGATTGTATTTGGATTGGAGTCCATTCATTGTTGGAACTTGGTATAGACAATCAATAGGTTTCGATAATTCAGATGCGTTGATATTATTGTTTGGATTGCAACATGAAAATATTAAAATTGGATATAGTTATGATATAACAGTTTCTAAATTGTCAAACGCATCGGGCGGAGCTCACGAAATATCGCTTGGAATGCAACTTCCTTGCCCAGAAAAACGTAAAAAAATAAAAGCAATTAAGTGTCCGTCATTTTAATTGAGGTAAAAATATAGAAATAATTTAAAATTAAAGATATGAATAAGGCATTGATCAGTAAATTAGTCCTTTGTTTTGGAATTATTGTATTGTTTGCAAATTGTAAAGGATCAGACCAATCTGCAACAACAGGTTGGGATTATGATAATCCTGAATGGGGTGGATTTGAATCTGCAAAAGGTGAGGACCAAATGACTCCTCCGGGAATGGTATTTATAGAAGGTGGTTCTTTTGTAATGGGGCAAACTACCGATAATGTAAGATACGAATGGCATAACCAACCTAAGAGAGTAACTATTTCGTCTTTCTATATGGACGAATGTGAAATAACTAATTTGGATTACAGAGAGTATCTTTATTGGTTGAATAGAGTTTATGGAAATGACTATCCAGAAGTTTATCAAAAGGCTTTGCCTGATACATTAGTATGGCGCTCAAAGTTGAGTTATAACGAACCAATGGTTGATTACTATTTACGTCATTCTTCTTGGGCAGATTATCCTGTTGTTGGAGTTAGTTGGTTGCAAGCTAACGAATATTGCTCATGGAGAACAGATAGAGTAAATGAAAGAATACTCGTAGATGCAGGATTCTTGGAAATGATGGATGATCAACAATCAGGAGAAAATGTTTTTACAACAGACGCTTACTATGCAGGACAATATGAAGGTATTGTTGGAGAAGAAATGGAAGATTTAAATCCTAATGGTGAAGGTTTCAGAAAAGTAAAAATGGAAGATGGAATCTTGTTGCCACGTTTCCGTTTACCAACTGAAGCAGAGTGGGAGTTTGCTGCTCTATCATTAGTGGGAAATACAGTAGAGGAAAGAATAGTAGAAAGAAGAATCTATCCTTGGAACGGACATATAGTAAGAACAGCTGAAAAGAAATACTATGGTCAAATGATGGCAAACTTCAAACGTAGCAGAGGTGATGCTATGGGTGTTGCAAGTGCGTTAAATGATCACTGGGAATACACCGCTCCTGTTATGTTCTACTTCCCTAACGATTATGGCTTGTATAATATGGCTGGAAACGTAGCTGAATGGGTTATGGACGTATATAGAGTTAGCACAGGCGTTGATTCAAAAGGTATAAACCCTTATAGAGGTAACGTTTACATGACTAAGGTTACTGATTCAGATGGAATGATAGCTGAAAAAGACTCTTTGGGTAGAATATCTTATAGAGCTGTTACAGTAGAAGAAAACATAAATAGAAGAAATTATCGTCAATCAGATAATATTAACTATCTTGACGGAGACTTGGCTTCTCAATTACGCGATAGTTGGGTTACTACACCAGAAGAAGGTGAAGAAGAAGGTGGATATGAAGAAGAAAGCGGAGAAGAAGGTGCAGCAGTAGAAGTTGCAAAGGAAACAAGTGAAATGTATGCTTACGAACAAAGATCTATGGTTGATGATAAGGCTCGCGTAGTTAAGGGAGGATCTTGGAAAGATAGAGCATTCTACCTAAGTCCTGGACAAAGAAGATACTTAGATCAAGCACAAAGTACTGATTGGATAGGATTCCGTTGTGCAATGGATAGAATGGGGTCAAGAGAATTATAATGCGATTTAGTTGCATAAGGAAATAATAAGAAATCCCTTCCTTTCTGAGGAAAGGGATTTTCTTTTTTTGTTACTAAAACGTTATGGTTGTAAAAAAAATAGAAGAAATCCTGAGTCATTTTGATAAAAAACAATTTTCTCCAGTATATTTGTTTACAGGGGAAGAGAATTATTATATAGATTTGCTGACTTCAAAATTTGAAGAAGAAATATTGGACGAGGCAGAAAGGGATTTTAATTTGACAACTCTTTATGGATTAGAAACTAATGCTAAGGAAATATGTTCTTTTGCTAAGCAATATCCTATTATGTCTGAGAAAAGATTGATTATTGTAAAGGAATTTCAGCAAATAGATAAGAAAGAAATATCTCAGCTTAGTTTTTATGTAGAAAAGCCTTTGTCTTCTACAATTTTAGTGTTTGTTAATAAAAACAAAACAATTGATAAAAAGTTTTTAGATAAAGTAAATAAGTCGGGTACAATATTTGAAAGTGCGAAACTTTATGATAATAAAGTAATTCCTTGGATAGATAAATATGTAAGGGATAAAAGATTTTCAATAGAGTCTTCTGCAATAAGTTTAATTTTTGAGTGTCTTGGAAATAATCTTCAAAAAATAGCTAATGAGATAGATAAAATGTCTATAAACCTAAAAGAAGGAAGTCAAATCACTCAATCTGATGTAGCAAATCATATAGGAGTAAATAAGGATTATAATATATTTGAACTACAAAACGCAATAGGAAAATTAGATCATACAAAGATTAACAAAATAGTTAATTATTTACTTGCAAACACAAAAGAGAATCCAATACAGGCGATGTTGCCAAACTTATTCTCTTATTTTGTGAAAGTAACAATAACTGCTCAACTTAAAGATAAAACAAATGGAAGTGTAGCCTCTACAATAGGAGTGTCTCCTTCTTTCGCAAAAGATTATATCTATGCTTCACAATTATTCCCATTAGAAAAACTTTATCAAAATATAGAAATGATAAAAGATTATGACCTAAAAACTAAGGGATTGGGCTCTAATTTTGATAATAATGAATTATTTAAAGAATTGATTTTTAAACTCACTCACTAAAAAACGAAAATAAAAATGAAAAAAGTATTTGTTATAATTTTTGTTTTAATAACAACATTAGTTTCTGCACAAACAGGTTCAGTTCGTGGCTTCGTTTATGATAAAGAAACGGGAGAACCTATGATGTTAACAAACGTAATGCTAGAAAATACACAAATAGGAACTACAACAGATGTAAATGGATATTTTGTTCTTTCAAAAATAAAGATAGGAAACTATTCTATAAAAGTGACATCGCTTGGTTACGAAACATACACTGCTCAAATAAAAATAGAAAAGAATAAAGTACTTGCATTAAAAATAGATTTATCTCCTTCTGCCACAGAGTTGCAAACCATAGAAATACAAGGAAAACAAGAACTTGCAAGAACAGAAAGTCAAGTTTCAATAGAAAAAATTACATCTAAGGATATACAACAAATGCCCTCTATTGGAGGACAAGCAGATTTGGCTCAATACATACAAGTTTTGCCTGGTGTAGTTTTTTCTGGCGACCAAGGAGGACAACTCTATATTAGAGGTGGTTCGGCTATTCATAACAAAGTTTTGCTTGATGGGATGGTTGTTTATAATCCTTTTCACTCAATAGGATTGTTCTCTGTGTTTGAAACAGATATTATAAGAAATGCCGATATTTATACGGGAGGATTTTCAGCTCAATATGGAGGGAGAATTTCTTCTGTTATGGATATTACAACCAAAGATGGAAATAAAAAACATTTTAGTGGAAAGTTAGCAGCCTCTACTTTTGGAGCAAATCTCTTATTGGAAGGTCCGTTATTGAAAAAGAATGATTATTCTCTCTCTTATATATTATCAGCCAAGAATTCTTATTTATCAAAAACCTCTACTTCAATTTATTCTTATATGAATAAAGAGTTGCCATACGATTATTTAGACCTTTATGGAAAACTAACACTTGCCACTGATAATGGAAGTAAAATCAATATCTTTGGATTAAATTTCACAGATAAAGTAAATCAATATGAGGCTATTCAAAATTTTAATTGGAGTAATAGAGCCTTTGGAACAAACTTTCTAATAATTCCAGGAACTTCTTCTGCCTTGGTAGAAGGTGTAATAGCATATTCTGATTACACTATGAATATGAATGAAATTACTACAAACCAAAATCAAATGAGTAATATAGGAGGTTTCAACGTAGGTATGTCTGTTACTAATTTCTTTGGAGATGATAGATTGAAATACGGAATGGAAATGGAAGGCAATACTACGAAAACATCTTATAAAATAAATGATACAATCACTGATTACTCTACTGAAATAGGTCTTTATGCAATTTATAAGTTACTCTATCGTAATGTGCTTTTAGAACCAAGTCTAAGACTTAGTTATTATGCCTCACTTGGTGATGTTTTTTTAGAACCACGTCTATCAGCAAAATGGAACGTTTCAAAAAAGTTTCGCCTAAAATTAGCAACAGGAATGTATTCGCAAACATTTCTTGATACAAAAAGTGATAGAGATATTGTAAACCTTTTTACAGGATATTTAACAGTAACTCCAGATTTAAATATTGTTGATTCATTTAAGGGAGATCCTATAACCTCATACGTACAAACTTCAAATCATTTTATATTTGGAGCAGAGTATGATATATTACGCAACTTTAACTTAAACGTTGAGTTGTATTATAAAACAATGTCTAATTTAACCTCAATAAATAGAGATAAACAATATGCTGATGACCAAGAACATATAGAAAAACCAGAATACCAAAGAAAAGAATATACAGTTGAAAATGGTAAGGCCTATGGGGCTGATTTTTCTTTAAAATATGATGATGGAAGACTATATGTTTGGACAATATATTCATTAGGAAAAGTAATAAGAGAAGGAGAGAAACAAACCTATTCTCCACATTATGATCGTAGACATAATGTTAATGTTTTAATTAACTATCAAATGGGACAAAGTCGTGATTTTGAAGTGTCGGTACGTTGGAACTATGGTAGTGGATTCCCATATTCTCCAACTGCTTCAATGGTTGAAATGTTAGATTTTTCAAATGGCATAAACTCTGATTTTATTTCTCAGAATGGAACACTAACAACAATATATGGAGATCTCAACTCAGAGCGTCTTCCAAACTATCATCGTTTGGATATCTCAGCAAAAAAACGTTTTGACATAGGAAAACGTTCGATTTTAGAAATAAATTTAAGTGTAACTAACGTATATAATCGTAATAATTTATTCTATTGGAATAGAATTACATCTCAAAGAGTTGATCAATTACCAATAATGCCTTCACTTGGTATAACATACACTTTTTAGAGCAAAATAATTATGCAAAATACTAATAAAACAATACTTGCTTATATCTCCATAATATTTTCTATGATATTTTGGGGAATAAGTTTTGTTTGGACAAAAGAACTTTTGAATGCAAATTTTCCAGTCTTTCTAATTCTTACAATAAGACTTGCAATAGCATCAGTGCTTATGTTTACCACATTTTTTTTAATGGGCAAATTAGAAAGAATAGAAAAATCAGATATACCAAAGTTTCTTTTACTAACGTTATTTGAACCTTTCTTGTATTTTATAGGCGAAAATTTTAGTATGCACTTTGTGGATGCAAGCTTTGCTGCTATAATGATAGCCCTATTGCCGATAGTAAATCCCATAGCTTTACACATATTTAATAAAGATAAATTAGGATGGAATCTTCTCTTTGGAGCAGTAATTTCAGTTGTGGGAATAATAATTATGAGTATAAATCCTTCGGGAGAACTTAAAATCTCATGGCAAGGAACTCTACTTTTACTCTTAGCAGTTGTTTCAGGCTCAGGCTACGGTGTAATACTCTCTCGTCTAATTAACAAATACAATCCAATAACTATCACTACAACACAAAACATAATAGGAATATTCTATTTTTTGCCATGTTTTTTAATTTTTGACTACAAATCTCTTGATTCAGTTGTTTGGACAAAAGAGGCAATTAGTAGTTTAGTATTATTGGCAATCTTTTGTTCGGCAGGAGCCTTTATGTTGTATTCATATAGTGCAAAAATATTATCAGTAATTAAAGTAAGTATATTTACAAATGCAATACCAATAGTAACGATTATTGTCGCAATCATCTTAGGACAAGAAACATTTTCTATTTCTAAGGTTTTAGGAATAGTAATAGTCGTTTTAGGGCTATTGCTTAGTCAATTTGGATTTAAAAAAATAAGAAAATCATGAAAGTAAAAGTAGGTCTTATTCAAATGTCTTGTCAAAAAGACAAGCAATCAAATATAGAAAAAACGATAGAAAAAATAAAAGAATGTGCAAGCAAAGGAGCAAACATAATATGCTTGCAAGAACTTTTTGCATCATTATATTTTTGTGATGTAGAAGATTATGAAAACTTCAAATTAGCAGAAGAGATTCCTGGAAGTACTACAAAAATACTATCTGACTTAGCAAAAGAATTAGGAGTAGTAATTATAGCCTCTTTATTTGAAAAAAGGATGAAAGGCTTATACCACAATACAGTAGCAGTTCTTGATGCAGACGGAGAATACTTAGGAAAATATCGTAAGATGCACATTCCAGATGATCCAGGTTATTATGAAAAATTCTATTTTACACCAGGAGACTTAGGCTACAAAGTATTCAATACAAAATTTGGAAACATAGGCGTTTTAATCTGTTGGGACCAATGGTATCCTGAGGCAAGCAGAATTACAGCCCTTAAAGGAGCAGATATACTTTTTTATCCAACAGCGATAGGTTGGGATATAAGTCAAGACGAAGCTACAAACCAAGAACAATACAATGCTTGGCAAACTATACAACGCTCACATGCGATAGCAAATGGAGTTCACACTGTTTCTGTCAATAGAGTAGGACAAGAAGGCAATATGAAATTTTGGGGAGGTAGTTTCGTGTCAAATCCATTTGGAACATTATTACACAAATCCTCACACACCGAAGAAGATATAGCAGTAATAGAAATAGAAACAGAGCAAACAGATCATTATCGCATACATTGGCCATATTTAAGAGATAGAAGAATAGACTCTTACGCAGAAATAACAAAACGTTGTATTGACTAACAAAAATCATTAACTAAGATGAAAACACCAAAAGATTTAGGATTTATATTTCCTGCAGAATGGGAAAAGCATGAAAGTACATGGCTAAGTTATCCACATAATGAAAACTCTTGGCCAGATAAAATAGAAACGATCTTTCCTTCATACAATCAATTCATATCAGAGGTTGCAAAAGGGGAAAAAGTGAATATAAATATTCAAGACGAAAAAACGCAAGATTTAGTAACATCTCAATTACAAGCAATAGGAACAAAAATGGAGAACATACATTTTCATCATTTTCGTACAAACGATGCTTGGTGTAGAGATCACGGTCCTGCATTTGTTTTGAAAAGTAATCAAAAAGCAATAGTTAATTGGGATTACAATGCTTGGGGAGGGAAATATCCTTGTGAGTTAGACAATCAAATACCTTTGCAAATAGCAAAACATTTAGACTTAGAGGTTTTTCATCCACACATAATAATGGAAGGAGGCTCAATAGATGTTAATGGAAAAGGTACTTTGCTAACAACAACAGCTTGTTTGCTTAATGAAAATCGTAATCCACTTCTTTCGCAAGCAGAAATAGAAGAAAAACTATGCAATTACTATAATGTGGAAAACGTAATATGGTTAGGCGATGGCATAGAGGGAGATGATACTGACGGACACGTTGATGATATTACACGTTTTGTGAAAGCCGATACAGTAATCACATCCATAGAACGAAATAAAAACGATGAAAACTATGCACCATTACAAGAAAATCTAAAACTTCTTAAACAAGCACGTTTAGAAAATGGAAAACAATTAGAAATAATAGAACTTCCGATGCCAAATCCAGTAATATGGGAAGATCAACGCTTACCTGCTTCATACGCTAATTTTTATATTTCAAACTATGGAGTAATTGTTCCATTATATAAATGTCCACAAGATCAAGAAGCAATGGATATTTTAAGCGAAATATTTACTGATCGCAAAGTAATAGGCATAGATTCCACAGATATAATATGGGGATTAGGCTCATTCCATTGTCTATCACAACAAGAGCCAGCATTGTAATATTAAATAAAAACAATATGAAAAAAATAATAACCATTTTAATAGCCTTTTGTTTTTTTAATATAGTATCAGCCCAATCACATTATAGTCTTTCGGTAGATATCAACTATGACTCTATTTTCTCTTTGGACGGAAAATTCTTTGCAGTTAAACAAAACGGAAAATGGGGCGTTGTTAAAGATAAAAAAGAAATAATTCCTTGTCAGTTTGAGGGCATAGACGCACTTGGAGATGGCGTGATATCATACATAAATAACAATAAAATAGGCTTTGCTGACACATTGGGAAATATACTCTTAGAGGCTACTTATCCAATAGAAAAACAAAGTTATAGAGAAGATTTTTCGCAAATTAATGTCTTTGATAACGGAGCAGCTCTTGTGGAGGTTGAAGGACGTTATCAGTTAATAGATAAACAAAACAAACAAATAATTCCACAAGAATACGAAATATGTTCGCGTATAGGTGATGCTGTTGCAATAAAAAAGAATGGGAAATATGGAATAGCAAATAGTAAAGGAAAAATACTTCTATATCCACAATATCTTGATATTGCCGTATTGATAGAGGGGAAACTCTATTCCTATAAGACAATAAATACATCTGGTTTTCCAATGTTTGGCTTGATAAATGGTAAAGGAGAAATAATAAGTGAAGCAATTTATGCTGATTTTGGGCTATATAACGGCAAAAAAGAAACATATTTAAAAGCCTATACGGAGCAAGGAGGACAAGCACTTTTAGATGATAATGGAAAAATAATTATTCCTCCAATCTATCAAGTCATTCTACCAACTATTTTACCTAAATATTTTGCAATTACTCAAAATCTTGAAGAAGGAATCATAGGAAAAGACAGTGTAATCTATGTTCCACCAGCATACGAGAGAGTAGAAATAAAAATAACTAACGACACCTTCTTTCTTGCACACAAAGAAAATAAAACATTTATCTACGATGACAATCAAAATCATATAGCTACAATAGAAGGAACAATACTTGATATAGCCAATAACAAAAATGGCCAAGTATATTTTGTGATAGAAAAAAACTTCTCATACGGAATTCAAAATGCAGAAGGAAAATGGATAATAGAGCCTATTTATGATGAAATACTTTCAATAGTTTCCGACAATATCTGTTTTCGTAAAAAAGATAAATGGGGAGTTGTTAATATGAAAAATGAAATTATCGTACCATTTCAATACAAAGAAGCAAAACCTTCTCCATCAAAAAAATTCTTTGTGTTATATGACGGCAAAAAAGACTCAAAACTTCTTAATAACGAAGGAGAGATAATCAGTTTTGCAAAAACAGAATCAATAATGATAACAAACAATTACATAGAATACAAAGAAAAGAAACAAAGACAAAGAGTTTATGCAACAAATGGAGATAAACCCTCTGGTTTTCTATCAATAAGAGGCACATCTAATGGTATAGCAGTAGCAAAAACAACAGAAGGCTTTTCTTATTATAACGAAAAAGACTTTAAACCACTGACAAACACTTTCTATCAAGGTGCGAGCATATTCTTCAATGATCAAGCCCTTGTATATAAAGATAATAAACTAAAAGTAATAGACAATAATTTCCAAGAAAAAGCAGTTCTTTTAGAAGGTGAAATAGATAATTTAGAACTGCAATTAAGCAACATTGGCCTAAGAGCCTTTATGGGAGCAGATTATTACATTATTAAAAACAAGAAGAAATACGGAGTAATAACTATAAAACAATAAATTATGAAAAGAACAATCAAACAAATTTCTCTAATATTGGTAGCAGTATTAACATCTTTGAATCTAACGGCTCAAAGTTATCGCTCGTTTACAACAGATAAAGTAGATTTCAGTTTAACAGGTACTTATTATACATTACCAAAAACAGAATTGGTCTTTAAGGTTAAAGTAGAAAAAATACAAGAAAACAAAGGTGTGTTTGCCGATTATGCTTATATGATAGGAGCAAAAAATATAATAATTAACGATGCAGTAAAATATTCAATAAAAGATATAGAAATCTATACACGTCCTATAGGTGATAATGATAATATATATTACCTAAACACAACAAAAAATATAAAAGTTAACAAAACACCAGAAGGAGCATTACTTTCAATAGGAGATATAGAAGAAAAACATAACTCAAAATCACACTGCCATTCTACAAAAAAAGAAACACCTCTTGCAAACACTACAACAATTGAAACAAGCCCTATATACGAACAAAAACTTCTAAAACAAGGACAATTAGATGCAATGCCAAACCTTACTGCCGAACAAGCAATTAAGGAAATTCAAGAGTTGAGAGAACAACAAATAGACGTACTATCAGGAAGTGTAGATGGAACATTTATGAACAATTCAATAGAATATATGTATAAACAATTAGATAAAATAATTGATGGATACGTGTC
Source organism: uncultured Bacteroidales bacterium (assembly GCA_937881815.1). GTDB lineage: Bacteria > Bacteroidota > Bacteroidia > Bacteroidales > P3 > Onthomorpha. Next base: position 17,931 of record CALGEC010000030.1, read on the forward strand.
ATTGTTTGTGGGAGAAACACTTTCAGAAACCTTAGAATACACCTTTACTCTTTGTCCTGAAAAACCACTAATATTAGAAGAAGACTTATTACTTGGAATATTTAAATTTTCTGAGGAAGAAGGTGTAATGCCATTAAATGCTAATTCCTCAGCACCTGTTGTAACAGTAAAAGTACACTCTTTGAACACTACAAAAGAATACGAAAAAATAGAAGAACAAAAGAAGAAAGACGATAAACTACAAAAACAAATAGCCAAACAAGGAGTAGGAGTTTATTATCGCATACCAGAAGGAGTAGAATTGAGTATAGATGTAGCAGGCAGAAAATATTATAAAAACACTCAAATATCCCAATTTGGAGTTGTTAGTTATATGATGGACTCTCCAAGCAAAATAATTTTCAAACGCCAAACAGGAGCTTTGAAGTTTGTAGAATAAAAAAATAAAACAGCGACTTAAAAAAATAAGTCGCTGTTTTATTTTTTTATTTCTTTACTTTAATAAATTTTTGTAAAGAGTTAATAATTCCTTTTCTTGACTTTGCCAATTATATTTTTCTTTTGCGGCTTTGATTGCGTTTTCTGACATTTGTTTGGCAAGTAAAGGATTGTCTATTATTCTTTTTATTGACTCGGATATTTCGTTTGTGTCTAATGGATCTACAACTATTCCGCAGTTTTCTTTTTCTACTACTTCTTTACAAAAAATGACTTCTTTTGAACTAATACTTGGCAATCCACAAGACATATATTCTAATTGTTTAATAGGGATTGAAAGAGTGTGATTAGGAGCGGAATGTAGTAAAACCAATCCGAGAGTTGCTCTATCATATACTTTTTCTTTTACTTGAGTGCTTTTTACATAGCCAAGATACTCTACGTTTTCCCATCCTGGCATTTGTTGCATTTGTTTAAAATATTCTTCGCTGTCAAAAGGCCCTGCAAGTAACAATTTAACGTTTGCTTTTTTGCAAGCAATAATCATTTCCTTTACTCCGCGAATAGGTGTTAATCCTCCTACGTAACAAACCGTGCGTTCTTCTTTCTTTGTCGCCGATTGTTTGCTCTCTGTTATCTCTAATTTTGGATAATTCTTTATTGTCAATGCATTAACTCTTTCATATGCAAGAAACTTATCTCTAATATTATCTGTTGCACACACAACTGCACTCATTTGTTTTGCACTCTTTGTTTCAATGCTTTTTGCTAAGTGAAAGAGGGATTTTCTTAGGATGTTTGGAATATAATCCCTTTGAAGCATTAGAGCAGGGAAATCTTCGTGAGAGTCAAAGATAAGATGAGCGTTCAAACTGAGACTTCTCGCGGAAATAAGTAGGTCGGGATCATGATAATGATAAAGATCTGCATTTAATTCCCTTGCTTTTTCTATCGCTTTCTTTGAGGTGAACAAAAGGCGTTTTATTCTGCTTTTTTCTTTGCCTACATCGTAAATCTTAATCCCTTCAAAGATTTCATCTCCTTTTCCATCTGCAACCACAAGGCTTACATCGTATCCTGCATCTTTTAGACTTAAACATTCTTTTTGGAATATTCTTGTGTCGTAGCGTTGATGTACTGAGGTAATATGGACTATCTTTTTCATCTTAATCCTCTATTATTACTCCACTTCCAAGACATAGTTTTGCATCAGGGCTATATATTACTCCAAATTGCCCTGCGGCTATCCCTTGTATTTTGTCTTCTGACTCTATTCTGTATATATCGTTTATTTTTTTAAGTTTGGCTTTTGTGAAATCGGGAGTGTGGCGAATTTTAAAAAGGATGTCTTTTTCATCTGTAAAATCGCCAAAAACATCTTCTGTTATATATTGAAAAGCTGAAAGATTGATTGTTTTACCGTATTGAGTTTCGGGGTCATATCCTTGTGAAACATATAAAACATTTTCGTTTATATCTTTTTTTACCACAAACCAAGGTCCTCCTCCAAGGCCTAAGCCTTTTCTTTGACCTATTGTGTGAAACCAAAAGCCTTTGTGCGTTCCGAGAATCTTACCTGTTTCTAATTCTACAATCTTTCCTTCTTTTTCTCCAAGGTAACGGCGAATAAAGTCGTTGTAATTTATCTTTCCAAGGAAACAAATGCCTTGACTATCTTTTCTTTCGGCAGAAGGAAGTCGTGTTTCGCGGGCTTTTTCTCTTACTTCGCTTTTAAGCATATCGCCAATCGGGAACATTAGTTTGCTTACTTGAAGATAGTTTATTTGACCAAGAAAATATGTTTGGTCTTTTACGTGGTCTTTTGCTGTTGAAAGAAAAACTTTATCGGCGATTTCGGTTGTTGTGCAGTAATGACCTGTTGCAATTTTGTCAAAACAGTGTCCCCATTTTCTTTCAAAGGCTCCGAATTTTATTAACTTATTACACATCATATCAGGGTTTGGAGTAAGTCCTCTTCTTACTGCCTCTATTGTATAACTTACAACGCTTTCCCAATACTCTTCTTGTAAAGAAACTATTTCAAATTTGCAACCATATTTCTTTGCAATATATGATGTGATTTCAATATCTTCTTCTGACGGACAATCAATATAACCGTCCTTGTCTTCCATTCCAATTTTTATGTAAAAGATTGTAGGGTCGTAACCCATTTCTTTTAGGCGTACAACGCTAACACTGCTGTCCACACCTCCTGATACTAATGCTGCTATTTCCATATATTTGGCAAAAATACTAATATTTTTACTATTTTTGCAAGAGTTTATTTTTAAAAACTAATGATTATGGATTATTTCGCACACGAAACAGCCGATATTGACCAAGATTGTCTAATAGGAGAAGGAACAAAAATATGGCATTTCTCTCATATAATGTCTAATTGTAAGATTGGAAAAAACTGTAACATAGGACAAAATGTTGTAATCTCGCCAAACGTAGAACTTGGTGAGAATTGTAAGATTCAAAACAATGTTTCTTTATATACAGGTGTAAGATGTGAGGACGATGTGTTTCTTGGACCTTCGTGTGTTTTTACAAACGTAATAAATCCTCGCTCGGCAGTAAATAGAAAAAGCGAATACAAAGAGACTGTTATAAAAAAAGGAGCCTCAATTGGAGCAAATGCTACAATAGTTTGTGGACATGATATAGGAGAATATGCTTTTGTTGGAGCAGGAGCGGTTATTACAAAAACAATTCCTGCTTATGCTTTGGTTGTTGGTAATCCTGCACGACAAATAGGTTGGGTTAGTGAGTATGGGCATAGATTGGAGTTTGACGAAAAAGGTATTGCTATTTGCCCTGAAACAAAACAAGAATATAAACTTGAAAATAATCAAGTAAAAAGAATAAAATAGAAAATAAAATAATATCTTTGCAAGATATATCTTAGAAATAGAAAGGAAAATGAAGAATTTTGGAATTATAGGTGTAGGAGGCTACATTGCACCTCGACACTTAAAAGCAATAAAAGAAACAGGAAATAACTTAGTTGTTGCTTTGGATAAAAGCGATAGCGTAGGAATAATGGATAGTTATTTTCCGCAATGTTCATTTTATACAGAATATGAAAGATTTGATAGATTTGTAGAAAAAATCAAGCACACAGAAGATAGATTAGATTATGTGAGCGTTTGTACTCCTAATTATCTTCACGATTCTCATATTCGTTTTGGCCTAAGAGCAGGAGCAGATGTAATATGTGAAAAACCTCTTGTACTTAATCCTTGGAATATTGACGCATTGCAAAAAATGGAAGAGCAAACAGGTAAGAAAGTCTATAATATCTTGCAACTAAGACTTCATCCTGCTATCATTGAATGGAAAAATATGATTGATAATGGACCGAAGGACAAGGTTTATGATGTGGATTTAACATATATCACATCTCGTGGTTTGTGGTATTACACTTCTTGGAAGGGTGATTCAAGTAAATCAGGAGGAGTGGCAACAAATATAGGCGTTCACTTCTATGATATGCTTTCTTGGATTTTTGGAAACATACAAGAAAATATCGTTCATATATATGAGCACGATAGAGCAGCAGGTTTGTTGAGGTTTGAAAAAGCAAGAGTAAGATATTTTATGTCTATAAATGCAGATACCTTACCAAAACAAGCCTTAGAACAAGGAAAAAGAACCTATCGTAAGATGGAAATGGACGGAAAGGAAATAGAATTTTCTGATGGCTTTACAGAACTTCATACAGAAAGCTACAAAAAAATATTATCAGGCGAAGGATTCGGATTAGATCAAGCATATCAAAGCATTAAGATTGTTCACGACATAAGAAATACAAGAGCGATAGGATTAAAAGGAGATTATCACCCTCTTGCAGCGCTTCCTCTTGCAACGCATCCTTTTTACAGATAAGTAAAATATGATAGAACTTGTTTGCGGTGATAGTTTTATAAAAACTTTTGAAAGACTTCACAATCTAAAAGTACACAAAATACCATTGGAATACTCAAATGGTAGGCGTGTACTTTTGTTTATGTGTAAATGTGGTAGGATATGGATTGCACTGCCACATTGTAGTGAAGCGTATGTGCAAACAGATTTATCATCTTATAGAGAAACTCCTCCTTTTTCTTTTATTGAAACGCAGGACGGTAATCTTTTTTGCACAAAGAACTTGCGCTGGGAAATAAGAGATAGAAAGGCTTTTTCCTCTAATGTTTATGCCGATAAATTGAACTTTAAGATTGATTTGAAAGAAGACTTGATGAATTTGTTTTCTTCAAACGTAAGACGAAAGATAAGAAAAGCAAAATCAATCGGCATAGAAATTAAAACAACAGGCAGACATCTTATAAGAGATTTTTATAAAGTTTATTCAAAACGAATGTTTGAACTAGGAAGTCCTTTTTCTAGTAAGGCAGATGTAAAGAAAATCTTAAAATTAAAAACAGGTAAGATTTTTGTTGCATATCTTAACAATCAAGCAATAGGAGCTGCAACTCTAATTCGCAGAGATGACAAAAGTTTTGAAAATGATCTTTTTGCAACAGAAAGAGATTTCAATCATTTCTATACTTCTTATGCTTTGCATTATGAAATGATGAGATTTTCTTTGCAAGAAAAGGCCGAAAGTTACTATCTTGGAAGAAGCACTCGTTCAAGTAGTGTGCATAATTTCAAAAGACATTTTTCTCCACAAGAGATTCCTCTTTATTGGAACTACTCTCACCCGAAGAAAAACATAAGAGATAACAAATTATTAAAGAAACTTTGGCGTTTATTGCCTTTTTCGATAAGCAAATTCATAGGAAAATTTTTCTATAAAAGAATATACTAATGATAAGTGCTTTAAAACAATTACAAAAACAACTAAAAGGAGAATTAAGATTAGATCAAACAACACTGATTCTTTATTCTACCGATGCTTCTGCATATAGGGAAAGACCCCTTGCTGTTTTTATTGCCGAAAAAGACTATTATCAAGACATAAAACTATTACTTGATTTTTGTAAAACTCACAATACTTTTCTGATTCCAAGAGCGGCAGGCACTTCTCTTGCAGGACAAGTTGTCGGAGGAGGTATTGTTGTTGATATAAGCAAGAATTTGAATCAAATATTAGAGGTAAACGCCGAAGAAAAATGGGTTAGAGTGCAAGCAGGAGTAGTTTTGCAACAACTAAATCAATATTTAAAACCATATAATTTGCTCTTTGGCCCCGAAACCTCAACCGCAAATCGTTGTTGCATAGGAGGAATGGTTGGAAACAATTCTTGTGGACTTCATTCCTTGGTTTACGGCTCGGCAAGAGATCATTTATTAGAGGCAAAAGTGATTCTTGCAGATGGAAAACAAGTTTTGTTGAAACAATATAGCGAAGAAGAATTTTCAGCAAAAGCACAGCAAGAAGATTTAGAAGGAAAAATTTACAAATACATAGAATCAACTTACTCAAACGAAGATTTAAAGAAAGAAATCATAGAGAATTTTCCTGAAAAAGAAGTTAGCCGTAGAAATAATGGTTATGCCTTAGATACTTTGATAGAAAGCCCTAACCCAAATCTATCAAAACTATTTGCAGGTAGCGAAGGAACGCTCGGTTTTGCCACAGAATTTAAGCTAAACTTGTTTTCGCTTCCTCCAAAACATAAAGCAGTCATCTGTATTCACTTTTCCGAATTGAAAGATAGCTTTACAGGAAATCTAATAGCACTACGCCACAAACCAATGGCGGTAGAGTTAATGGATAACAATATAATAGAGGCTGCGTATCGTAATCCTACTCAAAAACAAAATACTTTCTTTATAGAAGCTAATCCAAAAGCAATTCTTATTATAGAGTTTGCAGAAGAAACCGAAGAAAAATTGCAAACCAAACTACAAGAAACAATCTCGGATTTTAAAGAAAACTCTTCGGCATACGCCTTTCCTATAATATACAATGAAAAAATCAGCAAAGTATGGGAACTTAGAAAAGCAGGTTTAGGACTTTTGACAAATGTTGCAGGTGATTATAAACCGGTTTCTGTGATTGAAGACACAGCAGTTTCGCCAAAACGTTTACCTTCCTATCTTTCGGAGTTTGAAGATGTGCTTTCTACTTATAATCTCAAATGTGTTTATCACGCACACATAGCAACAGGAGAATTGCATCTTCGTCCAATTCTTAATCTTAAAAAGAAAGAAGATGTAGAACGCTTTTATAATCTTAGCAAAGACGTAGCTCTTTTGGTAAAGAAACATCGTGGCTCACTAAGTGGCGAACACGGAGATGGAAGACTAAGAGGAGAGTGGATTCCTCTAATGTATGGAGAGAGAATCTATGGTTTGATGAAAGAAATGAAAAAGATTTGGGACGAGGAAAATGTGTTTAACCGAGGCAAAATCATAGATACTCCAAAGATGAATACGTCTTTGAGATACGAGGGAATAAAGCCAAAGAATATAACTACATATTACTCTTTTGAAAATCAAAAAGGGTTGCTTTGTGCAATAGAACAATGCAACGGATCGGCAGATTGTCGTAAATCTTTGCAAGCAGGAGGCAAGATGTGTCCAACGTTTCAAATCACAAACCAAGAAAGTCAAACACCAAGAGCAAGAGCAAACATATTAAGAGAAAAACTCTCGTTCCCAACCAAAGACAATCCGTTTGCCGATAAGGAAATTAAGAAAATATTGGACGATTGCTTAATGTGTAAGGCTTGCAAAAGTGAATGTCCTTCAAATGTAGATATAACAAAACTAAAAAGTGAGTTTCTACAACATTACTATGATGCAACATATTATCCTTTAAATGTTCTTTTGGTAGGATATTTACCACAAATTCAAAGATGTTTTCGTAACATTCCTTTTGTTTATAATTTTGCTGTAAGAAATTCTCTTACATCTTCTTTGATAAAGCAAATTATGGGCTTTGCACCACAAAGAGCATTGCCTACAATAGATAAAAGAAACTTTAAAAAACAAATAGAAAACACCACTTCAAGAAAGCAAAAGAAGAAAATCTATCTTTTTATTGACGAATTTTCTGCATTACAAGATAGTAAAATAGCTGAAATAGCAATAAAACTTTTCCAAGCCTTAGGCTACGGAGTAGAAATTGCACCTATAAAAGATAGCGGTCGTACTTTCATAAGCAAAGGTATGGTAAAACGTGCCAAAAAACTTGCAAGACAAAACATAGACAAGATAAAAACACTAATAAACGAAGAAAACATATTAGTAGGTATTGAACCGTCAAGCCTTTTGAGTTTTCGCGATGAATATCCCTCACTTGTAGAAGAAGATATTACAGAGATAAATCGTCATATCTATCTTTTCGATGAGTTTTTTGCCAAAGAAATAGAGCAAAACAACATAAGAGAAGAGCAATTCACCGAAAAAGAAGAAAAAATTCTGCTTCACGGACATTGTCAGCAAAAAGCTCTTATAGGAAGTGTGTATATGGAAAAAATGCTTTCGCTTCCTAAGAATTATAGTGTTGAGGTAATTCCGAGCGGTTGTTGTGGAATGGCAGGAAGTTATGGATATGAAAAACGGCATTATGAAAAAAGTAAACAAATTGCCGATTTGCACCTAACAAAAGCAATAAACAAAGCAGAAAAAACAACAATAATTTCTGCTCCGGGTACAAGTTGCAGAGAGCAAATAAAGCATTTTACTCAAAGAAAAGCACTTCACCCGATTGAAATAATGTATAACGCCTTAAAAACAAAATAAAATATGAATCGTCTTTACCATAAAATGTTGAAGTTTATAGATAGATTTATGAATAAAAGATATATTCCCTCTTGGCTCATATCTTTAATAGATTCTTTCATAATTCTAATATCGATAATTATATCAGGAGTAGTGTTATCCTTAAAGGAGATTTGGTTTAACTTTCCCTTTGATGCCTATTCTCTTAGATTCATAATCATTTCATTTCTTAGCATAAATATATTCTTGCATTTATTTCGCATAAACAAAAGTGTGATACGCTACTCTTCTTTTTCAGATATGTTGCGCATACTTTTTGCGATTTTAATTCCAACAATTCTTTTGCTTATAGCCAATTTACTTTATAAAGTAAACGTAAACACAGACTATATTCCAAAAGAATTGATTTTAGTCAATGCGGGGGTTTGTTTTATTGGCTTATTTATGTTTAGAATGTTTGTTCGTTGGTTGTTTGAAAAAGCCTACAAATCTGGAGTCAATGCCGAACTAAATACACAAGTTATAATATTTGGAGCAGGTCGCACAGGAACAGCTACAGCCAATACTTTGATAAGTGGAACGAGAAAATACTACATAAAAGGCTTTATTGACGATGATCCAAACCTACAAGGCAAAACTATTTTTGGACAAAAAATCTATGGAAGAGATAAACAAGAATATTTAATCAAATATAAAGATATCGATCAGCTTATTATAGCTACAAATAGAATAAGCACAGAGAGAAAGAACGAAATATTTGAAATCTGTCATGCTAATAACGTAAAGGTATTGACTGTTCCGCCAATAAAAACATGGAGTGAAGGTAAATTAAACGCTAATCAAATAACCGAAATCCAAATAGAAGATCTTTTAGGTAGAGAAGAAATAAATATAAATAGAGAGATTATCAGCCAACAAATGCAAGAGAAAACGATTCTCGTTACAGGAGCAGCAGGAAGCATAGGAAGTGAAATTGTAAGACAACTTTCAAGGTTTTCTTCTCGTTTAATTCTTCTTGATCAAGCAGAAACACCACTCTATCATATAGAAAACGAAATTGCAGACAAATATCCACAAATAGAAAAGTACATAGAAATAGCAGATGTCAGAGATAAAAAACGACTAAGAGATATTTTTGAGAAATATAATATAGATATAGTCTTTCATGCTGCAGCTTACAAACACGTTCCTATGATGGAGCGAGCACCATACGAAGCAGCAAGTGTAAATATTATAGGAACAAAAAACGTAGCAGACCTTTCGCAAGAGTTTGGAGTAGAGAAATTCATAATGATTTCAACTGATAAGGCAGTAAACCCAACAAATGTAATGGGAGCAACAAAGCGTTATGCCGAAATTTATATTAAACAATTGGATTCGCAAGTGGAAAATAAAACTAAATTCATAACAACACGCTTTGGAAACGTACTTGGTAGTAACGGAAGTGTAATTCCTCTTTTTAAACAACAGATTTTAAAAGGCGGACCATTGACCGTAACACACAAAGACATCACTCGCTATTTTATGACAATACCCGAAGCAAGCCGATTGGTCTTAGAAGCTGCTACAATGGGACAAGGAGGCGAGATATTCCTCTTTGACATGGGTAAACCTGTGAAAATCCTTGACCTTGCCGAAAGAATGATAAAACTTTCAGGCTTAAAACCATACGAAGATGTAGATATAGTTTTCTCAGGCCTTAGAAATGGAGAAAAACTCTATGAAGAACTTCTTTGCGAAAGCGAAAACACTCTTCCAACCTATCATAAAAAAATCTTCAAAGCAAAACATCAAGAAATAGATTTTGATTTAGTGAAGACCTCTGTTGAGAAAATGCAAGAAATACTGCAATCCAAAACAGAAAATCAAGATTTTGAAATAGTGACTAACATAAAGCAATTGGTAAAAACCTATAAGAGTAACAATAGTATTTACTCTCAACTCGACAAAACTGATGAAGAATAAACGAATGCTTATAGTAGGTAATCCAAAAAGCATACATACTATAAGATTAAGCCGATTTTTTGAAGAAAACTATCAAGTAGAATTGATAGATGAAGGAATTGATTTCTCTTTTCGCAATTTCTTCGCAGCATTAAAGCAAACAAAATCTATTCTTTCAAAGTGTTCGCCCGATATTCTTGTGCTTTATCAACTCAATCTTACGGCTTTCGTTGCAACATTGGCTAATAGAAGAAAAAAAATCCCTACTTTCGCCATAGGAATAGGGAGCGACATACTCACAATGCCGAAAAAAGGCTGGGCTTACAAAGCAATGTTGAAATATATCTTAAAACACTCCTTAGCATATAATGCAGGAAGTCCCTATCTTTTGGAACAAATGCAAAAATACTGCCCAAAACGTTCTGAAATCCTGCTTGCAAATCTTGGAATAAATCCAATACAGCCGATAGAGAAAGAAAAAATAGTTTTTTCCAATCGTTTGCATAGTCCTTTATATAGGATAGATGAGGTGATAAAAGCCTTTGCAAATTTTGTTTCAAAACCCGAATATGCAGATTGGCTTTTGGTTGTTGCCGCAACAGGAAAAGAAAAAGAGTTTCAACAACTTTCGCAATCTCTTGGCATAGAAGATAAAGTGAAATTCGTAGGTTGGCTTTCGCAAGAGGAGAATGCCGAATATTATGCAAAGAGTAAGATTTATATTTCTTTGCCAAAAAGCGATAGTTTCCCGATTAGTCTTATGGAAGCAATGAGTGGAGAGTGTCTTTGTATAGTTTCCGACCTGCCTGCCTACAAAGGATTGATGAAAAACAAAGAAAACTGCCTTGTAGTCTCCGACTTGGAAATAGAAAAAGCAGATTACATAGAAAAAGTTTTAGAATTAGACTCTCCAAACGTACTTCAAAAAAATAAAGCCTTTGTAGAGGATTATGCCAACATTGAAAAAAATAAAGAAAAGTTTATTTCCACAGCAGAAAGATTAGTTTACTGCAAATAAAACGCTAATTTTTTTAAATTTTTTCTTTGCTTTATAAATCAGATTCGCCACGAATTTTCGTTTGTAAACAAAATTTCTATAAATTTAACGCCGAATGCGTGCGATATTTTCAACTCT
>CALGEC010000031.1 GCA_937881815.1 uncultured Bacteroidales bacterium
TGTGCAACACAACATAATTCCTACAAGTGTTAAAAATGTTTTTTTCATACTTTTTGTTTTTAAATTAATAACCTACTAACGCTGTTTTTTGTCTTTATATTATAAACTCCATTTGGAAAATCACTAACATTTACACCAGCAAATATATTCCTCTGTTATTATATAAATCTGCTTTTATATAGTCCCTCAAAGTATATTTATTCCAAAATCTTGTCGCTGATTGATGTATATAGAATAATCTTGCTTCTAATGTTTTTACTTTGGACATTATCTCTATATTGCTATTGTTTTATTTTCCTTAATTCTTGCCAAAAATTAGGAAAGGACTTGCTTACGCACTGTGGATTTTCTATGTTTATTGTTTTGTTTTTTATGGCAAGTAAGGAAAATGCCATTGCGATTCTATGGTCTTGATAGGTTTTTATTTGTTTTGATGGGTTATTAAAATGCCTTTGTGTTTTGTCTAAGGTTAAAACTTCGTTGTTTTCAATGAATTTTATTCCGAATTGTTGTAGTTGCTCTATTGCTTTGTCTAATCTTTGCGATTCTTTTAGGTTAAGGGTTTGCAATCCTTTGTATGAGAGTTGCGAAGAGGTGCAAACATCGGCTATTAGTACGGGAAGAAACAAATCGGGCGTGCTTGTGAAGTCTATTTGTTGTGGTTGTTTTTCTATATTGGGGTTATATTCTATTATTGCTCCTTCTTTTGTGTAAGAGGTAAGGACTGAGAAACTTTTGCGAAAGATTTCTGCTATTGCTTTGTCGCCTTGCAGGGAGTTTTCTTTGAGTTGGGGTAGAAAGATTTTGTGTGTTTTCTCTATTGCTACTAAGGCGTAAAAGAATGAGGCAGAAGACCAATCAGCTTCAAAGGTTTCTTCTTCTATTTTGTATTCTCCGGGTTTTATCTCTATTGTGTTTGCTTTTGTTTCTACTTCTATGCCGTGGTGTTTCATCATAGAGAGTGTCATTTCTATGTATGAGAGTGAGGTTTGATTCTCCGGGTATTCTATTTTTAAGCCTCCTTTGTAGTAAGGTGCTATCATTGCTATTGCACTCACGATTTGACTGCTTTGTGTGGAGAGGATTTCTATGGTTTTGCCTCCTTGTAGGTCTTTTCCTTTGATTGTAAGGGGAAATATCTTTGTTTCGCAGTAGGTTTCTATTTCTGCTCCTAATTGTTTTAAAGCATCTATTAAGGGAAGGATTGGACGGTTATTCATTCTCTCATCGGCATTTATTTGCCAAGTGCCTTTTGTTGCTGAAAGCAATGCTATTAGAAAGCGGGTTGTTGTGCCTGCGTTTTGTGTGTTAAAGATTGTGGTTTCTTTGTTTGTTATTTGTTTTAATATGCTTTGAAGTAAGAGAGTATCGTCTGATTGCGAAAGGTGTGTGAATGTTTTTTTGCTTTTAGATAAATGATGCATTATCAAAAGTCTATTGCTAATGCTTTTGGAGTATGGAATATTGATTTGTATCATCAATCTTTGTTGTTTAGTCCGTATTCTGTTATTTTGCGATAAAGTGTGCGTTCGGAAAAGCCTAATTCTTTTGCTGCTAAGCCTCGTTTTCCATTGTTTCTTTCTAAGGCTTCTATTATGGCTGTACGTTCTAAGTCTTTTAGGTTTTGAGTTGTTGGTGCATCTTCCATTGTTACAAATTCTTCTTCTTCGTTTGAGGGTAGAAGTAAGGATTTTTGTTGAATAGGTGTTGTTTCTAATAACTGCCTTACAAAGTTTTTTAGCTGTTCTAATTCATTTCTTAACTCTAATACGTCTTTGTGGTTTTGTAATACCATTCTTATGATGTCATCTCTATTCTCGGAAGTTTCTTCTCTTTGTTCGCTTATTATAGGGAGCTTTTCTAATATAGGAATGTATTTTTGTAGTGTCGGTAAATCAATATCGCGATTCATTTCTAAAATAGATATTCTTTCGGCTATGTTTTTTAGTTCTCTTACGTTTCCTTTCCAACGATAGTTTTTTAGATATTCTGTTGCTTCTTGTGAAAGGTTTATTCGTGGTACTTGATATTTGTCTGCATGTTCGCGAGAGAAATAACGAAATAATAGTGGTATGTCGTCTCTTCTTTCTCTTAATGAGGGAACGTTAATTACTACTTGGTTTAATCTGTAATAGAGGTCTTCTCTAAATTTACCTTTTTCTACTGCTTTATAGAGATTGACATTTGTTGCTGCTACTACTCTTACATCGACTTTAGTTGCTTTTGAAGAACCTACGGGAATGATTTCTCCGTTCTCTAATATTCTTAATAGTTTCGATTGTGTGGTGATTGGAAGTTCTCCTATTTCGTCTAAAAATATTGTTCCCTTGTCGGCTTCTGCAAAATAGCCTTTTCTATCTTTGTCTGCTCCTGTGAAAGAGCCTTTTATGTGTCCAAATAACTCACTTTCAATTGTGCCTTCTGGTATTGCGGCACAGTTTACTGCTACATAGTTGTTTTGTTTTCTTCTGCTATTTTGATGAATTATGCGTGCAAAAACATCTTTCCCTACTCCGCTTTCGCCTGTTATTACAATAGTGGAATCTGTTGGTGCAACTCTAACTGCAATTCCAACTGCTTCATTTAGTTTGTTGTTATTGCCAATTATTCTGAAATTCTTTTTTACCGCAGATATATCAATATTTTGCATAATGAGTGATTTTGAATTTGCAAAGATAAGAATTTATGACAATTTGTCAGAATTATTAAAATAAATACCTAAACGGAAGAAGGATTACTTCGCTTAGGCGTTGGAAAAATGAGCGTTTTTTCCATTCTTGATAGTCAAAAGATATGCAATGTTTTAATGTGGAATCAAAATGTTGTCTTAATTGTGGTATCATCGTGGATTCTGTGCCTATAAGGGCTAATTCGTATTGATAACGAAAGCTTCTGTAATCAAAATTAGCTGAACTGATTGAAAATATTTGATTGTCTATCATTAGACCTTTGGAGTGTAGATTGCTTTGTGTGTAAAAATAAATTTTTACGCCTGATTGATGCAATATGCCTAAGTAATGTCTTCGGATTATATCAACAAATTTCACATCTGAGTGTATCGGCATAACTACAATGGTGTTTACTCCTCTTTGAACGGCTTCACAAAGACGTCTTCTAAGATTATGACCCGGCAAAAAGTAAGGTGTTTCTATTATTATCTCTCTTTTGGCCTTGGAAATCATTCTTTCGTATTTGGTTTTTATCTTTTGTCTATATATGTTTGGGAAATCTTGTATGAATACCCATTCTCCTGAATGTAAGTGTCGCTTTGAACCAATGTTTTTAAAAGAATAACGCTCAAATGAACGATAACTATCCTTGAAAGAGCGTCTAAAAATTGCTAATAGGTCTTCATCTTTTATTCTTACGTTAAGTTCTCGCCAATTTAAGCAGTAGGCTGAAATGTTTGATGAGCCTATGTAAGCTATTTCTGAGTCTATGATTACTAATTTCCTGTGATTACGACAATGATTCTTTGCAAGAAATGCTTTACCAAATTTCATTTTTCTGTAAATCCTTACCTCAGCACCTTCTTTTATTAAAGGCTCAAAAAATGTCTTATCTCTACCTGTACCCCACGCATCAACAAGCAATTTAACCTCTATTCCTTCTTTTAATTTTTCTAAAAGAAGGGAACGAAATTTTTCTCCCATTGCATCTTTGTTAAAGCGAAATATTTCAATCCAAACACTCTGCTTAGATTTTCTTATATCACTTAGCATAGACTCAAATAAAAGAAGATTATCGTCAAAAATTTTAAAATTTTCTTGCATTTGCTTGTTAAATATCTCTATATAACGTAAATATCAAATAAAAAAGTATAGATTTTATATTATTTCTTGTGTCCAGGTCCCTTAGGAAACCAGCCTTTATCTACTCTTTTGTGTTGTTGTTTTAGTTCTAAAATGCTCCAAAATGAAGAAAAAGCTATAACTCCAAATGTCGTGGAAATAATAATATTATTCACCATTATGGATAAAACAACAAAAATTATTCCTACCAATAAAAACCACCACCAACTTTTGACTCCAAAATAATATTCTACCTTTATTACTATTGGATGAAACAATCCAATTATCAAAAATGTTGCAATTCCTATTACTAATCCTATAAAATTCATTTTTATTTTACGTATTGAATCTTGATTTTTTTATTGCAAAGGTAAAAAAATAATTTAGATTTTTTTATTAAAAATAAAATCAATTTTAAATCATTGATTTTCAAAATAAAAAACATAAAAAAAGTTAAAAATTAAAAAAATATTCAAAAAAAATTTGGCAAATTAAAAAAAAGACGTAATTTTGCAATCCCAATTCACAAGAAACGTAACGCTTCTTAGTAGAATTGGAGAGATGGGTGAGTGGCTGAAACCAACAGTTTGCTAAACTGTCGTACCTAATAACGGGTACCGGGGGTTCGAATCCCCCTCTCTCCGCAGAAGATTCTACATTGGGAAAAGAAAAACGGGGTATAGCGTAGTCCGGTTATCGCGCCACATTTGGGATGTGGAGGTCGCAGGTTCGAATCCTGCTACCCCGACAAAGGAACCAAGAGAATGGTTCTTTTTTTTAAGGGTTGGTCTAGTAGCTCAGCTGGATAGAGCAACTGCCTTCTAAGCAGTAGGTCTCAGGTTCGAATCCTGACTAGATCACAAAAAAAGAGAGAAATTAAAAATTTCTCTCTTTTTTTTATGTTTCCTACAATTTCACTTCCTCATTATCTGCATTCAAAAAAGAATATTGCATTATTCCATAATCAGAAGAAGAAATAATTTTGATTTTGATTTTATACTTTTTCTGCCACTGACGGCGAATAGATTTAAACACACCTGCAATTATATATGAGCGTACAAATGGGTGTACTATTATTGTAAGAGATTTCTCATTCTGCTCTTGTGCAAGATACTTTATATCACTTTCTATTTCATCTACAACAACCATTGATGATTTTATCTTACCACTTCCATTACATAAAGGGCAAACTTCGGATAAATCAACATCTACCGCTGGTCTAACTCTTTGGCGTGTTATTTGCATAAGACAAAACTTGCTTAATGGTAATACGGTATGTTTTGCCTTATCTTTTTTAAGTTCTTCATTCATCTTGTCAAGAAGAATCTTTCTATTTGAAGCTAGATTTAAATCAATAAAGTCTATAACTATAATTCCACCTAAATCTCTTAGTCGCATCTGACGTGCAATCTCAACAGCTGCTTCACAATTTACCATTAGGGCATTTTCTTCTTGGTCTTGACCCGATTTTATTCTGTGTCCGCTATTCACATCTATTACGTGCATAGCCTCTGTTTGCTCTATTACCAAATAAATCCCACTTCTTATGGTCACAACTTTCCCAAAAGAACTGCGTATTTGATTAGCAACACTGAATTGTTCAAATATTGGTGTTTGCATTTTATATAAATGCAAAATATCTTCCATTTTTGGAAAGATAGTTGAGATATATGCTTTTAGTTCTTCATACATATCTACATCATTTACATAGATATTTGTAAACTCTTCTGTAAGCATATCTCTTATTATAACAGAAGATTTATCCATCTCTGAAATCATCTTACAAGGAGGTAAGGATTTCGGTAGCTTTTTAATCAATTCGTCCCATTTTGACATCAAATCTTTCAAATCATTATCTAAATCTGCAACGGACTGCCCCTCTGCAACAGTTCGGATAATGATTCCAAAGCCTTCTGGACGAATACTATGAATCAATCTTTTTAATCGATTTCGTTCTTCTGTATTTTTTATTTTCTGAGAAATAGAAACCTTATTTGAAAATGGAACTAAGACCAAAAATCTTCCTGCAAAAGATATTTCTGCACTAAGACGAGGACCTTTTGTAGAGATCGGTTCTTTGCTAATTTGAACTAAAATTAACTGACCTTGCTTTACGTGATTGTTTATTAAACCATTTTTTTCTAAATGAGGTTCTTTGAGATCGTTTAGATTGACATTCTCTAACGAATTATTGATTCCCATTTTGGTAAATCGCTTCATTGAAGAATAATACAATCCTAAATCAAGATAATGTAGGAAACCATCTTTTTCATAACCGACATCAACAAATGCAGCATTTAACCCAGGCATAATTCTCTTGATTTGCCCGAGATAAATATCGCCAACAATATGTTGAGATTCCGATTTTGAACGATGCAACTCTACTAACTTCTTGTCTTCTAAAAGAGCAATATCTACACCGTTAGGAGAGGAAGCATCAATTATCAAATCCTTATCCACTTGAATAGTTTTTTAAAGATGATTAAACAAAAAAATATTGCGAAACATAAGATGTATGTCTAAATGTTTCGCAATAACCTTACATAGACACTAAGTCCAAAAAGAAATTATTTCTTTTTATGTCTATTCTTTCTTAAACGTTTTTTACGTTTGTGAGTAGCCATTTTATGACCTTTTCTCTTTTTTCCGCTTGGCATAACTTCAAATATTATTTTTTAATGCTTATTTTACTTGTTTTACGTTTTTCTTAACTGATTCCATGAATACCTTTGCTGGTTTGAAAGAAGGAATATAGTGAGCAGGTATTATTATTGTTGTATTCTTTGAAATATTTCTACCTGTCTTTTCTGCTCTTTTCTTAACTATGAAGCTTCCGAAACCTCTCAAATACACGTTTTCAGCATTTTCTCTTGTCAAAGCTTCTTTCAAAACTGTCATGAAAGCTTCTACTGACTCTTGAACTACCATTTTTTCTATGCCTGTTCTGTGTGCAATTTCTGCAACAATTTCTGCTTTTGTCATTTTTTTATTATGTTATTTAGTTACTTTAATTATCTATAAAAATCTCTTAAATAGGGTTTGCAAAGATACAAAAAAAGTTTGAATAACAAAATATTAAGTAAAAATCCAACCATTTAACAAGAAACAATTAAACATATAAGCCGTCCAACAAGCATTTAGTAAAACAATTATTGCTAATAAAGGATATAGGATTTTTGTATGAATTCTGCGATAAAAATATACTAAAAAAGACGTAACTATCACAAGATAAGCACCAAAAAAGTCAACCTTAGAAAAATAATCCTTACATATAATTATCGTTATCGCTCCTATTACAAGATAAAATACTTGCCAAAAATTATTTCGTTTTCTATTGATTGTATCAAACAACAAAAACACAAAAAAAGGAGTAGCCAAAAGATAACGAGCCAAAGAATACAAGCCCCCATGTTGTGTAAACAAAGCTGTAAATACATTACCAATAAGAAAAACAATAGAAATCATTCTCACATATTTCCATTTATCAAACTCTATTCTTTGTTTCGATTTTAAAGCCATTACAACCTCCTTTGCTAAAACAACTAACATAGGCAAAAAGTAAAGACAAAGAAAAGGAACGGTTATACTTCTACTCTCATTTGACCAAAAACTAAACGGCAACTGTGGCAGAGAAAGCGATTTTCCCCAATACTTTTGCGAAATAATTGATTGAAAGAACGAAGGTGCTCCCATAATCCATTGAAATAGCATAACCAAAAACATTCCTAAAACAATAGGAAAAACAACCTTTATAAACCTTTTAAAAAACAAAGAAACACTTTTATGATTCAAAGCATACAATCCCTCTATGCACAAAAATAAAATCACAAATAATAATGAAGAAGATTTTGTCATAGAAGCCAAAAGAAAACCCGTAAAATAAAGCCAATACCTCTCTCTTAAAATTCCATAAAGCCCCAAAGCAATAAATACAAAATACAAAGCCTCAGAATAAGGCATCATAAAAATAACCATATACGGCACACAAAGCAACAGAAACAAATGTTTCCAAGAGATATTATTTTCAAAAATTCTAAACATCACCCACATACCTAAAGCAAACAAAAAGATATTCAAGAAACTTACACCAAGAGTAGATAAACCCGTAGCCTTCCAAAACAAAGGGAATAAAGGGTAATAAGCAAAGTTTTTAATATCAGAATACATCTCCTCTTTAATAAAATTATAGTGAGAACCGTCCCAAACAGTCATCTTCTCGGAAGTAATTTTCTCAAAAGACTTAGTAGAATTTGTTATAGTCTTATTCCAAGACTCATCTAAACTCACCTCATACGTAGGAAGAATCTTTCTAAACAAATAATGCACATCATTATTCTGCATAAGAAGATGTACACACAAAACCAATGCAAAATAAAGCACTACAAAGGCAGAAAAAAGCAATGCCTTACGATTATTATTCAACACTTTCTCTTTTTTTTAATAGTAAACAATCTCTTCTTTCAATATATTAAGAAATTTTTTTCTTTGTTTTAGCAAATTATTTCAAAGAATTAAAAAAATATTTCTTTGTTTTATTTTCCTAAAACAAAGAAAAAAAGCTCGTCTAATTTAACTTAGACAAGCTTTCTTTTATTAAAGCAGGAAAGATTAGTATTCCCACATATCTTCTTCCATTTCAAATAGATAATCTTCTATTCTTTGAGATTCCATTATCGCATCTATTCCTCTTGCGTAGTCTTCTATACGTCTATTAAAGTCGTTAGATTCTCTAATTACATAACTTGAAAACAGTCTCTTACGGAAAATATCATCGTATGAACGTCTTGCTCTGTCGTTATCCATATTGTAAACCTCTGAATTTGCTAATAACTCTCTTACTTCAGGATCATTATATCTTATCCAAGCGAGAGGCATTTGCACAGGAGGTGTTCCTTCTTCTTTTTGTTGCATATAGATTAAAGCAAAACCTATTATTCTTACGTCTTCAACAGAACGATTTTTATCAATGAACCAATCTTCTTTTATACGTAACATTGTAATATCTTCTGCACTAAGAGATGTTTGAATAGTATCAAATGTTTCTATTTCGTTTCCGTCAATATCAGTATCCCATCTTGAAATGATTTCAGAACCTGCAAGAGAAGCTTTCATTTCTTCCCAATTTACTTCTTTAGCAAACATATCTGTTTCGAAGCCTCTAATACGTCCTTCTGTTAAAGCTTCATCTAATATTGTAAAAAGATTCTTTCTTCCTTGATCTGGAGAAATTGGATAGAAAAACACTTGATTGATTTTTTCTTTAAAATCAATTACTCTCCAAACTCTATGAGCCCAAACCACGTCTGCCTCTCTTACGTATGGAAATTCAAATGCTTTTTTACCATTTTCAATAAGTTCTGATTCTTTTTCATAAAATCCATCAGAATTATCTTCCGGTTCATCTACCACTTGAGAGAATACACTCGGTGATAAGAATAAAAACAAGCCCAATAATATAACTTCTATTTTTTTCATAATCACTAATATTATTTAATTGTAAATATCATATCCTTATTAGACACTTGAACTTCCCCAACGGGTCCAACAGCTGTTATATCTTCTATATAAATTTTGGTTCCTCTTCTTGCTTTCTTTATTTGAGAGATTACATCTGGCGGGAATTTAGCTCCTGTCACAGCTGTTGCAGGTTTTGCGTCTCCACCACCTATAATCTGAATTTTGAATGAAGCAATTCTATATGTTACTGGGAAATCAAAATCTCCTTTTTCTACACGAAGACCTCCTTGTGCAGCTAAGACATCTTTATCTATTTTTCCACCTTGTTGTTTACCAACCATTGCAATTGGAGCTGGAATACGTTTAGTTCTAAACTTCATTGTACCCATGTCCATCTCTTTTCCGCCCATTTTAGCTCTTACATTGATTTGACATGTTTCTTGTTTAGTAACCTTAACTGTATATTCTCCGTCTTTAACCTTTGTTAAGGTTCCACCTGCACCTGATATTGTAGCTACAATGTCTTTTGAATTTGCTCCTGGTACTGATATTGCTAATGGGTTATCAACACCTATATAGAACACATTCATATTTGTTGCAGATATTGTTGCAGATGGAGCTGCCACAAAGTATTCGCTTTCAAATTCATAAGGAACTTCTCCAGATTCTTTTTTAACAAATATTGTACCTTTGTATTTTTGTTGTCCCAAAGCTCCTGCTCCAAATTTCAACTTAAGCATACCTGAATCGCCTACGATGTTTTGTCCTCTAACTTCTCCTCTAAGTTCACTCTTTGAGTCGTATGCTGCAACTATAACGTCTGCTTCATATTGACCACCTTGGATTATGTAAGTAGATTTTGGTAACACTCTCGCAACAACTTGGTCAAACTTAAAGTCATCTGCAGAAATTTGTGAATATAAGTGATTTACCAAGTCCATTTCTGCATTTTGAATTTCTGATTTAAATTTATTCAAAAGCACCATATCGGCTGTAATAATGGTGTGGTAAAAATTATACATCTGCCAATTCTTTTCTTGATCTTGAGCATCTTTCCAAGTCCCTTCTGTTACTATTTGCATGCTCTTTAACATCTTCTTATAGGCTTCACTTTGAGCGTATGTAAGCATATCTGCTTGATAAGCTTCTATCTTTTTTCTTAATTCTATTGCTTTACCAGCAGAGCCGTCTTCGGTTCCCGCCAAGAAATAGTTTGTTGGAATATCATAGTTGTCTTTCTTTACTATAGCTGAGAAACCTTTTTCGTTTAATAACTTTTTAGATTCTGCAACGCCTCCTTCCAAACCATCTACTGCAACGTGTAACTCATATTTAATGTTGTCAATATATTCCAACATTTTTTTAGTCTTTTCTCTTACCTCTTGTGCTTTCGCCCAATTATCTCCTACTTTACCTGGGTTTCCATTGTAAGCATTCTCAAAAGCAATGTAAGTACTTTCGGCTTTTCCTGCCATCAACTTATTAGTTACTTCAACGCTATCACCCACTGTAACGAAAGCGTTTATTATATCTGCAGAAACATTTAAGGCCAACATCGCTGTGTAAACCAAGTACATCATCGATATCATTCGCTGCCTCGGCGTTTCCGGACAATTCGTAGCACCCATAGTTCTCTAATTTTATTTTTAAAAATTATTTTATGACTATCCTTTAATTAAACTATGCTTTTGTTTGCATTGCAGCAAGCATATTTCCATAAATATCGTTCAATGCTCCTACTTTCTTTGAAAGTGCATTTACTTGTTCTTTGTATCTTAACACATTTTCTGCTGTGTCTGCAAAGTTTACAACTAAATTGTCTATTCTTTCTTGAACTGCTTTTGTTGCTTCTAATTGAGTAGAAGAATTTTGTATTTGCATTTCATATAAAGCATTGATTGAAGAAAGGCTTGATGCCATAGTTTTCAATTCATCTAAGTATGAAGCATCTCCAACAGAAAGTGTATTTGCTGTTTCTTTATAAATGTTTGCTAATGTAGAAACAGCTGATGTGGCTTCTTGTACTGATGATAAGTATTCTCCTGATACTAATAAGTCTTTATTTAAGTTGTCTGCTGTTTTCTTATATGCAGATGATAATTCTACTACTGATTCTGATGCAACATTGATATTCGATGTGAATTTTTCTGATGCAGCAGCAGCTCCTGCTATATTGTTTAAGCCAGCTGTTGTTGTAGAAAGATTTTGTAAACCTTTTCCTAAACTTTCTATTAGTTCTGGTCCTATCTTTGCATCAGCTA
This sequence comes from uncultured Bacteroidales bacterium, assembly GCA_937881815.1. GTDB lineage: Bacteria > Bacteroidota > Bacteroidia > Bacteroidales > P3 > Onthomorpha. Next base: position 11,510 of record CALGEC010000031.1, read on the forward strand.
ACATTTTATCTAATTCTTGTGTATTAGATAAACCTCCTATTATTGTTGTTCCTCCAACGACTCCTCCTTCTATTTGAACTGAGGCTTCTCCTTTTTTATCTTTTTTCTTATCTTTCTTTTCTTTTTCTGCTGCGTGTCCGTGTGCATCTTCCATCCCTGCCAATTCAGGATATACTAAACTCCAATCGTATGTTACGTGTAATGGTTCAAACGCTGATGCGAAGAAAATTAAAGCTTCAATACCCATACCTACAATAAGCATCGGACCTGCACCTGGCCAGTGGTTAATTTTAAACAACGCTCCAACGATTACGACCGCAGCACCCATACCATATAACTTTGCTGTTGTTTCTTTATAAGCTTTACTATTTACTATTTTGTCTATAAATCCCATAATATTTCTCTGTTTTTAATTTGTTCTTAATTTAGTTTCTCTTTTTATTTTTTTATTTATTCTACATATACATTTGAAGATGTTTTAGGATTATCTCCTCTCACTCTTCCTAAATATGATTGTACACAACGGAATCCAATATAACTCTTACCTGAATCTTGATATTCATATGAACGTGTTGCTGTTTGTATGAAATATTTTTGATCTTTCCAAGATCCTCCTCTAACTGTTTTTCTTTTCATAACAGGAGCATCATCTTCTGAGGCAAGATATACGTTTACTTGGTTCAAATCGTGAGCAAAGTTGTATGCTGATTCATTGTATGCATCTTCACACCATTCTGCAACATTACCTGCCATATCATATAATCCAAATCCATTTGGTGCATAGTGTGCAACTAATATTGGTGTTACTCCTCCATCATCACCATAATTTCCTCTTAATGGTTTGTAGTTTGCAATGAAACATCCATTACCATTTCTTACATATGGGCCTCCCCAAGGATAAGGAGCTCCATCAACTCCTCCTCTTGCTGCATATTCCCACTCAGCTTCAGTTGGTAAACGGAAGTCTTCCATTCTTTCATATTCTTTTTTAGCCAAATAGTTATTCATCATAAGTGTTCTCCATACAGAGAATGCTTTTGCTTGTTTATATGAAACTCCAACTACTGGATAATTATCATATCTTGGATGGCTAAAATAAGAACGAGTTGCTGCATCGTTATAAGAATAAGCGTAATCATGAACCCAACATAATGTATCTGGATATACATTTATTACTTCTCTTTTATAGAATTTATTTTTGTTATTCAATCCGTCAGGACGAGAAGCAAATGACGAGCCTCTATATTCTTCAGAAGATGTTGTTTCAAAGTTCTTTTGACTTGCTGCTCTAAGATCTATCCAATAATATTCGTAATTCAATCTTTTTGCATCTATTTGCATAGCGCCATAATATCTTTCATCAACAGGAACAAACAATTCTGCTAACGCCTCTCTTTCATCTGCGTTTTCCAATGTCCAATCTATCTTTTTACTCCAATTAATTATTGGTTCGTCCAATTCTTCTCCCCATTGATCTGCTTCAATCAAATAAGTTTCAGCAAAATCTGCTCCTAATAATTTGTATGCAATAGAGTCCCTTACCCAATAAACAAACTGACGATACTCGTTGTTTGTTATTTCGGTCTCATCCATCCAAAAAGATTGCACCTGTACAGTTCTAGGCTGCCAATCATAAAGTTTGTAAACATCTTCATCTGAAGATCCCATTAAAAAACTTCCTTGAGGTACGTCAACCATACCATATGGTTGCATATCCAAGAAATCTGGTCTTTCTTGTACGCCTATGACTTCTCCTTTATCAGAAGAACCACAACTAAACATCAGAAAGGCTGTTGAAATTAACAAAAATATTTTCTTCATATCACAAATTATTTTCTTGTTTTAATAAAATACGTAATCTTTACTCTATATGTTTCAATTAAATTTACTTAGAATCTACGTGTATTTCTATAAATTGTAGGTGGTTTAGGAGGATTTTCTATCTTGAAACAAAATCTCGCAAATAACTCCAATGAACCGAAAGATTGTGTAGAGATTCTTGATGTTGGAATATCATACGACACTCCTAATTTAAAGTCTCCAAATGCCACACCTCCCATCAATACCATTGCATCTTGAACTCTATACGTCATTCCACCCCAAATTTTATGTTCCCACTCCATTAACAATGAAGCATCTACTTGATAGGCTGACTTAGAAACAAAATCAGTTTTAACTAACGCTGAAGGCAAAATTCGCAATGAAGGATAAGCAGGAAGAGCCCATTCATATCCCGCAAGTATGTAATAGAATCTTCTATTATCCCAATACAAATTATCACTTGAAGCTTCTAATATCTTTGATGTTGACAAACCTATATATAATTTACCTGGTATCTGATAGTAAATACCAGCACCCAAATCAAAAAGAAAATCACTTTGTTCCGACAAATCTCCTAAAACTGGATCTGAACTTGTTCCTATTTGATCATCCTGGCCGAAAACATCTCCTCCTATTAACTGAGTCTTATCTAATGATGAATTAAACAATTGAGCTTCAACTCCTATTGCTAAATTACCAGTAGGCAACTGTATTCTAAACGCATAATCTATCTTTGCGTGAATATTATCTCTATACCCAATTTTGTCTGATATTACAGTTGCTCCAATTCCACCATGAAGAAATCTAACCGGCATATCAAAAGAAAAATTCATTGTTTCTCCTGTTGAAGCTGATGAAGACTCTCCATAAACATCTGTTAAACCCATTCCCATCCATTGATTACGATAAAAACCAGTTAAACATATAGCGCCATTGCTACCTGCATAACCTGGATTATATGACAGGCGGTTAAACATATATTGTGAAAACTGTGGTTCTTGTTGTGCATGCAAAGAGAACGGCGTTAACAACACCAAAACTAGCACGTAAACCAACGTACTTAATTTCACAAAACGTTCGTATTTATATCGTACAAATTGTAACATTCACTTTATATTTTATATCTTTTCTGCTTTCCAAAATATTTAAATAATTTACAAAGCAGTCGTGCAAAAGTAAAAAAAAACTTTATAAAAAAGAAGTTTTAATCGTTTTTTTGTTAATAACTATTTTTATTTTTACCCTTTAAATGTTGATTATAAATATATTATAAAAAAATGTATTTTCACTTCTTTTTAACAATGTATGCTGATTTATATGTATTTTTTAAGTCTTTAAGAGCTTGTTCTGCTAATTTTATAGAAACAAATGGTCCTATATTTACATAATAATAATCTGTATTTAGAACTTTTTCTAATTTCATCAGATTTTTGTAGGACATTGGCAACTGCTCTTTTATACTACTAAAATCTTCTATTTCATATATGGAACATAAACGCACATAAAAGGAATGACTAATAACAGGTGTGTTTATAGTTTCTTTTGAACGAAATATTGAATCTAGTTTATAATTATAAATACTATCAGATATATTTTCTTTAGTCAGTCTATTTAATATTTCCTCTTGATTTTCCAAAATATCAGCATAATCTTCATTCATTATCTCTACCCTTACCTTCGCCATTCCTGTTTTATGTAGTAATATTCTTTTTGCTGCAATAAGAGATAAATCTATAACTCCTTTTTTAGGACATCTATCATTTACTTTAACTAAAACAGAACGACCGTTGGATAAGTTTGTTACCTTAACTATTGTATGTAACGGAAGTGTTTTATGTGCTGCTGTATATTTTTTCTGCGAAAATATTTCGCCCGAAGCTGTACGCCTATTTTCAAACATATTATGGTAATATGTCGCTTTGCACTCAAACATATCTTGTACTTGTGCATAAGCACCTTCATCTATTCTACTAAAACAAATTAGCAATAAGACGAGAATTATTTTTTGTATTTTCACCATGCTTTTGCGTCTTCGTCAAACCATTTATTTTGCAATTTCATTACCTGCGCTATAACATCTCTAACACAACCACAACCTCCATTTTTATGAGAAATATAATCTGACACTTGTTTTATTTCCTCTGCGGCATCAGCCGGACAAGTAGCCACACCTACCATTTTCATCACATCATAATCAGGAATATCATCTCCCATATAAAGCACCTGATTACTTGTTAATTGTTTTTCACTTAAGAACTTTTCAAAAATTTCTTTTTTACGATGAGAACCTAAATACACATCTTTAACACCCAACATTGCCATACGAGATGCGATACTATTACCGCTACCTCCTGAAATAACAGCAACTACATACCCCTTACGCAAAGCATATTGTATTGCATAGCCATCTTTGACATTTCCACTACGAACAATGATTTGATCATTTGCAGACCAAATATTTCCATCACTTATTACTCCATCGTAATCAAAAACGAATGCTTTTATATCGTGCAATTTAGACTTATAATTCATAACTAAAAATACGTTTGTTTCATTAAATAATTTTGCACATAATCTTTTACTCCGTCTTCTAGCGAGTAAAAGCATTTATTATAGCCTGCTAATTTTAATTTATCCATAGAAGCTTCCGTAAAGTACTGATACTTATCTCTTATATCAATAGGAATGTCTATGTATTCTATATCAACTTCTTTACCCATAGCAGAAAATGTAGCGACTGCCAAATCATAAAAACTACGAGCTTTACCTGAACCAAGATTATATATAGTGCTTTGAGGTTTATGTGTCATCAAATAAAACAACACGTCTACAACATCTTTTACATACACAAAATCTCTCATCTGTTGACCATCTTGATAATCTTCTCTATGAGAGCGAAATAATTTCACTTTATTTACAGTTGTTATTTGATTAAAAGAATGAAATACCACTGATGCCATTCTACCTTTATGATATTCATTTGGTCCATAAACATTGAAAAATTTCAATCCAGCCCAAAAAGGAGGTTTTTCATCTTGAGATAATGCCCATAAATCAAATTCATGTTTTGAGCGTCCATAAGGATTAAGAGGTTTTAATTGATTGATAAGATTCAAATCATCAATATAACCATTTTCTCCTCCACCATAAGTAGCAGCCGAAGATGCATAAACCATTGGAATATTATGTTCTGCACATATTTTCCAAATATTTTTTGTGTATTCAAGATTTAATTTAACAAAAACCTCCCAATCAAACTCTGTTGTATCAGTTCTTGCACCTAAATGATATACACCTTCTACTTGATTTGCATTCTCTTTAAACCAATTTATAAAATCCGATCTTTCTATTTTCAAAGAAAAAGTTGAATGCAGATAATTATTTATTTTATCTGTTTTAGAAAAATCATCAACAATAACAATATCTGTTATTTTTTCAATATTCAATTTACGAAGCATACAACTTCCTATAAATCCTGCTGCTCCTGTTAAAACTATCATACTATTAAAATTATTTTTCGTTAGAACTATATTCAACTATTTTTTCATACACCTCTCGCCAGCCACTCCACTCTCTTTTATTGGAGAGGCTCTCGTTATGCCATATACTTATCATTTCACCTTTAACTTGTCTTACCTCATCAGTCATTTGTTTTATTTCTTCAATTGCTTGTTCAGGCAAAAGCTTTAAACCATTTTTCAAAGCCACATCCATATACGCAAAAGGATGTATTCGTAATTTTGTTTCATAGTCTTGAGCTAAATCATAAAAATTAAAACTACTACAAATACCCGCTCTAAAACCTATATTTTCAGAATACCCCATTGAAAAATCATGTTCAATACTTCTTGTTGACATTAAATTTCTATAACCTTCTGGCAAACGAAAATGCAAATAATGGTAACGTGAACGTTTAATTGGCTTATGTAAAGTTTCTTCTAACATTTTTACTTGAGTTGTAATTAGCTGAGGATAGTCAAAACTATCATAAGAAGGATGCACCCCTACTTTACCATAATCACATAAATGTTTGACCAATATTTTAAATCTATTATTATATGGATTTATATTCTTATCATACTTCCCATAATCGCCAAACAAAACAAAAAAGATAGTATTTACATTATATTTTTCAATTAACGAGATTATAAAATCAAACGTATCATAGGGATCTTGCTGCATTTTTAAAAGTACTTTTAACCTTTCAAAGCAAAGAGCAAGATCCCCTTTAATTAAATCTCTAAAAAAGCCTAATACATTTCTTGTAAACCCTTTACACGTATAAGAATATGCAGAATCAACATCTATTGTATTTATATAAGAATATTTATTACTGTGTGAAAATAGCTCAGGGTAACGATTTTGAATTTTTGCTTTAAGTTCATTTGCCCATATATTAACAATAGGCCTTTTTAAAAAGCCTTTTTTATATGCCAAGCTATCTTCTGCTTTAAAACGAGAATGTTTGTCTTTTACATATGGCAAATACTCCTCATATCTAGAAACCAAATAGAAACATGCTGCTAAAACATCAAAATCACATATTGATTCTTTAGAATAAGATTTAAAAATATATGGTGTATTATTTTTCTCAAAATAGCTTACATCAACTATTTCTATTATAGTTTGAAATAGCAATGATGAACTAACTAAAAAAAGCTCATCTGTTATTGGTTTGGTTGTATAAGATAATTTAGGACCATCATACTGAATAAAGTATTCTTTATCTATCGTTATAGAATACTTTATTGACATCAGTTCTTTAAAAACTAAATTTAAAGTATACCCCAATCGATTAGTTAATTTATCTACATAAATCAACAACATATTTATCTTAATTCAAAATTATCTCCTAAATATTTTTTTCTAACTTGCTCATCATTTGCCAATTCTTGTGGCGTTCCATAACGAAACACACTTCCTTCTATAAGCAAATAAGCTCTATCTGTTATAGATAATGTTTCGTGAACGTTATGATCAGTTATTAGCACTCCAATATTTCTATTTTTTAAACCTTTTACAATATTTTGGATATCTTGCACCGCAATTGGATCTACGCCTGCAAAAGGTTCATCTAATAAAATAAACTTCGGATCTGCCGCTAATGCTCTTGCTATTTCTGTTCGTCTTCTTTCTCCTCCGGAAAGCTGAATTCCTTTGCTTTTTCTTATATGAGTCAAACTAAACTCTTCTAATAAGGCATTCATTTTATAGTCTCTTTCTTTGGCAGAAAGTTTTTTATTAAACTCTAAAATTGACATTATGTTATCTTCAACCGATAGAGTCCTAAAAACAGAAGCTTCTTGTGCAAGATAACCCACACCTTCTTGTGCTCGTTTATACATTGGCATATTTGTAATATCAACATCATCTAAAAACACCTTTCCAGAGTATGGTTTTATTAAACCTGTCATCATATAAAACGTTGTTGTCTTTCCTGCACCATTTGGACCTAAAAGACCAACTATCTCACCCATTGACACTTCTATTGAAACGCCCTTAACAACAACTCTTTTCTTGTATTTTTTAACGATATTTTCTGTATATAGCCTCATTTTTTCTTTGTTTTACTTGGACAAAGTTAAGAAAAAATATTTTTATTCTGCGATTTCTTTTGCCAATTCAAAGAATCGATTGCACGGAAATCCTACAACATTATAATAATCCCCTTGAATATTTTCTATACCAACAGTCCCTATCCATTCTTGTATGCCATAGGCTCCTGCCTTATCAAAAGGTTTAAATTTATTCACGTAATAATCTATTTCGTCTTCGGTTAATTCTTTAAATTTAACAATTGTTTTTTGAGAAAAATGCTTTGTTATATTTTTATTATTTCTCAAACAACACCCCGTAATAACCTTATGACTTTTAGAAGACAATAGTCGAAGAAACTCTTTCGCTTCTTGCTCGTTTTTAGGCTTTCCTAAAATAATCCCATCAACAACAACTATTGTATCAGCTGTTACAAGAATAGATTTGTCTTCTATTTTTTTAATATAATTTTCTGATTTCTTAATTGCCAAATACTCTGCTACATATTCTATATCTAAATCTTTTGGAAATGATTCTTCAATATCTAGCGTTTCTACAATAACTTCAAAACCCATCTGCTCCAATAACTGCTTCCTTCTTGGAGATTTTGAAGCTAAAACTATCTTTGTCGAAAGCAAATTATAGAGAGACATTTTATTAATAGATATTTATTATCATAAACAATCCAGAGACAAACATCATTCTTAAAAATTCAGAAAGAAAGCCATAATCCTGTATTGATTTTGCAGTTTTAAGTTCCTTCAAAAAGAACAACATAGGCACGCACACAATCAAAACACAAATTATCAAAGAAACATTTGTATAGCGAGCAAACAAAAAATAAAGTGTAACTACTATAAAAATGGAAGTAAGAATATAAAGAATATTCTTTGTTTTCTTTTCACCTAACAATACGACGATAGAATGAGTCCCACACTCCTTATCACCTTCCTCATCTTGCATATCACATACAATCTCTCTAATCAAAGTTAGCAAAAACGTAAGAAGTGTAAAAAATAGTGTTACATACAATAGTTCTTGCTTTAAAGGAAGTATTATGACTTTAAACAATCCTCCCGGAGCATTCATCAAAGCAAAAATCTCAAATAAGACAGGAAGGAAAACTACCATTGAATACAATATAGCAACAACAAGATTTCCTACAACAAAACTCCTTTTATATTTGAGCGAATAAAAATAAGACATAAAAACAAATACAATCATTAAAGAGCCTAAATGCAAAAATCCATTTAAATATCCTATAACATACGATATTAAAATAGCGCTAATAGACAATACATAAAACAATGTAAGAACTCTCTTTTCTGATATAATCTTACCTATATAAATATCCTTTTCTGCCCTATTTATCTTATCAATATCTTGGTCAAAATATTCATTTATCAAAACAGAAGCAACCACAATAAGCAAAATAGAAAAACAAAAGATAAAATATTCTAAATCAGAAATCGGACTTATAAAGCCACCTACAAAATTCACATAAAACGGCTTAATTACAAAAAACCTTACAACGACAAGTGCAATAAAGCACAATAAGACACTCTTCCAACGAATAAAATTAAAAAAATCCTTCATCAAACTATTTTTTCTTAAATTCTTCTTTTATTTTCTTGCCATTTTTGAAAATAGTTTCAGACAAAACATTACCTTTCTTGTCATAATTTATCCAAGTTCCTGATTTTTGTCCGTCATTGTATTCTCCTTCTGAAGATTTCTTATTCGCAGAAAAATATTCTATCCATCTACCATTTGGTTTTCCATTCTTAAACTCTTGTTCACGTTGTTTATATCCATTTTGCGCATAAAAAACCCACAAACCGTCTTTTTTACCTTCTATATATTCTCCTTTTTCTATCAAAATCCCTTCTACATAACGTTCCCAACGCCCATTCATGACACCTTCCTTATAATCTGCTTTCTGATATATATTACCATTTTCATCATATAAAATTTCCGTGCCATTTTTTACTCCATTCAAATAATCAGTTTGTGTTTTTCGGGAACCATCTGCATAAAACACTTCCCATTTGCCACTCATTTTACCCTCAACAAAACGTCCTCGAGTATTTATATCTCCATTTTCAAAATAGCTTTCCCAAATACCCTCTTCTTTTCCTGCAATATAACTTCCTTTATGATGAATCTTCCCATCTTCGTAATAAGTATTCCACAATCCCTCACGCAATCCATTTCTATAATCTCCCTCTCTCCATTTTTCTGAAGTTTCATAATAATAAATCCAACGTCCATTTTCCTTATCATCTACATAAGCGCCTTCACTTCCCTTTTGACCATTAGCTCTATAATAATATATCCAATTACCTTCACGTTTCCCCATCTTTAAATTTCCTTCCATATCTTTCTTCCCATCAGAAAAATACCAAATAGCATACCCATCAAGTGCATTATCTTTGTACGCTGCTTGTATTTTTTTATTTCCATTCTTATAATATTCATTATAATCTCCTTGTTTCAATCCATCAACTACATTATAAGAATATTGTAATTGTCCATTATCATAAAAAGCCTTACATTCGCCCTTACCCGACAAATATTCCTGCTTTTGTATTTTCCCATCTGCATAATAATCCTTCCATTCCCCTACTTTAAGACCTTTATCATTGTATTCTCCGATTTTTTGCAAGTTCCCATTTTCATAAAACCAACGCCACTCTCCTATTCTTATATTTTTATCTGATAAAGTACCCTCTGTTGCTTTTTGCCCATTTTGCCAATATTCCACATACGGTTTTTGTGCATTCAATACATTTACACTGACAAATAAAATCAATAAGAAATTAAATATTTTTTTCATATAATATTATTTTGGTTTTGAATATGTTATTCTAATCTTAATTGGTTTTGTTGGATTATTTGTTCCATTAAGAATAACTCTATTTGCAGTAGAACGTCTTTCATCTGGAACAAGATATAAATCAAGATCATCAATATTTCCATTTAAATAATTCTCAAAATGCATAGTAACATTTAATCGATACGAATTTGTAGTATGCTCGTATGCACCATCGTAATAAGTATCTGAAACTTGTGCATCATGAATTAGCACCATAGTAGTATCGCCATTAGATACATATTTTCTATAACATAATATCTTTTGAATAGGCAAAGCACTTTGACTAATATCTGCAACAGGTATTTCAATAACTGCTCTATTTATTGCAACATTATTATGTTTTTCTCCTTGATTTATAGAATCTCTCCAATAATTTTTAAAAGCCTGTTCATCTATATCTAATTTAGCCATACTTATTCCCATATTACCTAAATAGATATATTCACTATTTAATCCCAAAGTATCTCTTTCTAAACCATTTATTTCACTCCCTGCAAAATCATATTCATATCGCATAAATCTATTACCTCTTTCAGGGAAATTCAGCTTATAAGTTTGTTTTTTATTATCTTTTTCATAATACAAAACAAGCCCTGTCGCAGAAGAAGTCATATCTACGTATGCCATAAAGCCATTTTCATCAACTTTTTCTGCAACAATTTTTATACCTTTTATCAATTCTTGAAACTGATCATTATCTCCTTTAAAACCTTGTATCTTTTGACAAAACTCATTGTTTGTTATCTTCAATCGCAAATGAGGATTCAAAGTATCAGTTCCCATTACCACATCACTATTGACATCAATATCCACCTCAGAACTAAAAACATGTGATGGTTTCACTGCAACATCATTAAAAGAATACTTTTTAGTTGAATCCAATACTTCATCAAGTTCATAAACCGACACTTTCATTCTTGTTGGCAATAAAGTAGTATCCGCAGAGTATCCACCAGAATACGCTAATGTTAAATAAATTGAATCTATTGCAAAAGTCGTAAAGTCTTCTGCTGTTGAAGACAAACAAAGTTGCGTAAAAATCTCAGAAGATACGCTTCCAAATTTATCATCTTTGTATTCTCCAAACACATTATACCTATAATTTGCAGTAAGTAAAGAATCTTCTTTAAAGAAACAAGAAGACATTTTAACATCTGTAAATAATCCTACTGACAATTTATCGTTTTCATCAATTAAATCTATACCCAAAGTTTCATTTTCATCAACACATGAAAACAAAGCAAACAATGGGAGTAACAATAGCCACTTCAATCTACTCATAGTTTTAAATTTTATTCTTCATCTATCACTGCCAATGAATCATATAGAGCATTTATCTTCTCTTTTTGTTCTTCAAAAGGAGCATAATCAATAACCTGCTTTTTATTTGCAATTGCAAAATCAATTAGTTCTTGATTAACATTCTCTTGTGCAACAACAACAGCATCAGAATAAGAGATTGCCGCCTTCATTAGATTAAGATAAGTAGGTTCTTTGTATATTTTCCAATCTTTTTGAGTTCCTCCTTCAACTTTGAGTTTCTTTAAAAATGTTTCAACCAACGAACCTTGAAATTCATCATTAAATAAACTCAAAACAACTTTACTATCATTAAAGAAAGGATTATTTTTATACTCTGTTCTTTTAACATAAAATGGTAACAAAGCAGTAAACCAACCCACACAATGAATAACATTTGGTTTCCAACTAAGTTTTTTAATTGTTTCTAACACCCCTCTTGCATAAAACATTATTCTCTCATCATTGTCTTCAAACAAATTGCCATCAACATCAAGAGCATTTGCTTTTCTTTGGAAATAATCCTCATTATCTATGAAATAAACTTGTAGTCTTGCAGATTGAATAGAAGCAACCTTTATTATCAATTGATGATCGCTATCATCAATTATCAAATTCATACCAGACAAACGAATAACTTCATGTAACTGATTTTTTCTCTCGTTTACGCCTCCAAATTTAGGCATAAACAATCTTACTTCTTTACCTTGCTCTTGAATATACTGAGGAAGAAATCTCCCTACATTTGCCAAATCAGACTCCAAATAAGGAAAAACTTCCTGATTGACATATAAAACTTTCGTTTTTACCATTTTCTATAAATTGAATATAATATGCAAAATTACAAAAAAATAACCAAAGAAAGTTATTTATCAATAAAATTTCCTTTCTTTTAACATCGGGACAAATTTAAATTCCCCATACGACTGAACGTCTATTTCCGTTTCACTAATTCTTTGAATCCTATACATTGTTTGTGTATCTACACCAATAGGAGCTACCATAACCCCTCCAATCTTCAATTGAGAAACAAGAGTTTTAGGAATAGATGGAGCAGCACAAGTAATCAAAATTTTATCAAAAGGAGCAAAAGCAGGAAGTCCTAAATAACCATCACCAAAAAAACACTTTGGTTTAATTTTCAAAGCATCAAAAATCAATTGTGCCGAATTATGCAGAGGTTTAAATCTCTCAATCGTATAAACCCTTGCCTGCATTTTACAAAGCACACTTGTCTGATAACCAGACCCTGTTCCAATCTCCATAATCTTTTCAAAAGGAGAGACATCTAACAATTGAGTTTGAAAAGCCACCGTAGAGGGTTGAGAAATTGTTTGTTGACATAATATTTCCAAAGCCCTATCCTCGTAAGCCAAAGTATCCAAAGAAGAATCCAAGAAAAAATGCCTTGGAACATTATTCATTGCATCTAAAACCCTTTGATCACTAATTCCTTTGTTACTTAAATGCTCAACCATCAAGCGTCGCATTCCCTTATGCTTATAACTATCAACAAACATTCTTTAACCTAATTTAATTAAAACGAAGAAGCAAAGATACAAAATATATTTAAAATAATTTGTACCTTTGCAAACAACAATAATTTATCAAACATGAAAAAAATAATTTGCATAATAGTCCTTTTAAGCTTAGGTTTGTCATCTTGCGACGAATTTAAAAATGGGCAAGAAATACCTTCTTACATTTATGTTGAAGGATTTAACCTCGAAGAAAACCCAAATTTCACTTTTTCTCAATCAAGCGATTTATTAACCGAAGACATCAGAGATGTATGGGTTTATGTTGACAACGATCTTTTAGGAGCCTTCCCTCTACCTTGTTCAATTCCAATATTAAAGGAAGGAAAACACAAAATAGATTTAAGACCGGGCATAATATACAATGGTATGAATAATATGAGAGAGGCATATTCTTTCTATACAACCTACATTGATTCTATTGATTTAATCCCGGGACAAGAGGTTGTCTTAGATAAGAAAAACATAATGTACAATTCCGAAAAAGCTGTTATACCTTTCAAAGAAACTTTCGAGAGTTATTTCGTTAATTTCAAACAAGCCGACGTCGTAGCAGGAGAACCGGAAACTATGACAGTAATTAGAAACGACAGTGTTGAGTATGGAAGCAATTGTGGTGCAATCTATTTTGAAGAAGGAGGACATAACAGATACATTTCTGTGGATTCAATTTTCTGCAACAACACTCTTGGACTTATTTTAGAGATTGACTATCACTCAAACATACCTTTTGAAGTTGGAGTCTATGGAAAAAGCAGTTCTGCCTCAGCAAGTAATTATGTAAGTGCTGTAAGGCTTACTCCAAACAAAGATGACAAATGGCAAAAATCATACATTATTCTATCAAAAGCATGGGATATTGTAGGATATCCTTCAACTTTTTACATTTATTTAGAAGCTTTCAATCCAAATAATACGAAAAATTCATTTGTTCACGTTGATAACATAAAAGTTTTGCATTTTCCTAATAAAAAATAAAAGAAGGAACAAATAATTTTATGAATAAAAAATTACAAACCATCAAATATGTAATTTTTGATGTACTTTCGTCAATGATAGCGTGGAGTTTGTTTTTCATTTTTAGAAAAACAAGCATTGAATCCGGAACTTTTGAAGACATAAACGCAGTTTTCGCCGACAATAATTTCTATTACGGTTTAGCAATCATTCCATTATTTTGGCTAACCCTTTATTACATACAAGGCTACTATCAAAACATTTACAGAAAATCGCGATTAAAAGATTTTTTTCAAACTTTTTTAACCTGCTTTCTTGGAGTTATAGTTATCTTTTTTGCACTTTTGCTCGATGATAACGTCACAACATACAAAAATTATTACCTTTCATTTTTCATTTTATTTTCTCTACACTTTGTTTTGACCTATCTGCCACGACTAATAATAACAACAATAAAAGTACACAACGTTCACAATCGCAAAATCTACTTTCCAACCCTCATTGTAGGTGATGGAGAAAAAGCATTCAAAATCTACAACGATTTACAAAATGAAGAAATAACCTCAGGCAAAAAAATCATAGGATACATCAATAAAAACGGCAAAAAAAACGAATTTTTCTCATTACAATATTTAGGAACAATTGAGCAATTGACCGAAATAATAGAATTACACAAAATAGAAGAAATAATAATTGCCTTAGAACAAGAAGAAGAAAACGAAATATTTGACATAATCTGCTTAGCAGGACAAGAAGTTGAAATAAAAATACCGGCAGATAGAAGAGATATTTTAATGGGTAACGTAAAATCAAACGCAATCTTTAACACCCCTCTAATAACAGTAACACAAGGGCTAATGGCTCCTTGGCAACAAATCCTAAAACGTATATTTGACATTTTAATTTCACTAACCGCAATAATAATTCTTTCACCCGTTTACCTAATTACCTCAATTATTGTTTACACAACAAGTAAAGGACCGATTTTCTACAAACAAGAACGCATAGGATACAAAGGAAAACCATTCTATATGCACAAATTTCGCTCAATGTACACAAATGCCGAAAGCAATGGACCAATGTTATCAAGCGGAGATAAAGATCCAAGAATTACTCCTTTCGGTCGTTTTATGCGAAAGGTGAGATTAGACGAGATTCCACAGTTTTACAACGTTTTAAAAGGAACAATGAGCATCGTAGGGCCACGTCCCGAACGTCAATTCTTCATTGATCAAATCGTAAAGAAAGCTCCCGAATACAGACTCTTACATAGAATTAAGCCAGGAATAACTTCTTGGGGACAAGTCAAATATGGATATGCCGAATCGGTAGATGAAATGGTAGAAAGACTAAAATACGACCTTATTTATTTAGAAAACCCTTCTCTTTCTACCGACATAAAAATTCTATTCTACACAGCAGTAATAATACTTCAAGGAAGAGGAAAATAAAACAAAGAAAAAATTAAAAAAATCAAAGAAAAAAATTAAAAAATCAAAGACTTTTTTTTGCTATTCTATTTTCTTAATTTACTTGGACTTACTCCTGCAACTCTTTTAAAGAATCTTGAAAAACTTTCTATTGAAGAAAACTCCATTTTTTCAGCAATCTCTTTAATAGAATCATTAGTTTCATTTAGCAATTTCTTACACTGATTTAAAATTCTTTTTTCAATAACTCCCTTAGTAGTGTATCCTAACTCTTTCTTAACAAGAAAATCTAAATATCCTCTTGAAACACCTAAACGATTAGCATAAAAACTAATATTTTTATGCTTAATAAAGTTAAAATCAACTAATTCCAAAAATTCATTGACAATACTAAACTCCTTGCTCTTAGCAAAAGGATAGATTTTGTAAAAATATTGATAATAAAACGATTCAATATAAGATTGAACAGCCTTTAACCTAAAAGGATTCAAAGTATCGCTAACAATTCTCCTTACACCATGAACATAATAAATAAAAGGAGACACATCTTCGCTTTTTACTATCAATACAGGATTAGTCTTCATTTTATAAGTAACAGACATATCCTTCATAAAATCATCAAAAAGACTTTCTCTTAGCCAATCTTTAAGAATAAAAATATTAACTAAAATATTTTCGCTACAATTAAGTAAACTAAAACTTTTATCACGAGGAATAAACAATACAGCAGGAGCAGCAATATCAAACCTCTCTTTTTCTAACTCAAAAGACATTTCTCCTTCTTGAAGAAAGATGTCAATATAATACTCTTTTTGCAAGCAACTACAATCATTGTTTAAAAAAATTACATTATTTAAAAACATAAAATCATGCCCTACTTTACACTCCAAAGGATATTTGTCAAAAATTCTTTCCAAATCAATAGACGAATCATTATTCACCATATCTAAATACAATATTAAATTCATTGCAAAAATAATTATTTTTTTAAACAAAAAATATCTTGACATTAAAAAAAGATAAATTGAGATTTAATTAAGTTAAAAATATTGAAAAACAGTCAAGAAAATATTGAAAAATGCTATTGTTTTATGTGTTTTTTTACTATATTTTTGTAAACGAAAATTTTCACAATTTTTTTAGTACTAAAAACCAAACGAAACAATGATGAAAACAAGCACAATTTAGCAAAAGTAATTATTAAAACTCCTATCGCTTTTGTGGAATTGTAGAACTAAAAGAATAGGAGAAAAAAATTATTAACAAAATTTAAAGAAAGATGAAAAGATTTTTTACAAGAATTGCCCTATTGGCAATATTTGCAGGAGCATTTATGAGTTCATGCACAGAAGATGAGTATTCAATGGAAAATGGTTCAGAAATTGAATATTCATACAAAACAACAATGTCGCCAGTTAATAGATTAAACCCAAATGATTCTATTGGAGTATTACATAATATACACTTAGATTCTATAATCAGACTCTTGTGTGATAATTATGAAGATGCAAATGCGATACACCCTGATACATTACATCAATTCGTTGAAAATTATTTCTTAAATATCTACGATAGAGATATAATAAAAGAAGTTTTCAAAGACACAGACAATACATTAAACGATAATCAAAGCATAGATTCAGTTTTGACAGAATTAAAATTCTCAGAAAATGCAAAAGAAATAGTTTTTTCATTACTTAAAACAATAGAAGGAATAGAAAACAAAGGCTATTCTCCTTATTATGAAGTGATTTGTAAAGTAGAAGAAGATATTTTATCAAATCAAAGCTTTACAACAACAGAAGAACAAATTTTATTATCGTTTACATCAGTATTAAGACACTCATTATACTATTGGTATGAACCAATATCATTAGCAAAAAGCACTCCTGATTGGGCGTCAATTGCATTAGCAGACGCAAGAGGAGCAATAAAAGGTGCAAAGGCAGGATTGAGAGTAGGAAGTGCAGTTGGACACCCTGCAGCTGGTACTGCGGTAGGAGCAGTCGCAGGTGCAGCTCTTAAGAGTGTTAAAAAAGCTCACAAAACAAACAAAATAAAAAGATAAAGAACCACAATGTAATAAATTTTCTTACAACTAAGTTTACTATTTCAATAATAAACTTAGTTGTAAGTAGATAACTTTAATAACAATGGAAGAAATAAAAGAAATATTAAAAGAGAATCAAAGATTGGCGAAAGAGAATCAAGAAATCTTTC
>CALGEC010000032.1 GCA_937881815.1 uncultured Bacteroidales bacterium
TTGTGCTTTAAGATTTAAGTTTGAAAACAATAATGCAAGTAATAAAATTAAGACTAATTTTTTCATAGCTTTAAAATTTTAAAATTATTTGGCAAAAATATATATAAAAAAAGAATATTCCAAATTTTTTTCTTTGAAATATTCTTTTATCTCTTTGTTTTAGAGAATTATCTCTTTGAATTATTTTTCTAATTCTTTGCTTTATTTTGGGATTATAGTGCCATATAGGTCAAACTCTACGGCATCGGTGATTTTGACTTGGAAAAAGTCGCCTATTTTTGCTTTTTCTTCTATTGAAATCAACACTTCGTTATCTACCTCAGGAGAATCAAATTCTGTTCTACCAACATAGTATTCTCCTTCCTTTCTATCTATTAACACTTTGAAGGTTTTGCCTATTTTCTTTTGATTTAGTCCAAGGGAAACGCCTTCTTGCAAAAAGGTTAGTGCATCTAAACGTTCTTCTTTTTCTTCTTGACTGATGTTATCCTCTAATTTAAAGGCGGCAGTGTTTTCTTCGGCAGAGTAGGTGAAGGCTCCCATTCTGTCAAATTTTGTTTGTTCTACAAATTCTCTTAATTCATCAAACTCTTCTTCACTTTCCGAAGGGTAACCAACAATTAAGGTTGTGCGAAGGCATACTTGTGGTATTTTTTCTCTTATTTTGTTGATTAAAGTCCTTATTTCTTCGCCTGTAATCTTGCGATTCATTGAGGAAAGTAAACGATTGTTGATGTGTTGCAAAGGCATATCGATGTATTTGCACATCTTAGGCTCAGTTGCTAAGAATTCTATCAATTCATCGTTGAAGTCATTAGGGTAGGAGTATTGCAAACGTATCCATTCTATTTGTTCTATTTTTGCAATTTCTTTTAATAAATCTACAAGTCTTACTTTGCCGTAAAGGTCTTTGCCATAATTGCAAGTGTCTTGTGCAATTATTATGATTTCTTTTACTCCTCGTTTTGCAAGGCATTGAGCCTCGGCTACCAATTCTTCAATTGGAATTGATATATGCCTGCCTCTTATGTAGGGAATAGCACAAAAAGAGCAGAATCTATCGCATCCTTCTGATATTTTTAGGTAAGCAAAATGTTTTGGAGTGCTTGGCTGACGTTGAAGAAAGAAATCTTTTTCTATTTCAGCATTTAAATATGTTGCAATATCAAGATAGTTGTTTACTCCAAAGAAAGAATCCACTTCGACAAACTCTTCTTCTAAGGTTTCTTTGTAGCGTTCAACTAAACAACCAAATACCAAGATTTTTTTTATATTTCCTTTTTTCTTTTCTTCTATATATTCTAATATAACATCGATTGACTCTTCTTTTGCATCGCCAATAAATCCGCAAGTGTTGATTATGGCAACGTCAAATTTCTTTTTTGTAGAATCAAACAATATTTCGTGTCCGTTTGCTTTTAAAATTCCTGCTAAATGTTCGCTATCTACAAGATTTTTTGAACAACCGAGTGTAATGATGTTTATTTTCAAGGTAATAGGTCTTTTTATAATTTGACTACAACTCCAAGGCTAAGATTTAATCTACCAAGATTTTCTGGCGTTTGAGAAATATCTATTTCGTCTTCTCCGCTTTTGAAAGTTTTTACTTTACCTGCTAAGTATTCAACGTTGAATCCAATTCCTATATGGTCAGAAAAAAGATAATCAACTCCTGCTTCAAAGCCATAGCCTAAGCAATCGCCACTATAAATTGCAGGTGCTTCTGCTTTGTCTGTAAGTCTTGTTTTCATATAACCAAGACTTGCTTTTGCCCAAATGTCAAATTTTTCTGCAATTGTAGGTAGTTGAGCCTTGAAAGAAGGACCTACATAAAATACGTTTTTGTCATCTGAATATAATACTGTGTCTGAGCCTACTACTTTGTCAAAAGAATGAAATCCAACAAGCATAGAGGCTTTCATACCTGCTGAAAAGTATTTTGAAAATCTATAATCGTAATCAAATTCAAAGTGTACATCGTGTTTCATACGCTTTACTTGATCTGGATTATCAACCGTGTTTGTTAATTGAGTAGGGTGAGATTCTGAAAAACTATGAGCATAACCTGCTTTCATTGAAAAATTGTGTTTTTCATAATTTTGAGCAGTTAGGTTAAGACCTAAGAAAACTGCCACTGCAATAAATAAGACTTTTTTCATACTATTGATTTTATTCAAATAAACTATCTACAAATGCTTTACGATTAAAAATTTGGAGATCTTCCATTTGCTCTCCTAATCCTATGTAACGTACTGGTATTTTAAATTGTTCTGAAATTCCAATAACGACTCCGCCTTTTGCAGTGCCATCAAGTTTTGTTAAGGCTAAGGCATTGACATCTGTTGCAGCGGTAAATTGTTTTGCTTGTTCGATTGCGTTTTGTCCGGTTGAAGCATCAAGCACCAAAAGCACTTCATTAGGAGCAGAAGGTATTACTTTTCTCATTACGTTTCTAATCTTAGACAATTCGTCCATAAGACCTTTTTTGTTGTGTAAACGTCCTGCTGTGTCAATTATTACAATGTCTGCTTTTTTTGCAACAGCCGATTGCAAAGTGTCGTAAGCTACCGAAGCAGGATCAGCACCCATTCCTTGCGAAACAATATCTACATCAACTCTTTCAGCCCATATTTTTAGCTGATCAACAGCCGCTGCACGGAATGTATCAGAGGCTCCAAGAACTACTTTCTTTCCTGCTTTTTTGAATTGATATGCAAGTTTGCCTATTGTAGTTGTTTTGCCAACTCCATTAACGCCAACTACCATTATTACGTATGGGAAATCTTGTTTTGGAAAATCGAAACTTTCTCTTTCTTCTGTTTCGTTTTCGTTAAGCAAGAACATTATTTCTTCTTTTAAAATAGAATTTAACTCGGCAGTGCCTAAGTATTTATCGCGAGCTACTCTTTTTTCTATGCGATCGATGATTTTTAGAGTTGTTTCTACTCCTACATCTGATTCAATTAGAATTTGCTCTAAATTATCAAGAACCTCCTCATCTACTTTGGATTTTCCGATTATGGCTTTTGATATTTTACTAAATACACTTTCTTTGGTCTTTGATAGACCGCTGTCAAGTGTTTCTTTATTCTTTTTTGTAAAGAATGAAAAAAATCCCATAATGCAATTTTTTGAAATAAAAAAACAAAGAGTTGTTATCTTATTGCTCTGAGACAACAACCCTTTTTACTAAAATCTTATACTAAAACGCATTGTGAATTTCTCACAATACACTCTTCGCCAAGTACTATTTCTTTGCAAGATATTCTTTTACACTATCAGAAGGAACAATTTCTTCTTTAAAAGTGTAAGCTCCTGTTTTTTCTGAACGAACTGTTCTTATAACTTTCGCAAAATCCTTACCTGTTGAGGTTTTAAGGGTTGCAACTACTTTCTTTGCCATATCTTATACTCCTATTCTTTTTTATTTTATTTCTTTATGTACAGTCATCCTTTTCAATATAGGATTGTATTTCTTCAATTCTAAACGCTCAGGAGTGTTCTTTTTTGATTTTGTGGTAACATAACGAGATGTACCAGGCATTCCTGATGCTTTGTGCTCTGTGCACTCAAGTATAACTTGTACTCTTACGTCTTTAGTTTTCTTTGCCATCTTTCATCAATTTTTGGGTGTGCAAAATTACACACATTTTTTTTCTTAACCTAATATTATCTTAAAAAAATTTTATTTTTCTTCTTCTTTTTCTGCTAATGCTTGTTTAATTCTCTCTATTCCAGAGGTTTCGTCTGTTAGGTCTCCGTAATAAAAAGCTCTGTTAAAGTGCGTCTTTGTGTAGTCTCTAATAAATCCGTGTGTTGTAGTATCTCCTTTTTCAAAACTATGAGATATGTATGCGCTATATCCATCTCGGCAATCTACTTTAATAGATAAGAAATATATATCTCCGTTTTCTCCTCTTATTACGTCAAATTCGTTGAAGCGTATAGAGGAATATTTTAGTATGTTTTTTCTTATTTCTAAAAGTTCTTTGTCTGTGGTTTTTGCACTTACGCCTACAACAACATAGTCTTTACCAATATAGAATGGAAAGAGGTCTTTATCGTTGCTTTGTGCAAAAGATAAAACAAAACTCATCATTAAAACTACTAATACAACAAATCTTTTTTTCATATTGCTGATATATAGATATATAATTGAATTTGCAAAGATACAAATAAAATTTTAACTAACGCAAACTTTTGCTTGTGAAAATAATTCAAAGAAATAATTTTTTAATCCTTTGTTTTATTTTTTTATTTCTTTGCTTTAATTTTTTAATTCTTTGAAATATTTTATTGATTGTAAAGATTGTGTGTTTAAATAAAAGTTCTTAACTTTGCACTTTAAAATTATGGAAAAGCAAACAACAATAAAAAATAAGATAACTCTTAAAGGTAAAGGCCTTCATACAGGACAAAATGTTGAGGTCAATATTTTACCTGCTCAGGCTAATAGTGGGATTGTTTTTAAAAGAATTGACTTGGAAAATCCCGTGTTAATCAAGGCTGAGGCTGAGGCTGTTACTGAAACTTCAAGAGGAACAACAATCGAGTCAAAGGGAGCAAAAGTTGCAACAATAGAACACTTAATGGCAGCTTTGTATGCTTCAAATATTGACAACGTTTTGATTGAAATAAATGGGGAAGAAGTTCCTATTCTTGATGGTAGTTCAAAGTATTGGCTTGAAGCAATTGAGAAAAGTGGAGTTGAACAATTAGAAAAGGAAAGAAAATATTTTTGTTTAAAAGAAATAGTCTCTTATGTCGATGAAGAAAACGACATAGAGCTTATTGCAATGCCATACGATGGGTTTAGAGTAGATTTAAACATTGATTTCTCTCCAAGAATCATAGGAAGTCAAAACTCTTGTTTAAAGAACTTGTCGGAGTTTAAGGACGGATTCTCAAATTGCAGAACATTTGTTTTCTTAGACGAAATAGAGCAACTTTTAAAACTAAATCTTATAAAAGGAGGTGATTTAGATAATGCACTAATCTTTGTAGATAAGGTTTTGGAAGAAGACCAAATAAAACATTTAGCGAGTGTTTTTGGAAAAAATCCCGATGATATAAAAGTAGAAAAAGGATTGTTGAACAATGTAAAGCAGAATTTTGAAAACGAACCTGCACGTCACAAACTTTTAGACTTCATTGGCGATATTGCACTTGTAGGAAAACCATTAAAAGCACGCTTTATAGTTAAGCGTCCTGGACATAAAGTAAATAATTTATTATCACGAAAAATTAAAACTATCATGGAAAATAACACAATACCAGTTTACGATCCAAATAAAGAACCTGTATATGATATTAAGGCGATAAAAAATCTATTGCCACACAGATTTCCTATGTTACTTATAGATAAAGTAATAGAAATAGGAGAAGACTATGTAATAGGTTTGAAAAACGTAACAGGAAACGAAGATTTCTTTAACGGACACTTTCCACAAGAGCCTGTAATGCCAGGAGTGTTAATCGTAGAAGCCTTAGGACAAACAGGAGGCGTGTTGGCACTAAAAGATATTGAAGATCCAGAAAATTATAGTACATACTTTATGAAATTTGAAGAAGTAAAATTCAGAAATAAAGTAGTACCAGGAGATACATTATTATTAAAACTTACATTAAGCGAGCCAATCAGAAGAGGAATCGTTAAGATGAAAGGAGAGGCTTACGTAGGAAATAAATTAGTTGTAGAAGCTCAGTTGATGGCACAAGTTGCTAAAACTAAAAAATAAAGAAAATGAACAATCAAATGTATTATGTTCACCCTAATGCAAAAATAGGGAAGAATGTAACAATAGAACCATTTGCCGTTATTTACGATGATGTAGAAATAGGCGATGATTGTTGGATTGGACCACACGTTACAATTTTTCCAGGAGCAAGAATAGGGAAAAAATGTAAAATATTTCCGGGAGCAAGCATAGCTGCAATTCCTCAGGATTTGAAATTCGAGGGAGAATACACAACAGCCGAGATAGGAGATAACAACATAATAAGAGAATTTGTTACAGTAAATCGTGGAACAAATGCTTCGAAACGAACAGTGATTGGAAACAATAATCTTATTATGGCTTATGCTCACGTTGCTCACGATTGCATAATAGGAAACAATTGTATATTGGCAAATTCTGCTACACTTGCAGGTCATGTTGAGGTAGATGATTACGCAATCATAGGAGGACAAAGCGCAATTCATCAATTCTGTCGCATAGGCAAACACGTAATTTTGATGGGTGGTAGTTTAGTGGATAAAGACATTCCCCCATACGTAAAAGGTGGTAAATTCCCTGTTTCATATTGCGGAATAAATTCAGTAGGCTTATCAAGAAGAGGATATTCTACTGAAACAATAAACAATATTCAAAACATCTATCGTGTAGTCTTCCAAAAAGGATTAACTTACACTAATGCTTTGGCAGAAATCAAACAATTACCTCAAAGCAATGAAGGAGATGAAATAATTTCTTTTATGGAAAAAGCAGAAAGAGGACTTATGAAAGGCTTTACTTCGGTGAGATAACTACATATATCAAAAACACAAAACGCCGTAAGTCAAATTACGGCGTTTTTTTTATTGTTAATTTTTAAAATAAGGTCAGATTTGATAAAATTTTAGTGTATTTTAGTGGTGATTTTCCAGGATTTGTTGGCTTTATGCCTTTTTTGTTTAGAATTTTTCTAATTTCTGATTGTGATTTCTTTGTATCGTCTTTTAAAAGTAGTTCTGCAAGTTTTTTAGTTGTGTATTCTCCTTTCAGTAATAACTCATCTATTTGTATTTCTATTGATATTGATTCTTGTAAATTATTACTTTCAATTATAGTATTTCCATTTATATCAACAGGTTTTGCTCCCATTGAGATTAATAAGTCATTAGCATTTTTTTCATTAGAGTTTGGTTTTCTAACATAAATGATTCTGTTCTTTTTTAAACCATCTTGAACGCCAGAATAAGTACCCCCTTTACTATCTGATTCGGCTACAAATATTTTTTCAGCAAGTCCATATATATATTGGTTTCTTGCCATAGCTAAACCCTTATCCCAACCTGCATTTGGTCTAAAAGTACTAATAACTAATACACGTCCAGAAGTAATTTCTTTATATAGGTTTTTATATCCAGAACCAAATGTTGTAATTCCTTGCGGAAGAACAATAATACTTGAACCTCCATTTCGGATTGCAGAATCTAACGCTTGTCTATCAACACCTTTTGCATAGCCACTAACAACGACAAATCCGTCTGAAACAGATAATGAAGCAATATTATCAGTAAAATTAAGAGATGTGTCATTAGCATTTCTTGAGCCTACTATTGCAACACTTTCTTTGTTTAATAATTCTATATTTCCATAAGCGTAAAGAAGAATTGGTGAAGAGAATTTTAAATTTCTTTTAAGTGTTTTAGGATAATCAGATGAAAAAATAGGTATTATTTGATAGCCTTGTTCTAATAGGTCTTCTACGATAAAAGAATAATTATTAAGTTTTTCTTTTTCTTGTAATAGGCTTTGGATTTCATCTTGCGATAAATCAAAACTACTTTTCCAATTATTTTCTTCTGTAAAAAAATGACTAAGAGAAGAATTATCTTCGTGAATTTTTGCTAAGATTTCATTCTTACGTCTTGTGTAAATATTTTCTGCGTTTGCTAATGCCAGCCAATAGGTGTATTCTTGTTTCATATTATAGGTTTTAATCATTATCTCTTCCAACAGTCTTTGCGATAACAAGGGGTACAATTTCTGATGCACCTGCTTTTGTCAATATTTTGCCAATTTCCTTTAATGTTGTACCACTATCATATATGTCATCAATCAATAGAATTGTTTTGTCTGTTACATCTGTATTATTTATAGTGAAAGAATCTTTTACATTATCTCGTTTTAGATATGAGTTGCGAAATCTTTTTTGAGGTTCAGTCTCTGTTATTTTTTCTACTGCGTATGAGAATGGAATCTCTAAGATTTGTGCGATTTTCTTTGCAAAATTTTCAACCAAAGTTCCGGAAATAGAAGGTGGAACAAACATGACAAAATCAATATGTTTGTTGCCAAATTTTTTTCTGTATGCCTTCAAAGTCTGTTTTACAAGAAAGTCTGGAAAATCTCCTCCATTTTCATATTTGCATCTATGTATTGTGGCACCAACATTTGAAACACCATAATAGGAAGCAGCAACTCCGTCTATAATATTATTGTATCTCTGTACGCATCTAATTGTTGGAAAATATGTTTCGTGAAATTCTTTTAGTTTTGCTCTTAGTTGATAATCTTCGATTGGTGTTAATTTTTTTTCGCTTGTGTTATCGCAACCCGATTTAATGTTGTCAGAAAACTCATCTCCTAAATAATTACATAAGAACTTCATTCGAGCTTGTTTTGTAAACACATAATCAATCATTGAATTAAATTCATCTAATTTAAATTGTTTTAATTCTTCAAATTTTGTTGTGTCAAGTTCGGGAGCATTAGGTTGATACATATAATATTTAGAACGATCTAATTGCATTTCTTTAATAATGCCTTGTTCTATTAAATCTGCTTTTATTACTCTAAAAATTTGTTGCTTGATATTCGCTTTTCTTAAAATATCACTTTCTCTTAACATTTCTTCTTTTAGAATATCAATAACTTTTTGGTATGTTTCTATATTAGGTTTAGTAGTTTCTATAAAAGCTCTTGGTAATTCACTATCAATGTAATCATTATTTGAATCTAATTGCGAATTAAAAAATAGAATTAAGTGAGATGTTAACCCATCTCGTCCAGCTCTTCCTATTTCTTGGTAATAATGTATTGGTGATTGAGGAATTTGTGTATGGATAATAAAGCGAATGTCCGATTTATCTATGCCCATTCCTAATGCGTTAGTAGAAACGATACATTTATATTTATTATCCATTAAGCCTTTTTCTATTTCTTTTCTTGAATCAGAGTCTAATCCTGCGTGATAGCCAATTGCATTTACTCCAACAAAGTCTAACCATCTTGAATACACTTCTGCATCAACTCTTGTGCCTGTATAAATTAACCCAGTCCCCGACAATTTATTTACATATTTAGCAATCCAAATTAGTTTCTCGTCTTCGGAATTAGTTTCTATTACATAGAGTTTGAAATTCTCTCTCAAAAGATTGCCTCTTATTGTTTTAACTCCTACACCCATTTGTGTTTCAATATCTTTTTGTGTTCTAAGTGTAGCAGTTGCAGTAGTTGCTAATACAGGAGTATCTATTGGTAATAGTTTTACAAGATTGATAATACGTTTAAAAGCAGGTCTGAAATCATGTCCCCAAACTGAAATTGTATGTGCTTCATCTATGACAACCATTGACAATTTCATTTCTCTAACAGACTCTAACCATTCTGTGTTTTCTTGACGTTCAGGAGCAATATACAAAATTTTTAATTTGCCAGTCAGAGCTAATTTTATAGCCTCTTCATTTTCTTCTTTTGATTGTTCGTAATTTATACATCTCGCATTGATTCTTTTCTGATTTAGAGATTTTACTTGATCTCTCATCAAGGCAACGAGAGGGGAAAATATAATAGTTAAGCCGTCAAACAAGATTGCAGGAAATTGATAGCAAAGAGATTTTCCAAAACCAGTTCTTTCAATTAACAATATACGCTCACCTTGAAGTAAACGTTGAATTGCTCGCCATTGTTCATCGTAAAAGCTATCAAATCCAAACGATTGTTTTAATATTTTCTCTGCTTCAAATCTGTTATTTGATAAGTTAAATAATTCTTGTTTTGTCATAATTGTTTTTTTATTGCTAATTTTTTACGCTTATTCTTTCCCAGATGCACGAAGGTATCAGTTTCCAAAGTATTACCAATAAGTGGAATTTCCAGTCTATGATTTTTATTCGTTTTTTGTGTTTTAGGGCTTTGATTATGATTTTTGCTACTTTTTCTTTCTTCATTAACATAGGATAGTGTTTGCTTTTGTTTAGCAAATCGGTTGCAACGAATCCCGGACGTATGTCTGTGAATGAAATATTGGCTTTTTTGATTTTTGATAGTTGACAAAGTGATTGTATGTAGGTGTTTTGCATTGCTTTTGTTGCAGAATAAGCAGGTGCAACGCCAAGCCCTTTTGTTCCTGCAATAGAAGAAATTACTGCAATATGACCTTTGATTTTATTTTCATAGAACCAATTGAACGCAAAGGTAACCAAGCGAATGAATCCTTCGCAATTTGTCTTTGAAGTCTCGATTTCTATTTTGGGAACTAAGTCTATGTTTTGAGTTCCTATGCCTGAGGCGTGAAAATAAGTGTCCATTCCTCCTAAGAGATTGATTAGCGTCTCTAATTTCTTGTCTGCGTCTTGTTTTTGAACGTCTAAATCAATGATTTTTACTCTTTCTTCGCCGTATTTGTCTTGAATATCTTTTAGTTTTTCTATTCTTCGTGCGGCAATACCTACACTGCAACCCTCTTTCAAAAGAAGGTGTACTACTTCTTCTCCAATGCCGGAGCTTGCTCCTACAACAATTACTTTTTTCATTGCTTTGTTAGTAGTCTGTGCGAGGTTGGATTATTGTTCCCCATTCTCTTTTTGAGAAAGTTTTGCCTACAAGTTTTATATGTTCAATTGCGTAGCGTTCGTTAGGGTGTATAGCAATTACATCTACAACTCCATCGTGAAGTTTCAAGACTATTTTGTTTAGGTTGTAACCATTTTTTCTTTTCCATTGATGAGTAAACATTTCGTTTGGCTTTGTAGCTTTGTAATTAGGGCAATCGTATTCGTGAACTTGTACACAAAATAATTCTTTCCATTTATTGCCTGTATAGGTCCAAACTCTGAAATAGTTAATGTCAGAAAAATCACGATAAACACTCATAAATGAAATTTCATCTCCACCATCTCCGTCTAAATCTCCTTCATTAACCAAGAAATACACTCCTAAATCTCCATCAAGCTTTAAAGGAGTGAGTTCATCGTTGTCAGAAAAAATAGTAGTTGCTGTTTCGTATAAATTTTCAGAGAATCCGTCTCCGTCAAAATCGCCTCTGATGCTAAAACGTGAAGAGTTGTTTTTGTTCCAAGTCCAAAGAGAAGGATCTCTATTGTCTATTATCACATCGGTCCAAGGTTTTACTTCATCATCTTGGGCAAACACATCAATATGTCCCAAAGATAAAAATGCTAAAATAAGATAAAAAACTGTTTTTTTCATATTTCTAAAAATAATTTATTACTATTGTACTTCTTCGTAGCGTAAATTTTCAATAATGTAGCTTTGTCTTTCAGGCGTGTTTTTACCCATAAAGAAATCTAAAATAGAACTAACACCAGATTCTTTGTTTAGAATAATAGGGTCAAGTTTTATGTCCTTACCTATAAAGTTTCTAAATTCATCAGGAGAGATTTCTCCAAGTCCTTTAAAACGTGTGATTTCTACTTCGCCTCTTAATTTGCCTATTGCTTCATCTCTTTCTTGTTCGCTATAGCAATAAAGAGTTTCTTTTTTGTTTCTTACTCTAAACAAAGGAGTTTGCAATATGTATATATGACCTGCCTTTACTAAGTCGGGGAAAAACTTCAAAAAGAAAGTCATTAGCAACATTCTTATGTGCATTCCATCAACATCGGCATCGGTTGCAATTACAATGTTATTGTATCGCAAATTATCCATATCTTCATCTATGTTCAAAGCGTTGTGTAAAAGATTAAACTCTTCGTTTTTATAGACTACTTCTTTGCTATCGCCGTATGTATTCAAAGGCTTTCCTCTTAAAGAAAAGACTGCTTGTGTGTTTACATCACGACTCTTTGTGATAGAACCCGATGCAGAATCTCCCTCTGTAATAAAAAGAGTGGATTCTAAACGTCTTGGGTCTTTACTATTATAATGTATTCTGCAATCTCTAAGTTTTCTGTTTGTAAGACTAACCTTTTTCGCACTCTCTTTCGCAAGTTTCTTTACATTTTGCATACCCTTGCGTTCTTTTTCGTTGCGAACGATTTTTTGTAGCAAAAGTTCTGCAACCTCTGCATTGATATGCAAATAATCATCAAGAGTACTTTTAACAGCATCTAAGATAAAAGTTCTGACTGCTTGACCACTGCCGTCAGGCATCATATTTGTAGAACCTAATTTAGTCTTTGTTTGCGACTCAAACACAGGTTCGTTGATTCTAAGGCTGATAGAAGCTACCAAACCCGAACGAATATCCGAAGGATCGTAATCCTTCTTGAAGAAATCCTTTAAAACCTTAACCAAAGCCTCACGAAAAGCAGATTGATGTGTACCTCCTTGTGTTGTATGTTGTCCGTTTACAAAAGAATAATGCTCTTCTGTGAAAACTTTATCAGAATGCGTGAAAGCAAATTCAAAACTTCCTGCAGAAAGATGAATAATAGGATAGAGGGCTTCGTTTTCTTGCAAGTTGTTGTTAAGCAAATCGAAAAGCCCTTTCTTAGATTGGATTTTTTTGCCATTGTAAATCAAAGATAAACCCTTGTTTAAGTAGGCATAATTCCAAATCATCTTCTCAACATATTCATCTAAATAATTGTAATTACCAAAAATCTTAGGATCGTTATCAGGAATAAACTCCACACAAGTGCCGTTTTTTTCCTCTGTGTCTTTGATTTGTTCTTCGTTAGTGATTTTTCCTTCCGAAAATTCAGCAGATTTTATCTTTCCATCTCTAACAGAAGAAATTTTAAAGTAAGTACTCAAAGCATTTACTGCCTTTGTACCAACTCCATTCATACCTACAGACTTTTGAAAGGTCTCTGAGTCATATTTTGCACCGGTATTCATCTTTGAAACGCAATCTACTGTTTTTTCCAAAGGAATTCCGCGTCCGTAATCTCTTACTCTAACCTTTTTTGTATGGAAATCTATGTCTATTTCAATGCAATTTCCATGTCCTGCAACAAATTCATCAATAGAATTGTCAATAACCTCTTTCAATAAGACATAAATCCCATCATCAGCCGAAGCACCATCGCCAAGTTTGCCTATATACATACCCGGACGCAAACGAATATGTTCGTGCCAATCAAGAGATTTAATATTATCTTCGGTATAATTACCTTTATTTGTTTGAATGCTATCTGCCATAGGGTGCAAAAATACGAAAAAAAACGGAAATAAACTTAACGATTTACACGTCTTTCTCTTACAATTTTCATTTGTTCTTCGGAAAAGAAGAGATTTTTTTCTGTTTTCTCTAAAAAGATTACCTCATTTACATCTCTGTGTTCGGGATTGCAAGCAATGATGTCCGAAGCCACCATTTCTCCCTTTTCATTCAAAGTTGCATAACACCAAACCCCTTCTTTGTTGTGTAAAAGAGAATATCCGTCAGTTGTTTCTGCCCAACGAACAAACTCATCGCCTTTTAACCAATAAGAAAGTTGCTTTCCATTAGGTTGAGTGATAGTAATCAACTGCTTTTGAGCAGGAACTGCAAACAAACCATTGCAGAAAAATAACGCTATGATTAAAGCAAAAATGTATTTTTTCATAAAAGAATATTTTTGGCAAAGATAAAGAAAAAAAAGCAAACAAATAAAAAAGGCGATTGATTATCTCAGTCGCCTTTTTCTATTCTTATTCCACAATCAATTTCTTTTTCACGTTGCCTTTTGTGGTGTTTATTTTTACTATGTATGTTCCCGAAGATAAATTGCTAATATCTATGTCTTTTTCAAAATGATTTACCTTTGTTTCTATTAGCAATTTCCCAACCATATCAAAGATTTGAATATTATTTATAGTATAATGACTCATTACCTTAAAGT
>CALGEC010000033.1 GCA_937881815.1 uncultured Bacteroidales bacterium
AGCATTCGGCGTTAAATTTATAGAAATTTTGTTTACATCCGAAAATTCGTGGCGAATCTGATTTATATACCCTCAAGACCATATAAAATCGGTAAAGAATCATATAGATGAACTTGCAAACAAGAAATACGAAAACGTAGTTAATGGAAGTATTGGCTTTGTTATGATGTTCATTCCGATTGAACCCGCATATTTACTTGCCGTTCAAAGTGATAATTCCTTATGGGAATATGCTTACAATAAGAAAATAGTTCTTATTTCCGCCTCTAAAACTAAAAAATCATTACCAACCTCTTTTGAATCATCCGATGAATAGTTTTTCTTTGGAAAAATGACATTTTTATGATTAAAATATGTTGGAAAAATGACAAAATTGCTTATTTTTGCATTGGAAAAATGACAAAAATCATGTGGTTTTGTGTTTGGAAAATGATATTTTTATGCTGAAACGTAAGATATTTAAACAGATAGAGCATTTTTATAAAACAAGTAAAGGAGCTTTGTTGGTTACAGGTGCTCGTCAGATAGGCAAGACGTATTCTGTAAGAACGTTTGCAAAGAGTAATTTCAAGAGTTTTGTAGAAATTAATTTTATTGAATCACCTGATGCGGTAGGTATTTTTTCTAACGCTAAGAATTGTGATGATATTTTATTAAGATTGTCAGCTTATACTAACAAACCTCTTATAGAGGGAGATACTCTTGTGTTTTTTGATGAGGTTCAAAGATGTCCTGAAATTGTTACTGCAATTAAGTTTTTGGTTGATGATGGCAGGTATCGTTATATAATGAGTGGCTCTTTGCTTGGTGTGGAATTGAATGATATTAGGTCGTTTCCTGTTGGTTATATGGGTATTTTGGATATGTTTCCTTTGGATTTAGAGGAGTTTATGTGGGCTGTTGGTGTTAAAAGTGAAGTGATAGATGGTTTGAAGTTTGCTTTTGAGAAAAAGATTCCTATTGATGATTTTGTACATAAAAAAATGATGGAGGTGTTTAGGCTTTATCTTATTGTGGGAGGAATGCCTGCTTCTGTGATGTCGTATCTGAAAAATAATAATCTTCAAGATGTTATGCTTACTCAAAGGGAGATTATAAAGCTTTATAGAAAGGATATTTCTCAGTATGATGATGAAAGAAAATTGAGTATTAAGGAGGTGTTTGATTTAATTCCTTCTGAACTTAATTCTAAGTGCAAGAGGTTTATTGTTAAGAATATTGACAAGAATGCGAGGGCAGAAAGATATAAAGAGGAGTTTGTTTGGTTGAAAGATGCTGGTGTAGCAATTCCTATTTTTAATATAGAGGAGCCTAAACTGCCTTTGATGTTGGCAAGTTCAAGAAACTTGTTTAAATTGTTTTCTAATGATGTTGGTTTATTAGCTTGCCAATATTCTGATGGGATTCAACTAAGAATATTAACAGGAGATGATAATATCAATTTTGGTTCTATTTATGAAAATGTAGTTGCTCAGGAATTGTATGCTCATGGTTTTGAGGGCTTGTACTATTATAATAGTAAGAAAATGGGCGAACTTGATTTTGTCGTAGAGATAAATGGAAGAGTTTTGCCGATAGAGGTAAAGTCTGGTAAGAATTATCAAAGGCATCGTGCTTTAAATAATGTGCTTACTTGTGATGAGTATAATATTATTGAGGCTATAGTTTTTTGTAATGATAATGTATCTGTTGTTGACAAGGTTGTGTATTACCCTATTTATTTTATGATGTTTTTGTATAAAGAGATAATACCTGATGTTAAATTTTCTTTGGATTTAAAAGGACTATAATCGTTATTTGTTATTACGATAGTCTTTTTTTTATTCGTTTTATGATTTGTAATTTAGCAGGGGAGGAATTGATTTGCAGGTCTTGTGCAAAGAAAATCAACTCTTGTTTTATCCACTCTTCTTCTTGTGAGTAGTAAAGCAAGATTTCTACCAACCACATTAAGAGTGATACTTGTGTTTTTTCATTAAGCAGATGAATAAAGCAGGTTTCTATTAGTTTTTCTTTGTTGCAATTGTCTATTATCTCGGAAATTTCGTTTGAAAGCTTGCTTTTGTTTTTTAGGGTTAAAGCAATGATTTTGCAAAGTGAACGTCTTGCAGAGTGATTCTCTATTTTGTCAAAATTTTCTAATAAATCAGATAAAAAATGCACGGAATAGTTTAGGTTTTCCGTGCATAATTTTTCTAATTGCCAAGCTTGATGAAAAGAAAGCTTCTCTATCATTTTTTTAGAAAGCGTATTTTGCTCCTGCCATTAAGACTATGCGTTGTGAAGGATAGTTGTAGTAGTTGAAATAGCGTTGATAAGCAATATTATTCAATTCAATAAAGAATGAAAGTTTTGTGTTGTAGTTGTAATTTGCTGCAAGGTTTATGTCAATCTTGCTTTTTAGTTCTTCAACCTCACCCTCAGGATTCAAACACTTTACTTTGCTTTGGAAACTTGGTACAAAACTAATGCTAAACTTATCGTTTGCGTTGTATCTAAACAATAAATTTGCTTTAAAGGCTGGTTTGTACCAAGCAAATTCAAGGTCTGTTGTTTTTATGTTTTGATACAATAGATTTAGACTTAAATCTATCTTTTTGTCTATTTGATATGCTAAGTCAAGTTGTGCGTATGTTGTTTTTGTGTTATCATATACTAATGTAAACATATTGTTTAATCCTGCGTTTTTATCAAGGGTGTAGAAATAGTCGTTATTTCCCATTTTGTAACCTCCTTTTAGGGAAATAAGTATGTTGCTTTTTGTTATGAAGTAAACTTTTGCAAAAATATCCATTTGATTGTTGCTTTCTATTTTTGCAAGAGGTGAAAGATAAGGGTTTTCTATTCTTAGATGATTAAGAGTAGGGAAATCAAAGTTGCTTACTATTCCTGCTTTTATTTTGATGAGGTTGGCAAGTGTTGGGATTTCTACAACGGCTGAGGGTAATATTTGAAATTCTTTTCTATCTCCAAAGGTTGGAACAAAGTCAAGTGCTACGTTTAGTTTGAAATCTTTTATATTAAGATTAGCATAGGGCTTTATTGTAAGGTTTCCAATGTTATTGTTAAAACTTTCTGGATTTATTTCTTTGTGAAATAACGCTAAGTCTTTTGGATCGTATCCTCCAAAGGAGTGATTATAGTTTATGTTTAAGCCTATGTTTTGTTTGTCGCTATCTAAGAATATGAAGTTTTTGTGTAAGTCGCCAGAAACAGCAAGATGTGTTTCTTTTCTGCCCCATTTGTTGAATGTGTGATTGATTGCAAAATCCAAAGAGTTGTGTAATGAGGAGTTTTCTCGGTATATGCTTTGATATTTAACGAATCCGCCTACGTTATGATAGGGAGCAATATATGTTTTTTTGTCTATATCCATGCTATCAAGGAATCCGTAAAAATATTGACGTTGATGATTGTATGTTAGACCTGCATCTAAAAAGAAATTCTTCCATATTTTTTTTGCATAAAAGGTTAAATCGTTGTTTGCAAAGGTTGAATTTCCGTAATCTTTGATTTGTCCTAATGAAGAATTGTGTCTGTAATGTGTAGAGTAGATAAAATCTTTTGAACGAGTTTGTGTGTAAGATAAATCCAACAAAGATGTAAAATAAGTCCCTATTCCTGCTTTTATGTGTGAGTTATATAGTTTTGAAAGAGGCTCTCCTTTAACTTTTGCTGGTTTTATTTTTTCAAAAACCATTGTTGTAGGGAATTGTTTTGTTGTTTTCTCGTATTGAAATGGAGGAATTTCAAATTTTGTCTCATAAATCTGTGGCTTATCGTTGATTTTGTATGCCTCATTCACCACAGGGTCAAAAATTGTCCTTACTATAATATCTTCATTGTAAACACTCTCAGTGTTTTCTTGCGAAAATGATAAATGACTTATGCTTAACGCTACGAATAATGTTAAAATATATTTTTTCATCTTTATTTATTTTCAATTATTATTTCATCTACTGCTTCTTTTTGCTCTTGGAGTTTTTGCTCTTGGAGTTTTTGTTCTTCTGTGTGTTTGTTATTGATTTCATCAAGTTTGTTTTGAGCCTCGTTTATAATAGATTGTTCGCCTTCATAATTGTCTATGATGCTTTGAAGAGTCTGTTTGGCTTGTATTTTATTGCCTCGTTGTTTGAAAATGTCGGCCCAAAGAATGAAAGCTTTGGCTAACCAAAATTCACTGCTTGGATTGCTTGTGATTTCTAAGATAATTTTTTCAGATTCTTCTAAATTACCATTGTTATATTGGATTTCTGCAAGTGTATATTGAGCTTCTGAGGCGTATTCAGTGTTTTTGGCCGAGGTGAGTTTCTTAAATTCTTCTATTGCTTGACCTGAATTGGCGTTTTTCAAAAGAGATTTTGCTAAATAGTAAGATGCTTTTTCTGAAATATTCTCATCTGTCTTTTCAAGAGAGAGAATTTTATTTGAAACAATGATTGTTGAATCAAATTTGTTCAATAAATAATAGCATTCCATTTCTCCTAAAAGTGCTTGAAGTTTATGATTGCTTATTTCGGCAATTTGTTCAAGTAAACAAAACTCTTGAAGAGCTGTTTCATAGTTGTTGTTTTCGAAGTTTAAGTTTGCAGCCTTTAAAATTGCTTTTTCTGTAAATTCATTTTTAGGTTTACTGATTATGTTTTCATAGGCTTGTAATGCCTCTTGTTTTTGAGAATTTTTTATCAAACAATCTGCTAAGTAATAATTTGCCGATGCATAGAAAGCACCATCAGGATATTTTGAAATATAATTTTTGAATCCGTTGATTGCATTTTGACAATCGCCATTCATATATTGATTTTCTATTGCTTGATAACTAATAGAGTCTTGTTCACTTTGAGTGATTTCAGCCTCTGGAATTTTCTTTGTATATGCGATAAATTCATCTACATTATTTGATTCAATGTAAATTGTCTTAATGTTGTTTAATGCAGATTTAGCTTCCTCTGTACCAGGGTAGGTTTCTACAACTTTTTTCAAATGAATTAGTGCATCTTTTTCTTTACCCATATTGTAGTAAATCATACCTATTTTTGCGTAAGAGTCTTTTGTGTGGATTGATTGTGGGTAATTTTTTGTGATTTCAGTATATAATTCAAGTGACTTAGGATATAAATCAAGTGTTAAGTAAGAGTTGGCTAATTCATACTTAATGCTTGCTACATAACTGCTTTTTGGAAATTGTGATAATGCAGATTCTAAAATGCTAATCTTTCTATCGTAGTTTCCTAATGCACCATAAGCCATTCCTTTTTGGTAGCTTGCATAGTCAGCATCTAATTTATTTTTTGTAATCACATAATCATATTCCTTAATCGCATTTTGAAAGTCTTTATCCATATATAAACAATCGGCATATCTACATTTTGCATCGATTTCCATTGTTTCGTTTTGTAATGTTTCGCATTTTTTGAAGTATTCTTTTGCTTGGGAGTATTTCTTTTGTTTAAAAAGGTTGTAACCCATTGTGTAGTTTGCTTGATTGTAATAAATATTAGAATTAGAACCTGAGGTAGAAAAGAATTTTTTTAGATTGTTTATTGAAAGTGAATAATTATCCATTTGATAGTAAGACTCTCCTTTTAAATAGTAGGCAATGGCAGTAATTTCGTTTGAATGAGCTTGCGATAACGACTTGTCAAGGTAAATTATCGCTTCATCAAGTTTGTTTTCGTTAAAACACTCTATCGCTCTGTTTAAACAAATTTTTTGATAGGCTTGATTGATAACTTTATTGCGTTCTGTCATTTGCTCAATCATTTCAATAGCATCGCGATAGTTTTGTGTATTTCCATAAAGCTGCGCAAGGTATTCCTTAGCCTCATTTGCACTTTTTGATTTTGGGAATAACTCTATGTAAGTCTGAAAGGCCTTTATAGATTCGTTAAAAGCAGAGTTGGTTTCGTAAGAAAGTTTTGCGTAATTCAACAATGCTTTTTCTTTAATCTTTTCATCAAAATCATATTTGTATGCTTCCTTAAACATAGACTTTGCCGCAATTTTGTCATTGAGTTGAAGGTAGCAAATTCCTAAATGATAAAGTGCATTTTGCGAAAGAATATCGTTGTTATCTCCTGCTTTTTCTAAATATGTCTTTGCTCTATCGTATTGTTTTTCTTCTAAAAGTGTAAATCCTAATAAATAGTAGTCTTGTGGTGTAGCTACATTTGGCTCTTGTAACGATTTTTCAAGATAAGGAATTGCTTCGCTATAACGACCAAGTTTATAATAAGCATCACCTAACATTTTATTGAGCTCAGAGCTGTTTTTAGATTTTGAACTATTAGAAAGCTCAGAGGCAATCGTAATTAACTCTTCGTATTTTTGTTCTTTGTAGTAGATTTGTGCAATGTAATAAGGCACAATCTTTCCAAAGTTTTTTTCATTCTTTAAAGAAAGGAATTCTTTTAAAGCTTTGTTATAGTCGTGTTCTTCATAAAGTATATGTCCGTAGAAATAAGTTGCAGCAACCGCATACTTACTTCTCGCATCTTTTACTTTCATAAAACAATCCTTTGCATTATCGTAGTCATTCTGCATAAATTGACAATGACCTCTTTTGTAGTAATATTCATATTTTGTATTTTGAGGTAAAGTCTTAGTATCAATTTGAGAATATATAGTTTCAGCTTTCGCAAACTCTTGATTCCTTACGTAATGATTGGCTAAGAGAAATTTTGCATCATTTACCCTATTACTTTGTTTGAAAGCGTTTATGAAATCTAAGAGAAGCTTATCTGTATCGTTGTTCATCATCTCGTAAGCACATGCTGCTTGAAAGAAATAAGCCTCTTCTAAGGATAAATTATAATTTGCCTTATGCTTTTCAATGTAGGAAGAAAACTGCTCAAAACTTAAAGAATAGTTTTTGCTATAATAATTCTCAAAAGCCTGCTTTAAATCTTCGGATTTTTTAATCTCTGTTTTCTGAGCCAAGAGAATAAAAGGTATTAGAAATAAACTTGTTGCTACAATCAGCGTTTTAATATTTTTTCTCATTTTATTATTTTTTTAAGGTACTAAATTACTACAAAAAAATTACATATAGAACTTAGTGTTTATTTTTTTTTAACGTTAAAATGTTGAAAAAAGTGTATAAGAGTATCAGAGGGCAAAATAATTCAAAGAAATAAAAAAATAAAACAAAGAAATAAATTGCTCAAACAAAGGAATAATTTTTAAAAACAAAGAAAAACATACACAACTTTTTACAAAAATTATCGTTATTAGAATTATTCGTATATTTGCATAATAATTTTGTAAAAGATAATGGGAAAACAAAGAAAAGAAGCAGAGATTCTTTCACAAATAGCAGTGAAAGGAATACAAGAAAAAAAAGGAAAAAATATTACCATAATAGATTTTGATGGTATAGATGGTTCTTTATTTGAATATTACGTGATTTGCACAGCCAATTCTCCAACACACGTGGACGCAATTACCGATTCAATTGATAGAGAGATTAAACAAGCAACAGGACTCAATCCAAGAAAAGTAGAAGGCTTACAAAACTGTCAATGGGTCTTGCTTGATTACTTTGATGTCGTAGTTCACGTTTTCTTAGAAGAAACAAGAGAGTTTTATAACATAGAAGCAATGTGGAAAGACGTTAAACAAACTCATTTAGAAGATATAGAATAAAAACAAAACTATGGCTCAACAAAATAAATCAAAAAAACAATCGCCAAAAATTAAGTTCAAAATATATTGGATATACATTGGATTGCTTTTAATCTTGGGATTTATGATGTTTAGTGGAGGAGACGCCACTACCTCAAAGGAAATCAACGAGGAAAAGCTTAGAAAAGTTTTGATTAAAAAGGATTACGAAAAGATAAACGTAATTAACAAAGAATTTGCAGAGATTTACATCAAGCAATCACAAATTCAAAACGACACGGCTTACAATGACTTAAAACCAAAAGGCACATTTGGCTCTACAAACAAGAATTACAATGGCTTTTACATATTTAAGTTTGTTGATTACGAAGATTTCCGCGCTATTTTAAAAACTGTGGAAGATCAATGGATAGCAAAAGATACCATAGGTGTAGCAACCCAAGTTGAAAAACAAAGAATAATAGCAGACAGACGCATTAACGTTGAATCAGAAGAAAGAAAAAGTTTCTTTGGAGACAATGGTTTCTTCATTATTTCAATGATACTGATGATTTTTGTTTGGATAATGTTCTTTAGAATGATGAGAGGCGGCAGCAATTCTGGCGGAGGCGGAATGGGCGGAGGTATTTTTAATGTTGGAAAGAGTAAAGCAAAACTTTATGACAAAGACAAAGATATTTCAATTACCTTTGCAGATGTTGCAGGCTTAGAAGAAGCAAAAGTAGAAGTAAAAGAAATAGTAGATTTCTTAAAATCACCATCAAAATACACCAATTTAGGAGGAAAAATCCCTAAGGGAGCATTGTTAGTTGGTCCTCCAGGAACAGGAAAGACTCTTTTAGCAAAAGCAGTTGCAGGAGAAGCAAAAGTTCCTTTCTTTTCAATGTCGGGAAGTGATTTTGTGGAAATGTTTGTTGGCGTTGGAGCCTCACGAGTAAGAGATTTATTTGAAACAGCGAAGAAAAAAGCCCCTTGTATTGTCTTTATAGATGAGATTGACGCTATTGGACGAGCACGAGGTAAAAACTTGTCTTCAGGATCCAATGATGAAAGAGAAAATACCTTGAATCAATTGCTTACAGAAATGGACGGCTTTGGCACAAATGCAGGAGTAATTATTCTTGCGGCAACAAACCGAGTTGATATCTTAGATAAAGCCCTATTAAGAGCAGGAAGATTTGACCGTCAAATACATGTAGATTTGCCAGACTTAACAGAAAGAAAAGCAATCTTTAATGTGCATACAAAAAAGCTTAAATTTGATGAAAAAGATGTAGATATAGAGTTTTTATCTAAACAAACACCTGGATTTTCTGGTGCAGACATAGCAAATGTCTGCAATGAAGCAGCCTTAATTGCAGCAAGAAAGGATAAAAAGATAATAGACAAGCAAGATTTCTTAGATGCAGTAGATAGAATTATTGGAGGATTAGAGAAAAAGAATAAAATAATAACACCAAAAGAAAAACGCACAATTGCATACCACGAAGCAGGACATGCTTCTGTAAGTTGGATGTTAGAACACGCTAATCCGCTTGTAAAAGTTACTATTGTGCCAAGAGGACAAGCACTTGGAGCGGCTTGGTACTTGCCAAAAGAAAGGCAAATCACTACAAAAGCTCAACTTTTAGATCAAATGATTTCCTTACTTGGAGGAAGAGCTGCCGAAGAGATTGTTTTTGGAGAAGTATCCACAGGTGCATTGAACGATTTGGAAAGAGTAACAAAGCAAGCCTATGCAATGGTAGTTTATTATGGCTTAGACAAAGAAATAGGTAACATAAGTTTTTACGATTCGAGCGGACAAAGTGAATATGGCTTTCAAAAACCATTCAGCGAAAAGACAGCAGAAAAAATAGATGCACAAATACGTTCTATGGTTGAAGAAGCATACAGTAAAGCAAAAGCAATCTTAATGGGAAATAGAGAAAAATTAGATGCTTTGGCGGCAATACTTGTAGAAAGAGAAGTAATATTCAGAGAAGACGTAGAGAATATTTACGGAAAACGTCCTTGGGACGAAGAAAAAGCAGATGAGCAACAAGCATAAAAGAGAAAAATTTTTCAAAGTTGTAAAACAAAATTTTATAAAGGAGGAAGTAGGAGAGCTTATAAAGGAAGCTTTTCCTGCTTCTTATCTTAAAATAGAAGATGATAAACTAATAGTTTTTGCAAAGAAGTTTATTCAAGCTCAAGGGCGATTTATTTATTGCGAAAGCGAGAAAGATTTTATTCAAAAGCTACAAATGCATATTGCATATCGCAAATGGGAGAATGTTCTTGCCTTTAATGAAAATTTAAATACTTATTTGAATAGTGCAGGCATAGAAACTGTTTTGGAAAACGATAATGCAATAGTAGGAATTAGTCTTTGTCAAGCAATGATTGCAAATTCAGGGAGCATTCTTATTACTGCTAATCAAGGATTTGGAGGAAAAGTAAATAAATTACCCTCAATTTTTATTGTGATAGCACATTCTTCTCAAATATATTCTAATTATAAAGAGGCATTGCAACCTTTGTTAGAAGCGATTCCTCAAAATATTAGTACGATTATGCCAAGCGAGGCATTGAAACAATCAGTTATAGAATTTTATCTTTATGTAATTGAACAAGAATAAGTAATATGAACGATTTATTAAAAAGAACCCTTACGGGAGCAGTGTATGTGGCAAGTGTTTTAGCTGCAATTTGTTTTAATCCTATTGTTTCTTCCATTTATTTTGGAATAATAGGGCTTATTGCTTTGAGTGAATTTTATAATATCACATCAAAAAATTGTCAAAAGATAAATCCTATACTTGCTTATTTGACTGCTATATTTCTTTATATCACAGTAGCATTCTTTTCTTTTGATTTGAATTTTAAAATACCACTTTTGATAAGTGTAGCTTTGTTTGTCGCAATTTTTATTGTTGCTTTATATCAAAAAAACGAAAATCCATTTACATCTATCGCTTATACAATTTGTGGATTGATTTATATAATTTTGCCAATCTCGACAACAAATCTAATAATTCAATATAATTCAGAGTTTCAACCACTTTTACTACTAAGTGTCTTTATATTAGCGTGGTGCAACGATAGTTTTGCATATTTAACAGGCGTAAAATTTGGCAAACATCGCCTTTTTGAAAGACATTCTCCTAAGAAAAGTTGGGAAGGTTTTGTTGGAGGATTTTTATTTACTATAATCGCAGGCATTGTAATTTCAAAATTTTCTAATATATTTGCAATTCAGCATTGGATAGTGATTTCAATAATCGTTTCCTCTGTTGGAACACTTGGCGACTTAGTTGAATCGATGTTTAAACGTCAAATGGGAGTAAAAGATAGTGGAAAAATTCTCCCAGGACATGGAGGAATCTTAGATCGTTTTGATATACTTTTCATAGTCTTGCCGATAGTGTGGGTTTATTTAGAATTAATTGTAAAATAATAAGGATATGTACATACATAAAGAAGGATACAAAATTAGTATTTCGATTATAATTATTACAATCTTAGCATTAGTTGCTATGTTTTGTTTTATAAAAGAATGGAACGTGTTTTGGTGGTTGCTAATTGCAGGATTATTGATATTTGATTTTGTAGTAATTAGATTTTTTAGAATCCCGGCAAGAGATTTAGCCTCAAATCCAAATCAAGTAATTGCTTCGGCAGACGGAACAATAGTTGTAGTAGAAAAAGTCTTTGAACCAGAAGTTTTAAAGACAGAATGTATTCAAATTTCTACCTTTATGTCGCCAAATAACGTTCACGTAAATCGTTATCCCGTATCGGGAAAAGTAGTTTACGTTAATTATCATTCAGGACGCTATCTAATAGCAAAGCACCCTAAGAGTTCAACCTTAAATGAGCGTACAACAGTTTGCGTAGAGACAGAAAAAGGACAAAAAGTCGTAATAAGACAAATTGCAGGAGCCTTAGCAAGAAGAATTGTCTGCTATGCACAAGAAGGAGACGTAGTAAAACAAGGAGAAGAATTAGGATTTATAAAATTTGGCTCACGAGTAGATTTGTTTATCCCTATTGACTCGCAAGTACACGCTGAATTAGAAGATAAAGTCAAAGGAGGAATTTCAATTCTTGCAAGTATATGAGCATAGAATTAGAAAAGCAAATTCTTTTTGAAGACAATCATATAATTATCCTTAACAAACTCTCTTCCCAAATCGTACATTCCGACAAGACAGGTGATGTTTCGTTAGAGGAAATGGTGAAACATTACCTTAAAACCAAGTACAATAAACCCGGAAACGTTTATTGCGGATTAGTTCATCGTTTAGACCGTCCTGTAAGTGGCGTTGTGATGTTTGCAAAAACAGAAAAAGCACTTGTTCGTCTTAATAAAATGATGAAAGAACACCAAATCCACAAGACATATTGGGCAATAGTTCGCAATAATAATATAAAACCCAAAGCAACGTTGGTAAACTTCCTTATTCGTAACGAAAAACAAAACAAAACCTACGTTACAAAAGACAC
Organism: uncultured Bacteroidales bacterium; assembly: GCA_937881815.1. Classification (GTDB taxonomy): domain Bacteria; phylum Bacteroidota; class Bacteroidia; order Bacteroidales; family P3; genus Onthomorpha. Next base: position 12,112 of record CALGEC010000033.1, read on the forward strand.
AAACAAAGGAAAATATGCCGAATTGGACTATGAAGTCCTAAAAAAATCGGATAACTATCAACTATTAAAAGTAAATCTTAAAACAGGACGCCATCATCAAATAAGAGTTCAATTATCTAATATAGGTTGTCCAATAAAAGGAGATTTAAAATATGGATTTGAACGCAGTAATAAAGACGCCTCAATATCACTTCACGCAAGGGAATTAGAATTTCTTCACCCCGTAAAAAAAGAACAAATAAAAATCATCGCACCACTGCCAAAGGATTCTTTATGGCAATGGTTTGATGAAAATATTTCTAAGGAATAAGAATTAGTTATTCAAGTTATTCCTTAATCACTTTTCGCATTATTGTCTTGTCGTTATTAGTTAAGCGCAAATAATAAGCACCTGCTGGCAATGATTCAATGTTTATTGTCTTTGCATTAGAGAAAGTAAGGATTGCTTTTCCTATTAGGTCGATTACTTCTACCTTTTCTATTGCTTGGCTGAAAGTAATTTCGCTTTTTGTAGGGTTAGGGAAGAAAGAAAGTAAAGTTTCTTCTGCATCTTCTAAACCAGTATTATCTTCGCAATCTTCTTCAATTCTGTCTGCAAAGAACATATTCCAAAAAGAAGTAGCAGTAGAATAAGCTTCTAATGTACCGCAAGGAACTGTTAAAGTAGCAATATTAGGATAAGGGAAAACAGTATTGTCTTCAAGAGTCGGCGGAGTAGTTGCCAAGCAAGTAACATTTTGCAAGAAAAAATAATTATTAAACGCACCGCTACGAATAGAAGTTACATTCTCTCCAAGAGTAAGATTTTGCAAAGTAGAATTAATCCATATATTACTAAGATTAGGAATAGAAGTCATATCAATAGTCATAGAAGTTAAACCATCGCAATATTGGAACGCATTATTTCCAATAGAAGTAACGCTATTAGGAATAGTAATAGAAGTTAAACTACTGCATCCTTTGAACGCAGAACTTCCAAAAGAAGTAACACTATTACCAATAGTAACAGAAGTTAAAGCAGTGCAAAAAGCGAACGCATAATCTCCAAAAGAAGTAACACTATTAGGAATAGTAACAGTAGTTAAACTACTGCAAGAATTGAACGCATCATCTCCAATAGAAGTAACACTATTACCAATAGTAACAGTAGTTAAACTACTGCAACCCGAGAACGCAGCACCTCCAATAGAAGTAACACTATTAGGAATAGAAACAGAAGTTAAAGAATCTAAATAATGAGCAAAACGAGCAGGTATTCTTTGTACGTTATCGCCAATATTTATTGTAGTTATAGGACAATTATAGAAAGGAGAATCCATATAGGAATTAAAATCCTCGCAATTTATCGCATTAAAGTTTAATGTTGTTAAACTACTGCAATTCTTGAACGCCTCTTTTCCAATAGAAGTAACGCTATTAGGAATAGTAACAGAAGTTAAACTACTGCAACCATAGAACGCCCTTTCTCCAATAGAAGTAACACTATTAGGAATAGTAACAGAAGTTAAACTACTGCAATTTTTGAACGCATTCCATCCAATAGAAGTAACACTGTTACCAATAGTAACAGATGTTAAACTACTGCAATTATAGAATACACCATCTCCAATAGAAGTAACACTATTAGGAATAGTAACAGAAGTTAAACTACTGCAACCAGCGAACGCCCGGTCTCCGATATAAGTAACGCTATTTGGAATATCAACAGTAGTTAAACTACTGCAACCAGCGAACGCAGAATCTCCAATAGAAGTAACGCTATTAGGAATAGTAATAGTAGTTAAAGTAGTGCAATCAGAGAAAGCATCATAGTCAATAGCAGTAACGCTATAAGTTATTCCTTCATAAGTTACTGTTGAAGGAATAACTATATTAGTAGGATGAGCACTCCAATCATACCCATAAACAGTTGCTGTTCCATTAGAAATGTAGTAATGCAATGTCCCTTTCCAAAAATCTTGTGCGAAAAGCACGTTTGCACAAAGTAGAGTGCAAATTAAAAGTAATAATCTTTTCATTTTTTATTGTCATTAAAATTCTGCTTGCAAAGGTAAGACTATTTCTTTAAAGCACAAAAAACTCTAAACAAACTTTTAGAAGGTAAAAATCTTTATTTTGCGAAAATTTCATTTTGCGAAAAAAAGTAGTTCCTTGACCAAAATTGAGCGAAATCAAGGGTGATTTTTCAGAAAATCGGACTTTATTTTACGAAAAGCTCGTTTAGAAATTTCTAAATCAAGGATAGAAAAAATTAAATCAAGGATAAAAAATTCTAAATCAAGGTTTTTTTTGAAAAAAACAGCGAAAAAATCGCAAAAAACAAAGACTTTTTTGGCAAAAATCGGGCTTTAAAAAGTTAAGTCTTTGATTTACTGATTTTTAGTTAAAGGGTTATAATTTCAATATTTGCGAACAGAAATTTTTGACTTGAAAATTCTTTAAGCATTTGGGCTTAACTCGTGGGGAAACGAGTTTATAAAAGCAAATAACTTGTGTCTAAAAACGTTTTTTATCTATCTTTAAAAATCGCTAACAAAGAAAAGAAATAGTGAAAGCAAACATTTGTAAAATAAATTTGTTACTTTTGCACTGAGAAACAATAAAAAACAAAATTGTATGTCAGAGAGCGAAATGAATAGTTATAGATTCAGTTCAGGTCAAGAGCCTTCTGATGAAATGCTATGCCAATTGATGAAGGAGGTTGCACAAGAAGTAAATGAGAGCAATGAGAAAGTAATGTGTAGCTTTTTTGATTCCTTACGAAAAGAGGCGACTGAAATAAGAAAAACTTGGAATAAAGAACACATCCTTTAAGATTTATGAATACTACAACGCATCGCCCTTTGTTAATTGTTATTGCAGGACCTAATGGTTCGGGGAAAACCTCTGTAACTTCTAAACTTCTTAAACATGAATGGGTAGAAGATTCTATTTATATAAACCCTGATAATGTAGCAAAGGATATTTTTGGAGATTGGAACTCAAAAGAAGCTGTAATAAATGCAGCTGAATATTGCTCAGAATGGAGAGAAAGATGCTTGTCTGAAAGAAAAAGTCTTATTTTTGAAACAGTTATGTCAGCAGATGATAAGGTTGACTTTATATTAAGGGCTAAACAAGCAGGTTATTTTATAAGAATATTTTTTATAGCAACCACAAATCCAACTATAAATGCTGCGAGAATTGCCAATAGAGTAATGAAAGGTGGGCATGATGTGCCTATCACAAAGATAATATCACGATACAAAAAGTCTATATATAATTGCATAAAAGTTTCAAACATTGTTGACCGTCTTTATATTTATGATAATTCTGTTGATGGAGAAGAAGCAAAATTGCAATTTCGTTTAGTGAATGGTAGTGTTGAGAAAATTTATGTAAAAACCCTACCTGAATGGGCACAAACAATAATGCCAGCTATCTAATAAAAATAATTAATCTAAACCTTAGTTTATTCAAACTTTATATTCTCCATTGGGTTGATTTTGCTGATGTTTCTTGCAGGGAAAATCAACGATGTCATACATATTACTATACATGCGAGATTGACGCTTAGGATTGCAAAAGCAGAAAACTCTATTGGAACGCTGTCAAGGTAATAACTTTCTTGGTCGAGTTTTATCAATTTGTAATTTTGTTGCAGATACATTAGTGTGATTGCAACTCCATTGCCTATTATCATTGCCTTTCCTACTATGTAAAGAGATTTATAGAGATAGATTTTAATGATTGAGCGAGTGGAGGCTCCAAGACTTTTAAGGATTCCTATGTGTTTGGTTTGTTCAAATATCATTATCAAAAGTGTGGAGCAAGAAGTGATGATTGCAATCAAGGTCATAACGATTAGAATCAAAATAACGTTGGAGTCTAAAAGGTTAAGCCATGCAAAAAGACTTGGCTCCATTTCTTCTATTGTTTGAAGGTCTTTGTCTTGTGGTAGGAGAGAGTAAAGACTTTGTGCCGATTGATTGAGCTTTGAGAAGTCTTTGAGTTTTACTTCATAGCCACTATATTGGTTTTCTTGCCACGATTGTAGTTTTTGCAAGACTTTTGCGTTGCAGAGTATGAATTTGTTGTCGTAATCGCCTAAGCCTGTTTCGTATATTCCTGCTACGGTGAAGGGTCTTACTCGATAGTTTTCATCTATGTAGAAGTATATCTTTATTTTGTCGCCGATTTTTATTTCTAATTTGTCGGCTATGGTTTGTGATATTAGGATTTCGTTTTTGTTTTTGGGGTTTGTGTAGTCGGGAAGTCTGCCTGCTTTTAGATTTTCTTTAAAGAAAAGAGAGTCGTAGTTTGTTTCTACTCCTTTGAGGGCTACTCCGTGAAAGTCGGTCTTGGTTTTGATTGCTCCTCCTGTTAAGATGTAGGGGGTTATTGCCTCGGTGTTTTCTTCTTTATAGAGGTTGTTTATTTCTTCTTGAGAAAGAGTGAAGTGGTTTGAAGAGTTGTTTTGATTTATTGCAAAAGGTGTCAGGTGAATGTGCGATGTGAAGCCTGTAATCTTGTCTTTGATTTGATTTTTAAAGCCTTGCAACACTCCAATCGATATCAGCATTACGGCAATCGAAAGGGCAATTCCTGCGGTTGCTATGCTGACAATCGGTTTTGAGAAACCCTTTCGTTTTTGTTTTAGTAATTTTTTTGCAACGAAATATTCAAAATTCATAGTGCAAAAGTAATACTTTTCAATTGAAAAAATGGGATATTATATCTAAGTATTTTTAGTTTTTGTTATATTTGCAGAAAATTTTGACTTATGGAACAAGGTTTATATCCGTTGAAATTCCTTCCTTTGTTTAAGAATAAACCTTGGGGAGGAAATAAAATAAGAGATTTATTAGGCGTTGATTATTCCCCTTTGCCTAATTGTGGAGAGTTATGGGTACTTTCGGCAATAGAAGGACAAGAAACAGTGGTGGAAAATGGCTTTTTGGCAGAGTGTACCATTCCCGAAGTGTTGGAAATGTATGCTGATGAACTTGTAGGAGAGGAAAATTACAAAGAATTTGGAGACTATTTTCCTTTGCTTTTTAAAATAATTGATGCACAAGATAATCTTTCGGTGCAGGTTCACCCCGATGATGATTTTGCTCAAAGCAATGGCTATCCTAATGGAAAGACAGAGATGTGGTATGTAATGGATAATCCCGATGAGGCAATCATTTATAGCGGCTGGAATAGGAAGATGACTAAGGCAGAGATTATAAATAAAACAAAAGATGGCACAATAGCGGAGTGTTTGAATGCAGAAAAAGCAGAAAAAGGCGATTTGTTTTTTATTCCCGCAGGAAGAGTGCATGCGATAGGAAAGAATTCATTGGTTGCTGAAATACAACAATCCTCCGATACTACATATCGTTTGTTTGATTGGAATAAGGTAGATGAAAACGGCAAGGGAAGAAAACTACATATTGAAGAAGCTTTGCAAGTATTGGACTTAAATCATACTCATCACTCTAAGTCGGGTTATGATTATGCTTTGAATAAAACTACAAATCTTTTGACTACACCTTTCTTTACTACTAATTTAATGAGTGTAAATCTTGGTCTTAGAAAAGATTATTCTTCATTGGATAGTTTTGTTGTTTTGTTCTGCACAAGCGGTGAGGGTTATGTGGAAGCAATGGGACATAAAGTGCCGATAAAGGCTTCGGAAGTAATTCTGTTACCTGCAATTTGTCAAGAAGCAAACATAATTCCAAAAGGTTTAATGGAAATTTTAGAAGTTTTTATTGTTTAAAATAATATAGGAAATGGCTTTAATAAAAAAGGTAAACGGCATAGCACCAAAGTTTGGTGAAAATATCTTTCTTGCAGATAACGCAACAGTTGTTGGAGATGTAGAAATGGGAAAAGATTGCTCTGTTTGGTTTAATGCAGTGATTAGAGGCGATGTGCATTCTATAAAAATTGGCGATAGAGTAAATGTTCAAGATGGAGCAATAGTACATTGCACTTATAAAACCGACCCAACAGTGATTGGAAATGATGTAAGTATTGCTCATAACGCTATTGTTCATGGTTGCACTATTAAAGATAATGTCTTGATTGGTATGGGAGCAATAGTAATGGACTCTTGTGTTGTTGAAAGTAATTGTATTATTGCAGCAGGTGCAGTGGTTTTAGAAGGAACTCATTGCGAAAGTGGATCAATTTATGCAGGTTGTCCAGCCAAAAAAGTAAAGGAAATTGATACAGAGAGATTAGAGGGAACTGTAAAAAGGATTGCAAGTTCGTATCCAATGTATGCAAGTTGGATTGATAAATAATAACTTGATATAGTAAAATTTATAGTAAAAATTTGCCTAATCTATAAAAAAATACTACTTTTGCAGAACTTTTTTGTAAAGTATGCGTATTATATAGTATAAATTGAAAAAATAATTAAAAATAAAAATTGATGAAAAAAGTATTTTTATGCTTGGCAGTGTTTGCAATGTCGCTAACTGCCATAGGACAAGAAAAAGAAGAGAAAGTACTTAGACACAAAGGCTTTGAAACAAATCGTTTCATTGATAACTGGGAAATTACAGTTCTTGGTGGTGTTCAATCTTTCAATGCAGGTCAGGTTTTCAACGGAGAAACAGCGGATCAAATCTCTTTATTCGGAAATATAGGAGATAGAGTTATGCCTGCATTCCAAATTTCATTAGGAAAATGGATTACTCCTTCTTTCGGAGCAAGATTAGCTTATCAAGGTCTTGGTTTGAATGACGGAACTGACACAAATCGTTTCTCAAATAGTACTTACCATTATCTTCACGCAGATGCGATGGTAAACCTTACAAATTGGATTTGTGGATACAAATCAGATAGATTGTATAACGCAGTCTTAATAGGAGGATTTGGTTGGGCTACTTCTCAAAAACAAAATCTGACAGATGCACAATTGGAAGGTAGCGAAAATAGTTGGAATGATGAATTTGCTGTAACAGCTGGTATCTCAAATAGATTTAGACTTTGTGATGCATGGGCTATTCACGTAGATTTAACAGGGTTCCTTACAAAAGAAGGATTTCTTAATGTGCCAACACAAGGTATTTATGGATTTAACTATGAGTTGATGGCAGGAGTTTCTTACAAACTTCCTACAGAAAGAAATTTCTATGCTGTTGATTACAGCCCATACAAGAATAAAATCTATTCTTTGGAACAAGACTTAGCTGCATCTCGCAAAGATGTTGAAAAAGGACAATCAGACAATGCTGATTTAAAAGACCAACTTGCTAAAGAAAGAAAAGCTAAAGAACAAGCAATGGCAGAAGCTAAAAGAATTAAAGAAACATTCTCTTTATCTAATGGACAATCATTATCTATCTACTTCACAATCGATTGTAGCAAGGTTACAGATAGAAATATGGAAAACATTAAATTCTTAGCTGAAGCAATAAAAACATCTGCAAAGAATAGAGTATTCACAATTACAGGTTATGCTGACGAACAAACAGGTACAAGCGAACATAACATGGAATTATCTAAGAAAAGAGCAGAAGCTGTTTACAATGCTTTAATAGATTTAGGTGTTGATTCTAATAAATTGAAAGTTGAATATAAGGGAGATACTGAACAACCATTCACAGGACGTCCTTATATGAACAGAGTAGCAGTTGTTAGATAATAATTAAAAAACATAGAAATTTATATCATAATCCCAAAAGTCTAAAAAACTTTTGGGATTATTTTTTAATATCAATAGTTATGAAAAGATTAATTTCTTCATTGTGTGCAGTGCTATTAGCAATTTCTACAATAGGCCAAAACACTTTCACCGTAGGTGATTTAACATACGAAATAACATCAGCAAATACAGTAGAGGTGCATGATTGTGCTACATCTGCAACCTCAGTAACTATTCCAGAAAGTATAGTCAATCCTAATAATGAAACAATTTATAGTGTTACTGCTATTGGTTCAAATGCTTTTTGGTCTTGTTATAATTTGTCAAGTGTCGAAATTCCCAATAGTATTACTTCTATTGGAGCAAGCGCCTTTGTTAGTTGCACAACGATGACTAATATTATAATTCCTAATAGTGTTACATCAATAGGAAATAATGCTTTTCAAAACTGTAACAAATTATCTTCAATTACACTTTCTAATACACTTACTTCTATAGGTAGTAGCACATTTAGAAATTGTAGTAGTTTATCTTCTATTATAATTCCCAATAGTGTTACATCTATTTTTTCACAAGCGTTTTTAGATTGTTTATCTTTGAGCTCTGTTACTTTGCCAGAAAGTGCTACGATTGCGATTAACGCTTTTGATAATGCAGGAAAACGTGACACAATAAACGGCGTAGTTTATGCCGGAAATGATACTTTAAATGTTTCTAATTATAAATTTACGAATACAGGTTTTATAACATTTTATTTGGCAAATCAATCATATCAAGCAACAGAAGCAAGCGTTGAATATTGCGATAGAAGCAAGATAGGAGCATTTATTATTCCTGAATCAATAACTCACAACGGAGTTTCTTTGTCTACCACAGTTATAAAAGACAATGCCTTTGCAAATTGTAGGGAATTAACCTCTATCACTATTGGTAAAGAAATTAAAAATATTGAAGACGCAGCGTTTTATAATTGTAGTAAATTAGACTCTATCATTTGCCTTGCTACAACAGCTCCAAAACTTGGTAGTCAAGTTTTTAATAAAACATCTCCTTCAAGAAAACTTACCATTCCTTTTGGAAGTGATTATGAAACATGGCAGAATGCTATTACATGGCAAAAAACCTATCATCTAATTCAAGAAAATGAAACCAAAATTCTTGAATCAGATTTTATGATTACTAATGCAATCGGATTAATCAACAAAGGCGTTTTAAGAATACCTTACGGCAAGCAGTTAATCAATCAAACCCAAGATAATATCACAGGAATAGTGGAAGTAGAAACCGATATATTATCAAATACAACATGGTCTTTTCTTGGAGCCCCATTTTCAAACTATAAATTAGAAGCAATAAAACCCGGAACAAGAGATGTAGCGGTTTCAACCTTTGATTACGCAACAGGAAATTGGAGCAATGAATGGGCAACGATTGAAACTCCAATAGGAATAGGCGAAGGATTTCTTTTATGGAGTTTTGCAAACGAAAAAACAGTTTTCACAACGGACTTTGAAAGTGATTTACAAAACTATTTCTTAAACAACGCACAAGAAATCACAGTAACAAAAAATTTAACCACATATCAAGATGGCAATTGGTTTGCCTTGGCAAATCCATATACCTTTAAATTAGATGCCGACAAATTTATAGAAACAAATAAAACAAAGATACAAGGACAAGATGGTGTTTATAAATTAAACAACAACGGAGAATTTCAATATATCACACAAGGAGAAATCAATCTTACAGAAGGCTTGTTTGTAAACTACGTTTCATCTGACGAACAAACAGTAACCTTTGCGAAAAACCAAATACTCACCAGCGCAAAAGCCGAAAAGAAAAAAGAATACATAACCTTAAAAATGCAAGAGGGCGAAAGAGAAACAGAAGTCTTGTTCTCTTATAACCAACAAGCCAAGACAAATTACGATATATTCGATGCCAACAAACTATTTTCTATATCAAATGTAGCAGAGCCTTATTTCTTGACAGAAAACATAGCCTTAGTAAAAGAAGAAGTAGATAAATTACCATATACAGCAACCCTTAATATAAAAAGTTACGAAAGTAAAGAAATAACACTTAGAATAGACAATATACCAGAGGGTATTGCGGTGAGCTTATTTGACAACGGACAAAATATTCCAATGAATGATAAGGTAGAATACACAACCAACATAACAGAGGGAGAGAATGCCGATAGATTTCAATTATTAGTAAAGAAATCTTTTAGAATAGAAGAGGCAAACGACCAAGAAATCACAATCAGAAATCAAGACAGAGAAATCTATATTGAAACCTCTCTTGATAACTTACAAGTAACGGTATTCAACTCCTTAGGACAAGAAGTCTTTTCAACAAAAGAAAAGATATTTTCTCTAAATGGACTTCCCGCAGGAGCATATTTAATAAAAGCATTCGGTAAAAATGCGACACAAATTGCAAAAATAATCTTAAAATAAGTAGATTTTTATTGTGAAAATTCGTTTTTAAAAGGTAAATAGTTGCCTTCGCTGTTGTGTTTTTTGTGAGAATTATGGTCTTCTAATATTGCAAAAACAATATGCTTATATTTATTTAAGAATTCCTCCTCTTCTAAAACTTCATGGAATAAACGAGCAATATGGTTTGGCGGATTACAAAAAGCACCACAACCTAAGGCTCCTAATATCAAAGAATCGTGTCCATGTTTTAAGCCAATGCGTAAAATAGTACGAATTTTATTTTTAGCAGGTTCGATTAAATAATCAACAATCTTACCATTTTCATTTAGCGAAGGACGATTTAAGCCTGCAACAGAAATGAATGCTATTTCGCGAGTCTTTGAAAGCAATTTATATCCTGCTTTTTCACCCTCACGAAATATACTAACACAAGGCGAATATATTCCTCCAAAATTTTTATCCAAAGGATATTGAAAATTAGATTTTTTTACACCATACTCTTCTGCGTATGAAGCAAACTGATACAAAGATCGAAAAATATTTGTTCTGCGAAAAATACCTTCTTCTTGTGCTCCTGCTCCGTTTTCTACTCCTCCACCAGGGTTTTTACGGCTTGCCATATTCAAAATTGCGGGATTATATCCCATATCCAATAATCTAATTCCTTCTTTTATACAATCTGCATTTACGACCTCAATAATAGTTTTTTGATTATTTGCTTTAATATCTTCAACGTTAAAAGCCGTTGAATAAAAACGTGTAGCATTAAACATTTCCTCTGTTTTGTCAAAATATACTTTGAAACCATCTTCCGCATAATAAAATCCGTTATTGACAATCGCTATTGTATTTTTAAATTCTTCTGCTCGCAATTTTTTTACATTATAATAACTATTTGTATTTCCGTTTTTAATCCCTTGCATTAAAGAATTATATTTATCAAGAAAGTCTTTTTTAGAATCCCATGTTGGAACAGAGATGTTATTGCCACAAAGACTTCCTTCAATCACTTGAACAAAATCATCGGGTAATAAAACGTTTTCTAATTCTATTGCTTTGGCGAATAAAGGTGCAATTTCATTGGATTTAAAGCCTGCAATTCCGCAACCAATTCTTGTTACCAAAAAAGTATATTCTTTATGCTGTGAGGCAAATTCAATAAATTCATCAACGTAAGGCTTAATTACCTCAACGCCTCCGTGCATTGTTGGAATAGCATAAGATTTCCCTTGAATACCAACGCCTTTTCCCCATTCGGCACCAAATTTCTGATAAGCAGCACGAGCAGCCCCTCCTCCATGTAAGCCTTTTAAGTTGCTGCCAAATACAAAAATTTCATTATCTTCAAGATTTGCAATTTTGTTAGGAGTAAATCTTCTATTATACATAAGTTTGAGCTTTTTAAAATTCTAATCTAAATCCTTTTTGTTTTAATTCTGCATATTTTTTTGCATTAAAGCGATACTTAGTTGGCGTACGGCGAGAAGCATCTTTTGGACGGGCCTCAGCTTCTGAAAGAATACCAAGTTTAAGCATTTTATTATAGAAATTCCTACGGTCAAATTTTATCTCCAATATAGCTTCGTAGAGATTTTGTAAAGCACTCATCGTAAAGATTTCAGGTAATAATTCAAATCCAATAGGCTCAAAACAAATTCTTTCTTTCAAACGATTTACCGCCATACGCAAAATCCTATCGTGATCAAAGGCAAGGCTTGGGATTTCATTCATTGCAAACCACTTTGCCGACATTGCATCATCTCCACCTTTCACTTCCGATAGGCGAACCAAAGCATAATGAGCCACAGTAATCACTCGCTCGCGTGGATCACGATTTACATCGGAGAAAGTATAGAATTGCTCAACCGAACTCGCTTTTAAGCCTGTTTCTTCTTCTAATTCACGCTTTGCACACTCTTCCGCAGTTTCATCAATCTGCATAAAACCACCCGGAAAAGCCCATTTGCCTTTGTAAGGCTCAATACCGCGTTGAATTAACAACACTTTAATTGCTAAACCATCAAATCCGAAAATTACACAGTCAGAAGTAACCGCAGGATGTGGGTATTTATAACAATATTTTTTTCCTTCCATACTTTATTGCGTTAATTTTACGCAAAATTATAAAGAGAAAAAATACCCACCAAATATTTTGCGTTATTTTTACGCAAAGTAATAAAAATAACTCTTTGGTTTAGAAAAATATTCCTTTGGTTTATTTTTTTAAATCAAAGAGTTAAAAAAATATTTCTTTGATTTAATATGCTAAGGTAAACTTAACCGGTAAATTAAATTGCATTCTGACTATTTCACCTTTAAGTTTTGCAGGTTTCCATTTAGGCATTTCTTGCACAACTCTTAGAGCCTCTTGTCCGCAACCTGAACCTATATCTCTTAATAACTTAATGTCTGTAAGCGAACCATCTTTTTCTACAACAAAAGACACATATACTAATCCTTCAACGCCTCTTACTTTTGCTTGTTTTGGATATTTTATGTTTAGTGCAAGATATTTAATCAATTCGTCTTGACCTCCTGGAAACATTGCACTCTCATCAACAACTGTATATATGGTTTCAGTATCTTTCTTCTGTTCTTTTGTAGTCACATTTTTTTGTTCGGTAGGTTTTTCGACTTGTTTTTGAGATTCTTCGCTAATTGTTTTTAAGCATTCACCTGTATTTATATCCCAAATCTTTATGGCATTGTCTTCCGATGCAGAAACAATTTTTGTGCCATCGGGACTAAATGCAGCAGAATGCACATAATTACTATCTCCTTCTAAGGTTTTTAAACATTCCCCTGAGTTTGCGTCCCATATCTTCATTGTTTTGTCCATTGAAGCCGAAACAATCTTTTCTCCATCATTACTAAACGATGCCGAATTAACAACATCGGTATGTCCTTCCAAAGTTTTTAAACACTCTCCTGTGGTTGCGTCCCATATTTTTACAGTTTTATCCGTAGAAGCAGAAACAATCTTTTTCCCATCAGGACTATAAGAAACGGAATTGATGCGTTTGCTATATTCTTCTAAGGTTTGCGATTTTTTTAAATCTGTATTATTTTCTGTTTCTGTCTTTTTGCAAGCAACAAATGTAGATAAAACAATTACTGCTAAAATTAAAATGCTATTCTTTCTCATATTATTAATTTTTTTTGCAAATATAAGAAATAAATATAAATATGCAATAAATCAACTCTTTATCTACTCATTTAATTGCCAAATTTTAGCAGTGCCATCCCAAGATGCAGAGGCGATTTTTGTGCCATCGGGACTCCAACCTATGCTTCTTACTGAATTGGAGTGCCCTTGCAATGTATGCAAACAAAGATAAGGCTCTACCTCACCGCCGTTTCCGTTGAAACGTTTTTGCTTTTTTTAGTGTCATTGAATAAACAGAAATATTAAACAAATAATTATTATATGGAAGTAAAGGATATTGATTTTTCTACTAAGCCTAAGGCTTATAAATTGTGCTTTAACGATAATTGTTCGTTTGCAGAGAAGTGTTTAAGGCATATTGCAGTTGCGAAATTAGAGGAATGTAGTGATTTATTGCAAGTGGTTAATCATGCAAAGTTTAATGATAAAAATTGCAAATACTTTGCCGATTGCAAGAAAGTCCGCATTGCATACGGCATGAAGAAGGCTTTTGAAAATATTCTCGTGAGTGATGTAGAGAAAATAAGGAATGAGTTAATCCAACTCTTTGGTCAAACGGGATTTTACCGCAGAAGAAATGCTAAAAAACCGCTATCCCCTGAGGAACAAGTGCAGATTAAGAACATATTTGCAAAGTTTGGCTACACGATAACCTTTGATGAAACTATTGAAACAATGTTTTGGAAAGACTAAGTCTTAGTTTCAAATTATTTTTTCTTTGAGAAAATGAATTTTTTCTTGAAGAAAATAGATTTTTTCGAAGAAAAAATGGAATAAAAACGGCGTTTCAAGATTGTAAATTCTATAAATAAAAAAAACATGCAGGCTTTAAAAACCTGCATGCACTCGTGGGCTTAAGCAAAAAACGCTCAAACTATTCTACTTCCCAAGTTTCACCGCTATTTAACAAATCATCTACACATTTTATTTTAGCATTTTCTTGTGCTTCTATCATTTGTTTTTCGAATAGTTGGTTATATGTTGGTTGTTTATAGGCTCTGATTACTCCGAAAGCCATTGGGAATTGTGGAGGACGCATTTGTGCAAGCATCATGTGGATTCCTGTGTTTTCGGTAGTCTCATCGTGAACTAAAATATCGTTTTCAGTTATTCCGTTTTCGCCTATGGTTACTACTTCAAGGCTTGTGCCTCTTAAAACGATACCTTTGTCTTTGTTTTTACCAAAAATCATTGGTTTTCCATGTTCTAACCACAATTGACGATCGTCTCTAACTTCTTTATCGGTAACTTCTTTGTGTGCTCCATCGTTAAAGATTACGCAATTTTGCAATACTTCAACAACAGCTGCACCATCATGTTCTGCCATGTGCATACAAACTTTTTGAAGTTGAGCTGGTTGATTGTCTATTGCTCTTGCAAAGAATGTTCCTCTTGCTCCAATTACTAATTCACCAGGATTGAAAGGATAATCAATAACTCCGAAAGGTGAAGTTTTAGTTATTTGTCCTTGTTTTGTTGTTGGAGAATATTGTCCTTTGGTTAAACCATATATACGATTGTTAAATAATATGTAATTAACGTCCATATTTCTTCTAACAAAGTGTATGAAGTGGTTTCCTCCGATTGCAGTTGCGTCTCCGTCTCCTGAGTTTATCCAAACTGAAAGTTTTGGATTTGCAATCTTAACTCCTGTTGCTATTGCTGCTGCTCTACCGTGAATAGAGTGGAATCCGTATGTGTTTACATAGTATGGGAAACGGCTTGAACAACCTATACCCGATACCATACAGAAACTTTCTTTTTTATATCCTATTTTAGGAAATACATTTAAAACTGATGCTAATATTCCGTGGTCTCCACAACCTGGGCACCATTTTACCATTTGATCACTGGCGAAATCCGCTTTTGTTAATTCGACAGCTGAATGTTCTATAGCCATTTCTTATTCTCCTAAAATTTGATTAAACACTTCTTTTAATTCACTTACTTCAAAAGGTAGGCCTTGTACTTTATTATATTGATGGAACATCATTCCTTGGAAGTTCATTCTCAAATAATTTACAAATTGTCCCATATTCAATTCACAAACTACAACCTTTTTGTATCTCTTCAACATTTCTTCTGTGTTCTTTGGAAGAGGCATTATGTAGTTAAATTGAGTAAATGCGATGCTCTTTCCTTCTGCTTGAAGTTCTTGAACAGCACAACGCAAAGCTCCTTCTGTTCCTCCCCAACCTACAACTAATAAGTCTGCGTTTTCAGCTCCTTCAACTTCTTGGTTAGGAATACGATTTGCAACTCTTTCTACTTTTTCTTTTCTGAATTTAACCATTTGTTCGTGGTTAGCACTGTCGGTTGAAACACTACCTTTTCCAGATAGTTTTTCCAAACCTCCGATTCTATGACGTAATCCGTCCATTCCTGGTAATGCCCATTGTCTTACAAGAGTTTCTGGATCTCTATTGTAAGGTGCGTAATTAGGGTCATTAGGTGTTGCGAAAGGTGGGTTGATTTTTGGAAGGTCTGCCATTTTTGGTATTCTGAAAAGTTGAGATCCGTTTCCAAGATAACCATCTGTCAAAAGAATTGTTGGAGTCATTGTTTCCAATGATAATCTTGCTGCTTCAAATGCCCAATAGAAACAATTAGCTGAAGAAGATGCTGCAACTACTATACAAGGTGCTTCTCCGTTTCTTCCAAATAACGCTTGTGTAAGGTCAGATTGTTCTGTTTTTGTAGGCAATCCTGTTGAAGGACCTCCTCTTTGAACATCTACAATCACAAGTGGCAATTCTGTCATAACGGCCAATCCAATTGCTTCACTCTTTAAAGAAAGTCCTGGACCAGAAGTAGAAGTACAAGCCATAGCTCCTGCAAATGAAGCTCCGATTGCAGAACAGATACCTGCGATTTCATCTTCTGCTTGAAATACTCTTGCTCCTAATGATTTGTGTTTTGCTAATTCTATCAAAATATCAGTTGCAGGAGTAATAGGATAAGAACCTAAGAATAAAGGAAGACCTGCTTTTTCTGCTGCTGCAAGTAATCCCCAAGCGGTTGCAATATTTCCTGTTATATTTCTGTATTTTCCTTTTGGCATTTGAGCTTGCTCAACCATTACTTGACTTTCTAAGATGTCAGTATTTTCACAGAAATTGTAACCTGCTCTTACTACTGCTTTGTTTGCTTGAACCAATTCTGGTTTTTTAGCAAATTTCTTTTCCAAATAAGAATCTGTATGTTCTAATCCTTTTCCAAATATAAAGAAAATCATACCTAAGGCGAACATATTTCTACATTTCAAGGCTGATTTTCTATCTGCAAAAATATCTTTCACAGTTTCCATTGTGAAACTTGTGATAGGTGCTTTTATCAATCTATAATTTGAAAGAGAATCATCTTCAAGTGGGTTTGAAGAATAGCCTGCTTTTTCAATGGCTTCATCTTCAAAAGTGTCCGCATCTACGATTATTATACCACCAATTTTAGCCCATTTTAAGTTTGCTTTCAATGAAGCAGGGTTCATTGCTACTAAAACGTCTGCTTTATCCCCTGAACTATAGATTTTTTTTCCTATATGAACTTGAAAGCCTGATACACCTGCCACTGTGTTGTGTGGAGCTCTGATTTCTGCTGGATAGTCTGGGAATGTGGCAATGTCATTACCGTCCAAAGCAGAAGTATCAGAGAATAGTGTACCTGTAAGTTGCATTCCATCGCCGGAATCACCAACGAATTTGATTACAACGTCTTCTCTTTTAATAACTTCTTTTGCTGTCATTACTTTGAGTTTTATTTTATTTTTCTATTTTTTTACTAAATAATCTGCAAATTTACTAAGTTTATTCCATTTAAAGAAAAAAAAACGCTGATTTATTCTTTTATTCTACGTATTTATCGATAACTTTGCACTCGAAACAAGAATAAAATTACAAATAATGAGTAATAACACCTTTGGAAAAAGTTTTCGATTAACAACTTTTGGAGAAAGTCATAGCACTTGCCTTGGGGGGATAATAGAAGGCTTTCCTGCAAATCAGAAAATAGATTACGCTCTATTGGAGAGTGAATTAAAAAGAAGAAAATCATCAACTCCTTACTCCACACCAAGGGTAGAAGAAGACAAAGTAATCTTTCTTTCCGGAATTGAAAACAATATTTCTTTGGGTACACCTATTACTTTTATAATTGAAAACAAAAACATAAAAAAACAAGATTACGACAATCTAAAAACACTATTTCGTCCCTCGCATGCTGATTACACTTATTTTTGTAAATATGGCATCAATTCCTCTTCGGGAGGTGGAAGAGCCTCTGCAAGAGAAACGGTTTGCAGAGTTGTTGGCGGCAGTTTCGCAAAGCAATTCCTTTCTCTCTATGGAATAGAAATCAACTCGGAAATAACACATATTGGACAGTTTAATTATTCTACTCAACGCAATCAAGCAGAAGAAGCCCTAAAAGAAGCAAAAGAAAAAGGCGATAGCTTAGGCGGTGTAATAAAATGCACAATAAACAATGTGCCAAAAGGATTAGGAGAACCAATTTTTGATAAACTTTCAGCCATTCTTGCACAAGCAATGCTAAGTATTCCTTCTTCCAAAAGTTTTGAAATAGGCGACGGATTAGAATCTTGCAAACGCTTTGGCAGTCAAGACATAGATCATTGGAATCAAGACTTTACCACCAAAACCAATCACAGTGGAGGCCTGCAAGGAGGAATCTCTAATGGTATGCAAATAGTTTTCAGTGTAGGTTTTAAACCTATTGCATCAATCGGTAAAATAAGAGCAATAAACCCACAAGGCGAAATTTCCGAAATAGAAAACAAAGGCAGACATGATTGTTGTCAATTATTTAGAGCAAGAGTTGTTGTAGAGGCTATGTCAGCCCTTACAATAGCAGACTTTATTAAACGAGCGAAATAAAATAATGAAAAATATGAATAAGATAAACAAGATTTTTTTCTTTGTTTTAATTTTTTTAATCGCTGTTTCATGCGACAAAAACAAAGAATTAAAAAATTATTCCTTTGAGTTATCAGGCATAATTAGTAACTCAACCCAACCACACTTGATATTGAGCGAAATAGGCAAAAGCGGATTTACTCAAAACGACACAATAACAATAGACGAAAAAGGAAATTTCTCTAAAAATATAGAAATGAAAGAACCAACCCTATACTCGCTCGCCTTAGGCAAAGAATACATTATTATATGTCCGACAATAGGGGAGAGAATCACAATAAAAGCCGTAGGAAACAACTTTTCTGGAAGTTATACCATAGAAGGCTCACCCGAATCCGAACAATTAAAAGAGTTAAACAAAGAAAACTACAACGTACGTTTGTTTTTGAAAAGTATGAGTGAAGAATTATCAAAAGCAGATACAGCAAAATTAGACTCTATTCGCACAAGCATAATAGAAAAATACACCTCTACAAAACAATATCAAGAAAAACTCACCTCAGACTTTATTGCCAACAATCAAGGCTCACTAACAACCCTCATAGCCCTACATCGCACCTTTGACGGCATACCATTATTTGATTATCGTCAAAGTTTAGAAATGCACAAAAAAGTATTACAATCCTTAGAGCAAACTTTGCCTGACAATCAACACACGCTAATTCTTAAAAACTTTATAATAGAAAAAGAAAAAACACTAAACCACAATGGAGCAACAAAGCAATAAGATATATTTTGCCTCAGATTTTCACTTAGGAAATAGTTCGAAAACATCAAATCGCAAAAAAGAAAAACTAATTCTGCGTTGGCTCAATCACATTTCAAAAGACGCAGAAGAAATCTATCTTTTAGGCGATATATTTGACTTTTGGTTTGAATACAAACACGTAGTGCCAAAAGGATATGTAAGATTTCTTGGAGCGCTTGCACACCTTGTTGATTCTGGAGTAAGAATACACTTTTTTTGTGGCAATCACGACTTGTGGCTAAGAGACTATTTTCAAGAAGAATTAGGACTTATTGTTCACAAAGAAAAAGAAGTGATTTCCCTTTACGGAAAAAACTTTATGCTTGGGCACGGAGACGGATTAGACTCAAAGGATAAAAAATATAAATTCATAAATACGATTTTTAAAAATAAGATTTGCATAAAAGCCTTTGCAAGTATGCATCCTCGTTGGGCAATTGCCTTAGGCGAGAGTTGGAGTAAAAGTAGTAGATCTTCACATTCCGAAAGTGATAAAAACGATTTAGCAGAAAAAGAGCCGATTTATCAGTTTTGTATTAAGACCTTAGAAAAACAAAACATAGATTACTTTGTTTTTGGACATCGTCATTTGGCTTGTGACAAAGAGTTAAAAGACAATATTCGCTATATAAATCTTGGATATTGGGATACCTATGGCTACTATGCAGAATGGGACGGAAAAAACTTGGAATTAAAAAAATTTGATTAAGAAAAAACTATTTTTTAACTTTGCACGCAGAATTTTATAAAAGATTATTCATAATTAAATAAAATATAGAGATGAAAAACACACCATTTACACAAAAGCACATCGAATTAGGAGCCAAAATGGCAGAATTCGCTGGTTACAATATGCCAATTTCTTACGAAGGATTGGTAGTAGAACACAACAATGTAAGAAATGCAGTTGGAGTATTTGACGTTTCACACATGGGAGAATTCAGAGCAAAAGGTCCAAAAGCATTTGAATTTGTACAACGTTGCACTTCAAACGACATAGCAACACTTTTCGATGGTAAAGTATTATATACAGTTCTTCCAAACGGCAAAGGCGGTATCGTAGACGATATGTTAGTTTACCAAGTTTCAAAAGAAGAATATTTTATGGTACCAAACGCTGCTAATATTGATAAAGACTGGGCTTGGATGAGCAAGATAGCAGAAGAAATGGGCTTAGTATTAGGACAAGACTTTACAAACGAAAGCGAAAGTTACGGACAATTAGCAGTACAAGGTCCTTTGGCATTAAAAGCTATGCAAAAACTTACAGAAACTCCTATTGAAGATATGGAATACTACACATTCAAATTCTTAACTTTTGCAGGAATTGAAAACGTTCTTTTATCTACAACAGGATACACAGGAGCTGGCGGATGCGAAATCTACTTTGACAAAAAATATGCAGACAAAATTTGGGACGCAGTATTCGAAGCAGGAAAAGAATTCGGAATAATGCCAGCAGGTTTAGGTTGTCGTGATACATTACGTTTAGAAATGGGATTCTGTCTTTACGGACACGAAATAGATGACGAAACATCTCCAATCGAAGCAGGATTAAACTGGCTTACAAAATTCGTTGATGGAAACGATTTCATAGATAGAGCAAGACTTGAAGAACAAAAAGCAAACGGAGTAAGCAAAAAATTAGTAGGATTCCAAATGATAGACAAAGGAATTCCACGTCAAGGATACGAAGTTTGCGATGCAGAAGGCAATGTAATAGGAAAAGTTTGTTCAGGAACACAATCACCATCTTGTGGAGTAGCAATCGGAACAGCACACGTTGCAACAGCATTCAGCAAAAAAGATACAGAAATATTTATTAAAGTAAGAGAAAAACTATTAAAAGCAATAGTAGTAAAAATGCCTTTCTACAAAGGTTAAT
Source organism: uncultured Bacteroidales bacterium (assembly GCA_937881815.1). GTDB lineage: Bacteria > Bacteroidota > Bacteroidia > Bacteroidales > P3 > Onthomorpha. Next base: position 32,907 of record CALGEC010000033.1, read on the forward strand.
TCTTACAATAAACACAATGCCCACAAAACAAAAAAAAGTTTTGTGGGCTTTTTTACAAGACAAAATCAAGAAATGAAATACAAAACTCCTACATCAAAACGCACAAAGCAACTTGCGATGATTCTAAGTCTAATACCTAATATAGTATTAGCACAACAAGGAGTAATTGTATTCCACAATTGTGAAAATTTTTTCTATCCTACCAAAGACAGCATAGCTCTTGACGATGATTTTACCACAGAAGGCAAAAAACGATGGACCTTTTCGCGATACAATAGCAAGAAAAACCTACTTGCAAAGACCTATATAGCAGCAGGAAAAGGCAATATGCCGGCAATAATAGGCTTATGTGAGGTAGAAAACGACAAAGTCTTATACGATTTATGTAAAGACAGCCCATTAAGAAAAGGAAATTACAAATACATTCATTATCCCTCACAAGATGTAAGAGGAATAGACGTTGCCTTGCTTTACAACGAGCAATTTTCACCTATTTCTCATTGCAAATTAGTAGCAGAAACCGAAGCCACAGAAGAAAAAACAAGAGACGTTCTTTATGTGCAGGGAATGTTACAAGATATAAAACTAAATATTTATGTTATTCACGCACCCTCTCGCCGAGAACACAACATAAAGAAAACACTTCGCACCAAAATATTTACAATGGTCAATAATCATATAGAGCAATTGAGAAAAGAAGGCGAGGAGAATTTTATTATAATGGGAGATATGAACGACAACCCTTGGGATTCTTCAATAAAAGACGCCTTTCAAACAGTTGCACATCGTAATAATCCCGACCCATTCCTTGTAAACCTTATGCGAAACAATAAAAACAAAAGAGGCTCCTATGTTTACAGTGGAGATTATTGTAATTTTGATCAATTTCTTGTTTCAAAACCTTTATTAAATTACTTGGACATAGAAGGGAAAGACGATGAAATGATATTCCGTCCCGACTTTCTTATTGATAAAGACAAAAACAATCGTTTAATCCAGCCACTTTCGACCTATAAAGGAATGCACTACCAAGGCGGAGCAAGCGATCATTTTCCAATACGATTGTTTTTCAAAAATAAATCAAAGAAATAATAAAATATCTCTTTGATTTATTTTTTTAACTCTTAGGATTATTTTTCTAAATCTAAGGAAAAATTTTCTTAGAAGGTGAAAGCAACTGAGCATTTAAAATTATGCTTGTTTGCTCCTTTATCTATGCCCCATACTTTGTGTTGATATTCATATCCTGCACGGATTGAAAATCTTTTTATTTCAACTCCAATTGCTGGATTAACGAATAAGCGTATTCCTTTAACTTCTTGGCTATCTACATTGGCGTATCCTCCTGCTTTTAGACTAAGAAAAGGACTTGCTGCTTTGTTTAAGAAACTATATTTCAAATCTGCAAAAAGTGGAAGCAAGCAATCTGCTTCTGCATAATAGTCTGGCACATATTCAACGCCAAATCCAGAGCCTCCTCCTATGTATAGACCATTTCCAAAGCCGTATCCATGAGATGTAGTAAAGAACCAAGAATCGTTTACATGATAAGAAAGTTCTATATCTGCTCTATATCTTTTGCGATAGTGAACACTCTTGCTTAAAGTGTCGTTGAAAGGTTCTACAAAGGCGTTTTCTACACTTTTATAACCATCGACAAAAGTTTTTTCAACGGCTTTATATCCATCAACCACACCTTTCTCAACGGCTTTGTAAGCTTTCTTTGCAGGTTCTCCCATTTGCTCTAAGGAATTCTTGTTTCTATCTTGACCAAACGCCATAGTGCCTGAAATTAATAAGGCACAAATCATTACAATTCTTTTCTTCATTTTTCTAAATCTTTTTAATCTTCTTCTTTTTCTTCTTCTACATTTTCAAGAAACGTATCTACGAATTTCTTTTCCACTGCTTTGTAAGCACCAACTACGGTATTCTCCACCGCTTTGTAACCATTGACAACTCCGTCTTCTACTTTCTTGTAAGCATCTACTACTGCTTTTTCTGTTTTTGTCGATTTCAATTTGTAATTGCTCATATTCGTTTATTGTTTTTTGTTTGATGTTGCAAAATTAAGTAGAATAATCAAACGAAATTTTGATGCATTTCTTTGAAGTTGGTATAAATTTCTGTTTTTACAGGAATAATTACTTTTCGTTCTTTGTTTTTTGGTAATTTTGTCGAAAAATTAAAACGATAGATTGTGAAAAGAAAAATCTCTTACTTGAAATGGCAATCTCAAATCAAAGAAATAACTCCTGAAAATCATTGTATAGAAAATGATATTATTCTTATAGATGAAGAGAATGTAAGTAGGGCAGGGCGATTGCTTAATTGCGAGGCGTTTAAGTTAGATGTTACTATGGCGTTGATTTATGATAAAGGCTGCGTTGATTGTAAAATAAATATGAAGTCTTATCATATAGAATCGCCTTCGGTGGTTATTATTTTTAAGGATCAAATTTGTCAGCCAATTTCTTGTTCCGAAGATTTGAAAAGTAGAGTTATTGTTATGTCAAGGAAGTTTACTGATTCCTTGTTTGATAATGCAACTATGAATAAGCCTTTGCAAACTTATATTCAAAACAAGCCTATGATTATTCCTAATAAAGAAAATGTTTTTGGTAATTTCTTTGACATGTTATTGAATATTGCGAAATCTCCTTTGAAAGAATTTAGGTTTGAAGCAGCAAAGCATCTCACTCTTGCAATGTTTTATGGATATTCTTTTCAGAATCACAATTATGAAGTAAAGAGAACAAAGAATAATCGTAAGAAAGAATTGCATAACTCTTTCTTAGAGAAAGTTGAACTCTATCATAAAGAAAATAGGGAAGTGAGTTTTTATGCTGAAATCCTATGTGTAAGTCCTAAATATTTATCTCAAATTACCAAAGAACTATGCAACAGAACTGCTTTGGAGATAATAGAGGAGTATTCCATAACTACAATCAAGGCATTACTTTCTTCCACTACAATGAACATACAACAAATTAGCGATGAAATGAATTTTCCTTCGCAATCGGTATTTGGCAAATATTTTAAGCGACTTACAGGACTCTCTCCAAAGGAATATAGAAATACAATAAAGTAAACAAAAATAAAAAAGGAGAAACCGTTTGGCTTCTCCTTTTGTTTGAAATCTGGACTCTATTACCAAGCGAATAATGGTCTGTTTTCCATCATTGCGTTTACTTTCTTACGAGTTTCAGCTATTAATTCTTCGTTATTAACGTCAGAAAGAACTGCGTCAATCATTTCAACGATAGCTTCCATTTCATCTTCCTTCAAACCTCTTGTAGTAATTGCAGGAGTTCCTACACGAATACCAGATGTTTGGAAAGGAGAACGTGAATCAAATGGAACCATATTTTTGTTGATTGTGATGTCTGCTTTCACCAATGTGTTTTCTGCAACCTTACCTGTTAATTCTGGGAATTTTGTTCTAAGGTCTATAAGCATTAAGTGGTTATCTGTACCGTTAGAGATAACTTTGTAACCTCTTTTTACGAATGCTTCTGCCATTGCAGCTGCGTTTTTCTTAACTTGTTTGATGTATTGTGCGTAATCTTCTGTTAAAGCTTCGCCAAATGCAACAGCCTTAGCAGCGATAACGTGTTCCAATGGACCACCTTGGCAACCTGGGAAAACAGCTGAATCTAAAACAGCACTCATCATTTTGATTTCTCCCTTTGGAGTAGTTTTTCCCATTGGGTTTTCAAAGTCTTTACCCATTAAAATCAAACCACCTCTTGGTCCACGAAGAGTTTTGTGAGTTGTAGTTGTAACGATGTGGCAATATTCAACAGCATTGTTCAATTCTCCCTTAGCTATAAGACCACTTGGGTGAGAAATATCTCCCATTAAGATAGCACCAATTTCGTCAGCCAAAGCTCTCATTCTTTTCCAGTCGAAATCTCTTGAATAAGCAGAAGCTCCTCCTATGATTAATTTTGGTTTGTGTTCTCTTGCTACTTGTTCCATCATATCATAGTCGATAGTACCAGTTTCTTCCTTAACTCCGTATGAAACTTGGTTGAAATAAGTTCCTGAAATGTTTACAGGAGAACCGTGAGAAAGGTGTCCACCGTGATTAAGGTCTAATCCCATGAAAGTATCGCCAGGATTCAAACAAGCAAAGAAAACTGCCATGTTTGCTTGTGCTCCAGAGTGAGGTTGAACGTTTGCCCAGCAAGCACCGAACAATTGTTTTGCTCTGTCAATTGCAAGTTGCTCAGATTGATCCACGATTTGGCAACCACCATAGTATCTTTTTCCTGGATAGCCTTCTGCATATTTGTTTGTCATTACGCTACCCATTGCTTCCATTACTTGATCTGAAACAAAGTTTTCAGAAGCAATCAATTCTATTCCTTTTGTTTGTCTTTCTCTTTCCTTTTGTATAAGGTCGAAGATTTGTGTATCTCTTGTCATAATTATATAAAAATTTGATTTTACAAAATTAGACTGCAAAGATATGAAATTATTTCGGATTCTTTCTTTGTTTTAATAAATTCTTTCTTTGAATTAAAAAAATAATTCTAAGAAAAAAATTATTCTTTCTTAGAAACAATTGTATCTTTGTGGCGTTAATCAACAAAACAACTTAATTATGGAAAAAGAAAGAAAACAAAACAAGAGTGCTGTTTGGATTATGGCAGCGGTTATTTTGATTGCTTCTTGTGCAATCGGCTTTTCGGTTTATCAAGGCTTGAAGGCAGTGTCTATGGGCCAAAGAGTAGTAACGGTAAAAGGTGCAGCAGAGCTTGAAGTCAAAGCAGACGTAGCTTCAATGTCTATTAGATTTGCTATTCTTCAAAATACGCTTCAAGATGCGTTGAGAGTATCAAAGGAAAAAGAAAAGATAGTAATTGATTTCTTGAAAGAAATTGGCTTTACCGATGAAGAAATTTTCGTGGGCAAAGTTAGTTATGATGAATATGAAAATAATAAAACAAAATACGTAAGAGGTAGCGTAAGACTTTTTGTAAAGAGTAAAGCAATTGAAAAAGTGCAAACTTTGGAAAAAAGAGTTACCGAATTGTATGAAAGAGGCGTAGTGATAGACCAAGACTATTGGGACGATGGTGCAAGTTATGAAATATCAGATGTTAATGTCTTTAAGCCAAAACTAATAACCGAAAGTCTGGCTAATGCGAAAAAAGCAGGAGAACAATTCGCAAAAGATGCCGAAAGCAAACTTGGAAAAATGAAAACTGCATGGCAAGGACAGATTTCAATAGAAGACTTAGACGAAACAACCCCACATATTAAGAAATGCAGGGTTGTCAGTACTATAACTTATTATTTGGAAGATTAATTAAGATTTTGCGATTTCTTCTTTGATCTTATTCCAACGTTCTGGGCACATTTTTGTGCCCATTATTTCTATTACGTTTCCGGCAAGCACACTTCCCATTTTTCCACATTGATTTAAAGGAAGGTCTTGGCATAATCCTGCAAGGAATCCACTTGCGTAAAGATCGCCTGCACCGGTTGTGTCTATTTTATTGCGTTTTACTTCTTGAATTGTTGTGATTTCTCCATTGTGTTTTATGATTGAGCCTTTTGCTCCAAGTTTCACAACAGCAATGTTTGCATACTCGGCAATTATATGTACGGCTTCTTCTGCCGAAGTTTTGGTAAATGCTTCCGCTTCTTGTTCGTTTGCAAATATTACTTCAACACCTTTGCATACTTCTTGCAAAAACTCTAAGTTTTCTTCAACCACATTGTATGAAGCAAGGTCTATGCTGATTTTACAACCAGAGAGTTTTCCACATTCAATGATTTTTTTGAATAAATCTCTATTTGAAATCAAGTATCCTTCAATATGAAGATAGTCATAGCCTTCAAAAAGTTCTTTTGTAATAAGAGAAGCGTTCAACTCTATGGCTGCTCCAAGGTGTGTGGCGAAAGTTCTTTCTCCGTCTTTGGAAACAAGAGCTAAGGCTAAGCCTGTTTGAGTTGTTTCGCTTTTAAAGAAGTTTGTCTTTATGTTATTTTTTTGCATATCTTCAATATAGAAATCTCCAAATTGGTCTTTTCCAACCATTCCTATATATGCAGTTTCTATATTAAGGTTTGCAAGTCCGTTTGCTGTGTTTGCGGCCGAGCCTCCTGTGGAAATCTCGCTTTTTAAGTTAGAAGTAGTATTTTGTAAACGGATTGACTCGTCTTGACTTATGATTTGCATACTTCCTTTTGGTAGATTCTCTGTTGTAAGCATAGTATCGTCTTCAAGCATACATATCTTATCAACAAGAGCGTTACCTATACATATTGTTTTCTTACTCATCGTTTTCTGTTGTTTGGTTTTGTTCAAATGTGAAAAAACTAAAATTCACTTTTCCGTAGTTTCTTTGTTCTGTAAAATAAGGATTGTCAGAAAAATTATGCTCTTTTGAGTGTTCTAATATGAACATTCCTCCTGGTTTTACAAAAGATTTTAAAACAAGCGAAGGAATCATATCAAATTGTTTTAAATCGTAAGGTGGGTCTGCAAAGACTAAATCGAAGCTTTGCTGACTTCTTCCCAAGAAATTAAAGACATCTGCTCTTAAAGCAAAGAGATTTTCTATTTCAAGCGTAGTACAAGTTTTCTTAATGAAGTCAATACACTTTGGACTCTCATCAACGCTTGTAACATATCTTGCTCCGCGAGAAATAAACTCTATACTTATTGCTCCTGTGCCTGCAAAAAGGTCAAGCACTCTTGTTTCTTCAAAATCTATTCTATTGTTTAAAATATTAAACAAGCCTTCTCTTGCCATATCTGTTGTAGGACGGACAGGCAAATTCAAAGGTGGATTTAGTCTTCTTCCTTTTAAGTATCCTGAAATTATTCTCATCTAAGATTTAAGCAATTACTAAGAAATAGTTTTGTAGATTTATTGAATCAAACTCGCAACCTACTTTTATGTTTTCCATAGGATTTGCAAATGAAACGTCTTTAATGTATTTGCGAAGAAGGGTTAATTCTTCTTTTTCATAGTTTTCACCTGTTAAAAGTGCTTTTACTTCTGCGGTATCTACCGATAGTTGTTGCAAAGTGAATAAAATGAAATAAATTAAGTCGGCTGCTTCTTGATATTCAAAGCTATTGCTTAGCACAAATGAGTTTCCTTTGAATAAAACTATATCACAAGCATTTTCTCTTTTGTGAAGAAGGAGTGTGTTTTGAGAAAAACGAGTGATATCGTAGGTGTATTCTGCCATTATTTGATGTTGACAGCAATATTCTGCACTTGGCATAAGGATTTTCACTCCACTATAAGTGTGCATAGGGTAAGCAAAAATTGAAACAGCATCTAATTTTTCAGAAATGTTTGATAAAACAGTCTCATTGCTTAAAACATTAGATACAGTTTTGATATAGTCCTTATTTTTTATTGAATCATATAATTTAAAAGGCACCCAAACATTTTTTGTGCTTTGACAAATTATGCGAGTCTTAGCAAACTTGAACATTTTTATGCCGATAGAAGAAAAACATTCTCTTATTCTATTCATAACTTGCGGAATGCTTCCTGTCGTATCTACTTCAAATTCGCCAACGCACAACAATCTTAAATTATTATTGTTAATCAACGAAAAAGAAAATCCATTTGCTTTAAGGCAAATGGACAATCTTGTCTCGTTGGAAACAATATTTTCTTCAACTTGTAGAAGTTGTTTTACTTTATATGTCTCCATTTTTATTATGTTTCTTATTCCCAGTTTCCGTCTGTGATAGGTTGTTCTAAGTCTCCAACTTTCCAACCTGGATATTTATTTTTGTCTTCTAATTCTGCTTTTCTATTTACTACATCTTGTCTGTCCATTCCAAAAGTGTAAGTGTCAATAAAAGCAGTTATTTGGAAAACAGGAACTTCCAAACCTCCCTTATTTACTTTCTTAGCACTCATCTCAAATATTTCTTTTCCGTTGTCTTTTGAGAAAGGAATGTATTTCAAATCGTTTACTTTATCAACAGAGGTTAAAAGTTTCTTTTCTTCAACTAATTTTTTGATTGGTTCAACCCAAGTTGTATCTCTGCGAAGTAAGCCTTTCTTTTGAGCTTCAAATTCAGTCATAGCATCAGGGTCATATCCTGGAAGGAAACTCTTTTGAATCATTGGCACTCTTCCTGTATTCAAAAACAATAATAAAGAATCGATGTCATTACAAAACTCTCCGTGAGCAGATTTGTAAAGTTCTTGAATTGCTCTTAAATCTTTTAATTTAGTGATTACTTGCTCTGAACGTTTGTTGTACTCGTTTTCAAATTTTACTGGACGCATAATTGAGTTGTAAAGCACAACTATCAATACGACTGCTACTACTATGAGTACCGCTGAAATAATTCTATTTCTTACTTTCATTGTTATTTATATTTTTTGTTATTTACTCTGTTTTATTCCTTGTTTTAAGACTGCAAAGTTAAGGTATTTAGTTAAAAAAACAATATTCTTTTGAATTTTTTTACAGATTTTGTTCAATATGTTGAATAATTACCTTAATATTTTCTTTGTTTTTCAAGTAATTTGCTAATTTTTGAGCAAAGAAAACACTACGATGTTGTCCTCCTGTGCAACCAAAATAAACGGAAAGATTAGAAAAACCTCTTCTTTGATATTCTTTGCAACTTTGATTGATTAGAGAACAAACATTTTTGAAAAACTCTTGCACTTCTTCCTTTTCTTCCAAAAAGTCAATCACTTCCTTGTCTAATCCATTCAATGATTTATATTCCTCATATCTACCGGGATTAGGCAAAGCCCTGCAATCGAAAACAAATCCTCCTCCATTTCCCGAAGTATCGTGAGGATAACCTTTCTTGAATGAAAAACTTTTAATATTGATATTAAGAATATTATTGCTTTTACTTATAGAAAGTAGTTTTTCGTTAGTGATAATTTGTTGAAAGATATTGTGTAGAGCAGGTAATTCAATAGGTAGTTTTATGTTTTCTTCTAAAAATCTTATGTTTTCAATAGCAAAAGGAATGCTTTTTAAGAAATGTTCCTTTTTTTGAAAGTATCCTCTATATCCGTATGAGCCCATAGCTTGCATAATGCGAATATAAACGTATGCATAAAAGTGTGCAATGAAATCTTCTTCGTTTATTTCAATGTATTTATTGACTTCTTCAATGTAGATAGCCAATAATTTCTCTCTTATCTGAGGACTAAGATTTGCTTTTGCATCATAGAGAAGCGAAGCAATGTCATATTGCAATGCTCCTTTTCTTGCACCTTGGAAATCAATGAAAAATATTTCATAATTGTCTTTTAACATTATGTTTCTCGACTGAAAATCTCTATAAAGCAAGAAATCGCAATCACAATTCAAAAGATAATTTTCAAGGACTTCAAAATCGTTTTCCAATTCTTGCTCATTAAAAGGAATATCGGCAAGTTTTAGAAAATAATATTTAAAATAATTCAAGTCCCATTGAAGACTTTGTAAATCAAAAGCCTTTCTCGGATAAGCATTTGTAAAATCGAATCCTTTGCCTGCTTCAATTTGTATCTTAGGAAGTGTTCTTACAATTTTACTATAAATATCTAAAATCTCATTTTCCGAAGCCGTGGAAATAAAATCAAACAAAGTTGTATTCCCTAAGTCTTCTAAAAGATATATGTCCTTTTCTTCATCTACTGCAATAATAGCAGGAACATTTATTCCTTTGGTTTTTAGTTGTCTTGCAAAGTCTATGAAAGCCAAATTCTCTTTTTTGTCGCTGTTGTAAGCAGCAAGCACTTTTACAACTTCGGTTTGACAACGAAAATATTTACGTGAAGAGCCATGAGCAGCGATTTCGCAAATGCTGTTAGGCTCTACTCCAAATGTTTTTTTGAATAAATCTTTAATACTCTCTTTCATTTAAAATACTTTGAGCAATTTTCAAGTCAAAAGGTGTAGTAATCTTTATGTTTTCTCTACTTCCTTCCACTATATGTATTTCTTCTCCCATAGCCTCTACAACAGAAGCATCGTCAGTAAAGCAATCTTGATATGGAGTTTCGTATGCTTTTCTAATAATCTCATATTTGAAACACTGAGGCGTTTGAACAAGATACACATCGTTTCTATTTACAGCCGTTTCTTTGTAACGAACACTCTCAATGCTTTTGCAAGCACACACAGCTGCCCCTTTTTCTTCGGCTTTTGCAAAACAATTCTCAAAAATCTCTTTATCGACAAAACACCTTACTCCATCGTGAATAGCAACCAAATCAATATTCTTTCCTTCCAAGGCTTTAAGTCCCGAAAGCACAGAAAAAAATCTTTCCCTTCCTGCTTCGGCTAAAATATGCTTAACCTCGCAAGAATATTCTCTGCACATATCTTGCCAAAAAGCAAACATCTCTTTGGCAATTACAAGAACTATCGTAGCATTTGGCTCAGATTTATGAACCTCTTCAAGAGTCCTTATAAGAATAGGCCTACCTTTTAAGAGAAGATATTGTTTTGGTAAATCTCCTCCAAGTCTTTTGCCAACTCCACCTGCAACAACAATTATTGCCTTAGATGATGAGCATTGCATCTCCGTAAGTCAAGAATTTATATTCTTTTTCTACAGCGTATTTATAGGCTTCCATAATAAGATCATAGCCTCCGAATGCCGACACCATCATCAACATAGAAGACAAAGGAGGGTGAAAATTAGTTATCATTGCATCTGCAATATCAAAGTTATAGTGTGGGAAAATGAATTTGTTACTCCAACCGCTGTAAACCTTCACTCTATGTCCTGTAATAGCGGCAGTTTCCACCGCTTTCATAGTTGTAGTACCAACGATGCAGACCTTATTTTCTTTTTCCTTTGTTTTGTTGATTAAATTGGCATTTTGCTCATTGATTTCCATTTGTTCCGAATCCATTTTGTGCTTAGTAAGGTCTTCTACCTCAATCGCTCTGAAATTTCCTAAGCCACTATGAAGCGTTACGTATGCAGAATCAATTCCCTTTATTTCCATTCGCTTCATTAACTCTCTTGAAAAATGGAATCCGGCAGTAGGAGCAACCACCGCACCTTCGTTTCGAGCATATATTGTTTGATAACGAAACTCGTCCTCAGGCAATAAACCTCTCATTCTTAATAAATCATCAGGCAAAGGAGTGTGTCCCAATTTCTTTAACAAATTATGAAACTCATCATTGTTGCCATCAAACAAGAATCTAAGCGTTCTACCTCTTGAAGTCGTGTTGTCGATAACCTCAGCCACTAATTCATCATTTTCTCCAAAGTAAAGTTTGTTGCCGATTCTTATCTTACGAGCAGGATCAACTAAAATATCCCACAAACGAGTACTTTCGTTAATCTCTCTAAGAAGAAAAACCTCTATCTTAGCATTGGTTTTTTCTTTTCTTCCATACAAACGAGCAGGGAAAACCTTAGTATCGTTAAACACAAACAAATCCCCATCATCAAAATAATCTAAAACATTTTTGAAAATCTTATCTTCGATTTGTCCTGTTGCACGATTGACTACCAAAAGGCGAGATTCATCTCTTTGTTTAGCAGGAACTTCCGCTATAAGTTCTTTTGGCAAATTGTATTTAAACTGAGAAAGTTTCATAATAAGAAAATTATTTACTGATTTGAAAAACTGCAAAGATACAACAGAAATAAAAAAAAACCAAATGAAAGATTGAAAAAGTGAAACAAAGAAATAATTTACCAACCCTTTGCAAACCAAATGTCTTATGAGCCTTCAAAAGCAAAATAAAAAACTTTCTCCAAGAGTTAAGCCCAAATGCTTAAAGAATTTTCAACTTTAAGATTTCTAATTGCAAATTTTGAAAATATAAGCCCTTAACTAAAAATCACTAAATCAAAGACTTAACTTTTTTAAGCCTTAAAAACGCTAAAAAAGTCTTTGATTTTTGCGATTTTTTCATTGATTTTTTCAAAAAAAAAGCCGATTTTCTTTCAACGAAAAGCCG
>CALGEC010000034.1 GCA_937881815.1 uncultured Bacteroidales bacterium
GTTGATTGGGATAAAGAAGCCCGTGGTTTGCTCAGCAAGATAGATAAAAAGCTCTCATAAAATCTAAAAAGAAAGGAGAAATTTAAATGGGAATAACAAGTTTTTCAGACAATGGAGAAGCAGGTACGCTTAAAAATTTCTTTACAAATGCGATGGCAACTCGTCCGGATGATTCTTTTGAAGAAATCTACGGAGATTTGGCACCTGTTCTTGCAAGACAGTTTGTAAACGTTCCTGACACACCTATCAATCCACTTACACAGAACTTTATAGGTGAGGCTCTTCAGTATGGTTCAGTGATAGAAGATATTTTCATTGACCCGATAGCTATGCGTGCAACTAAGACCAAGAAATCTGACTTGGGTGACCCGACAGATGAGCTTGGATTTGCTGACGTAGGTATGAAGGTAACTTATGCAACAATTAACGCTAAGAATACCGGTAAGGTTTCTCGTTTTATGTATGAGATAAATAAAGCGTCAATTGATGTAAATGTTGCTGGTTCACTTGGTGAGGGAATTGTTGAGGCACTTCGTGTAGGACAAGTTGCTTGCCTTGAGAATCAAATGAACAAGGTACTTGTTTCATCTATTCCTGCTTCAGGTAACGTTTACTGTGGTGTTACACAGGCTGACGATGGTGCTACTGCAATTAAGAAAGAACGTGCAAAGATAATTGAAACCGCAATGACTATGGCAAAGGTTAATTCAACTTTTGTTGCAAGTGGTTATGCAGGTGGAGCTGCACGTGATATTGCAGTTATTGCACCTCGTGAGAAGTGGGCTGACCTCATACTTGATAAATCAGGTATCTTCCATCCTGAGTACCTTGAATTTGAGCAATTTAAGAAGTTGGGTGTTAATCTCAAACCCATTATGATTGATGGATTTGAAACACCTGTAACTACTGAGGAAGCTACTGCTTATGAAACAGCGTCAGGTATTGAGTGGGATGATGCACCTGGTAAAGGAGAAGCTAAGCCCGATTATATCGTTTGTGATATGAGGTATCTTAGATGCAATCCGTTTATCGACAGGTATATGATGTACACAAAGCCGGTATATGCAAATGAGCCTTACATGAACTTCTTCCTGCACATGCAGAACGCTATTTCCTATCAGCCTTCCAGGAAAGCTGCAAGGATTTACGTTGGAGAATCTCCGTAAGTAGGTTGTTAAAAACGTTCCTGAGCAAGAATGGAAACTGCTCACTCATTATGCGATATGGTGTAGAGAAACATACCAGCCTCATTAGCTGGCGTCCCAGGTTCAAGCCCTGGTATCGCAACCATTATTCATAGAGTTATGGTGTAGTGGACAAGCATAGTAGCCTTTGGAGCTATTGACATAGGTTCGAATCCTATTAACTCTACCTGTAAATGGTGAGGTGATAAAATGTTTGAAAAGTTAGTAGAGTGGATAAATGTTATAGCTCTTATTAACATAGTTACACCAAGACGTGCTCTTACAGCTTATCTTTTGGCTCTTTCAGAAGCTGATTATGATGGTAATGGAGAGCTTAACGTTAAAGAACTATATAGAGCTACAAAGAAAAAGTTTAAAAATCTTATTTTCTCTAAAGATTTGACAGATGATGAAATACACGAAGTTGTATCTAAGATATTATCTGGGAGGGAATAAATGCAAGCTCCTATCGATTCATGTCCTTATGGAGCTTTGGATTGTCCTAAAATTGAATCTGTTAAAAAAGTCTTAGATGAAAATAGCAAGCAAATAGAAGAAATAAATATCAATGTAGTTAAGTTGACAACTACAATAAGAAATGCTTCATTTGTTATTGGAATAATTGTTACGATACTTGCTGCGATTATAGGAGCTGACCTGTTATGAGTACTACAAATACAGAAAATCTAATACTTTTTGCACATCCTAAACTATACAATGGTTCAAGATATATTTATTATCAAACAGGAAGAGATTATTATGCATATCTTTTAGAATCTTCTGAATCAGTTATTAGAAAAACTGTTTACTTCAAATCATTGACAGAAGATATGGAACTTAATTCACCTGTTAAAGATATACTTAAGTACACATATGGTATATTAACTAATGATGGTAAAACATACTATATTTTTATTGATAATATTGTAACAGACCAACACGGTAAATCTTATATATCTTTTAGTGTAGATTGGTGGGCAACTGAATGGTTCAATATTCATCCATCTATTGCACATATTAAACATTCATCTTATAAACCACTTTATATGCCACAACCTTTCCAACCTCTTAAAACAGATTATTCATCTATTCCGTTAGATAGTAGTAGATTAGGAAAAGGATGCTATATGTTTACATATATTCCATCTAATGAAGGAGAAGATTCTTATATATCTCTTGGAGTGATGGATATAACAGATAATACAACAGCTATGATTCAAAATGGTTATTGGTATCAGAATTTAAAATTAGCTGGAAGTGATATTAAGGATTGTTTTGTAGTTCCGTTGATATCTACTGATGATTTTAATATTGAAGGTAATTCTAAGAATTGTATATTTATTAGTGAATTATCTACACAAAGTGGTACGTTGGATAATAAGATTTTATGGTCTTTACAAGCTGATTATCCACATTGTTATAATCAAAATCATTTATTTTCTGATTATATTCCTACTTGGCATTATAACGACCCTGGCACACCACCTGATGATTTTGGTACTGCTATATATGATGTAAGAAATAATCATTTTTATAGAGTATATATCCAAGAAAGATATACACCAACAACTATACCACCTTATTACATATTAGAGCTATACTTAGTAGTTTTCGATGAAACTATTGATTTTTCTAAATATGGATACAGTGTAACATATACTTATGAAGAACTTAATTCTAATGATAGATGGGAACTTATGCCATTTATTCTAACAAATAATGATAATACAATAGAATCTATTTCATTTAATATTAGTAATTTAGATATATCATCAACTGAACAAAAAGTTATGGGTATAAATGATTGGAATGGTGATTTAATATGGGAGTGTCCATATGGAATGTCAGTTACTTCATTTAAAGTTAGAGTACTTACAGGTATATCTCATGTTATGCTTGAATTTTTACCAAATGGAATAGATAAATCAGGATATAAATTAACAGGTTTAGGATTTTCTTATGATTGTCGTCATCCTGGACTTTTCTTAGATAGTTATAAAGAATATGTACTTAAAAATAGAGATTATGATATTGCTATGCGTCAGATTCAATCTGATAAACAATTGTGGACAGCAGGTTCTTCAACAGCTGAAAACATAGGTTTCGGAATAGCCTTTGGTGGACCAAAAGGTGGAACTGCTGCTGGAGTTGGAGGATTAATTGAAACATTTTCTACTTATGTAATTAATAAAGAATTTGACCCTAAAATACAAGAACAATATGATAGAAGATATCAAAGGATGACTGACCAAATATCTCTTGTTGGAGATAGTATAACAAATGTGTATAATGAAAAGAATAATGGTTTATTACAAATTTATAGTTTAGAGATGGATTTACCTTCAAAACAACGTATGGCAAATTATATAAATGTAAATGGTTATGTATGTGATGAGTTTACAGATAATTTACAAAGTTTATTTGATGTTGATGTAAAGATTCAGGCAGATAATATTATAGTTGAAGGAGCAACTTGCCTGGAAGCTAAACATCAAACTGTATATAGACTTCAAAACGGAGTTGAATTTTTATGAATAATAAAGGTAAAGAACAATATACAACGTCATATAAGGAGTTTTCAAGAGCTAAACTTAAGAAATACAAGAACAAGACAGTTTTACCTACAATTAATGCTATAATGTCTTATGTAGAAAGGATGGCACTTGGTAGATTTGATTGGCAAGGAGTTGACGGAAATGGTATCGCTTTTTCTCGTAAAATAGAAGAATATCTACTTTATAACAAAAGGTGTGCCATTGTAGATACCAATGAGGTAGGACTTGCAGTAGTTAAATTGATTGCACGTGGAGTTAATATTAACGGTGAGCCGGCAGGTTATGATATAATTACTGCAAATGGTGTTAAACTAACTCCTGTATTGCCAAGAATAGCACCTAATGCAGTAGGACAGATAGGATATGACAATGCAATTATATTGACAGATTCACAGCTATTTGGTAGAGGATGTATTGATGGAGTTTGGCATTGGGTTGAAAAGTTTGCTGATACACAAATTACAGCAGACCAACAGCTCATAAATCAGAGAGCACCTTTGTTAGGACTTACAAAGAAACCTGGACAAGAACAGTTTGCAAGAGTTATGATGATTGATGTTGCAACAGGTCTTAATGGACTTGTAATTGATGAAGAAATGGGAGAAAGTATAAAAGCTCTCAACTTAGAAAGTCAGTTTAATATCGATAGAATTAACTCTATGCAACACGAATATCTTAGTAGAGCACTTAATTCATTAGGTATTGATTCAATGCAAGCGTTTGGTAAAAAAGAACGTATGATTGTAGATGAAGTAGAATCTAATGATGAATCTCTTGCTATGATTCTCAGTGATTGTCTTATGGCACGTCAGAAACCACTTATTAACAATCCTGTTGCTGAAGCTTATGGGATAAGTGTTGAGATAGCTAAGCCTTATAGGATTTCTACATACAAAGAGAATCTTATAACGTATGAGCCTTCACAAGCACCTTCTTATGAGGATAACAGTAAACAAACGTTTGATACAATTGATGAGGTGATGGAATGAATGAATATGAAATTTATCCAATAGATACATCACCGGCTATTAGTGAATATTATGGGACAATTAATCAGAATTATAAAATAGAAAATCTTGATACAAGTTATTTCTCAGAACCTTGCATAAAGGAAGGGATACCTACAACAAGATGTCCTCTACTTGCTGCTGTCTGGGCTAAACTTACAAGTAACTTTAACATTTACTACGCAACAAGAGAAATAGGTGGAGAGTCAGAGTTTGATTTTTTCAGAATGTTACAGTCTTGTTTAAATAGAAATGCAGATACTTATGAAACACAATTAGAATTTTATTACTCAGAAGTTAATAAACCTGTTATAGGACGTACTGAAAAGATTATTTACGATGTATCTGATAAACGTGAACAGGATGTTGCAAACGTAATTAGTTACGGACATATCCAAGAAAGTGGTGAATCAGGTTCAGACCTAACTCATCATGTAGAAGTTCCAGCAGATGCACCGGAAGATGACACTGACCGTTCCAGAGATAAAACTGATTACGGTAGAGATGTAAGTAATCAAGAAGCTGGTGAAGATACTACTGTATCAGCTCTTGACGATGAAACTAAGAAAACCGGAACACAAACTACTGAACTAAGTAGTTTAGGAATAAAACCAAATGTTGAGTATATGAACGAATATCTTGATACAAACAAAACTTTTATTCAATTCTTTATCGAAAGTTTTGAAGAATGTTTTGCACCAAGATATAAAAGAGTATATTTTTATTAGAGGTGAGTAAATGGGATTAACAAATGTATTGACACGTGTTCAAAGACTTAGTGATGGAGTTAAACGTATCACTATTGATAACGATGAAACGCCACCTACTATTATAGTTGATGCAGCTTTTTCTACTACATCTGAGAACCCTGTTCAAAATAAAGTTATTACAACTAAAATTATAGAACAAGAAGCAAGTATAGTTGATTTAACAACACAAGTAGATAATAAAGTAACTAAGTCAGAACAAATAAGAAAAATATACATTGGAAGTGAAGAAACACCCTCATCTTCACTTGGACAAGACGGTGATTTGTATATCTATTCACCGTATTAAACGAGGTGTTAAAATGGTAACGACAAAATCATATACGTTTAGTGATGTTGCGGCAAATCACACAATAAGTGCGGAGTTTGAGATAATGACATATGCAATACATTTTGCTGGCATAGGTTCAAGCGATGGTTTAATCTACTATAAAGTAGGAACTGGTAACTGGACTCTTGTTGAACCTGGTATTGGTACAACTGTAAATATAGCACACGGTTCTACATTGCAAATTAAGGTTGAAGATGTAGCTGTTGGAAAAGCATTTGATAGATTTAGTTATATTGGTGAAGATGATACACCAATTGGTGGAAGTACTGATAATCCAGCTACATTTACAATTAGTGCAGCAGGTCAAATTACAACTCGTCTTGTAACTGTAACTACATACACAATTACAGCAACAGCAGGTACACACGGTTCAATTAGTCCTTCAGGTACTGTAACACTTAATGCTGGAAGTAGCCAGACATTTGTTGTAACAGCTGATGCAAACTATGTTATAAGTCAGATACTTGTAGATGGTTCACCTATTCAGCTTTAAGGTGTAAAAATGCCTATGGAAATAATTAAAACAAAGGTTATAACATTTGGGCAAATAATTAGTAATCATACTATTGAAGCTACATTTGTTAGAGAACCTTCACCACCAGGAGATGAGTACATGAGAATGTTTGTTAAGAGAGATGGTGTTTGGGTACCTCTGTTCACATAAGACTACGCACTTATAACAAACCTTTTAAACAAACCTTTTACCAAACCTTTTAATTAAGAAATCGAGGTTACTGTAATGGAAATCTATGATGAAGCAAAATTTACAGGTAGGACGTTTATCGAATCAATAAATATCCTATTCTCTATGGGTAAAGCCTTAGAGGCACGTGTAATTGAACTTGAAGAAAGAGTTAAAGCTTTGGAGGATGAGTCAAATGACTGATGAGGAATCTATATACACAAGAGATAAGATGAAGCAGAAAACAGTTTACCCAACTGAGCAAACACCTTCCTATGCGGATTGGGCTTTGTATGAGATGGGTAAAGATTTGGAAGATAAAGTTGAAGGTACTGAGGGAATTCCTGAGCATACTTCTGAAGATGCTGGTAAAGTACTTAAAGTTACAGCTGAGAACGGACTTGCTTGGGCAACTGATGAACAAGGTCATGCACAAGTTCAGAGTAATTGGGATGAATCAGATAATACACAACCAAGTTATATACAGAACAAGCCTACTATTCCGGAGGGTGTACCTGCATATACAACGTCAGATGATGGTAAGGTTCTTGGTGTAACTGTTGATAGTTCTGGAGAAACACCTGTTGCAGAAGTTGAGTGGGTAGAGCCTGAAGGAGGTTTGCCTGAATTTACAACTGCAGATGATGGTAAGGTCCTTGGAGTAACTGTTGATAGTTCTGGTGAAACACCTGTTGCTGAAGTTAATTGGAAAGAGTTACTAAAAGATAGTGAATTAGTAGAATATAATAACAATGTTGTAACTGTAATTGCACCTGCGATAAAATATGGCGAAAGAAAATCTGTATATATTAATAGTAATACAATAGTAGAAGAAGGTTATCTTTATATTGGTTTTATTATGAACACAAATGAATATTTACAAACTGAAGGTTCAAGAAATAAAGTAACAGTAAATGGTTCTAATAAAGCCAGATTTGAAGTTTATACGTTAAACTCAAGAAACATGGATTTGTCATATTTCTATGGAATTATGTATATTGTAAAAGTAAAAGTAAAGAGTGGTATTAGTGATTTATACAATTGTTTAAGTGTAATAATACCTTATGATACTAAGTTCTATCAAAATATTATAAAGAAATATTTTAGTAATACCGGAGCAAGTAATCCATCATCTTCTGATGAATATGGTATATCTAAAGTATTTGTTAATACTACAACACAAGATGCTTTTATTAATACGGCAGCTGGTGTTTGGAAGAAAATTAATAATGAAAATTCAAGTGTTATATTAACAGATACATCAGACCCAACAACAGCAACAGTAGGTGTTATTGGACAAATTTTTATTAATACTTCTACACAAAATGCCTTCATGTGTACAGCCGTAGATACTGTAACACCTTCATACACCTGGAAACAAATAACTCTTACATAAACAAATTAAAAAGGTAGGGTAACACCTACCACTTTTATTTATTTTTAGATTAAAAAAGAGCAGTTTAAAGTCATGCTCAGGACTAATTAATCACTTATACCAATAATAAGCTGTTCTTGTACTATACATACCTGTTATTTGTTTACATTTTAAATCACCTCTTTTAACACATCTCTTTGTCGATTTGTTACTATAAAACCTATAACATCCGAAATAAGCATCCAAATTACGGGAAGTAAAACCTGCTGGAAAAAGGTCTTTATCAATTATTTCTTCAATCATTTCTCTACTTATACATTTACCTTGTCTATCCATATATACATCTTTTCTTCTATTCATTTCTTATCCAACCTTGGTTCATAGCTGTTTTTCCACGTCTTCCCTTAGGCATAATGCTAAATTCATACCCTTGTAGTACTTTACTTACAGCGTCATATGTTCTTTCATATTCAGCGTAAGTTTCAAAGTAACTTTTATCGAGAATCATCATTACAACATCTAACTTATCTCTTGCTTCAACTTCATTTGCAAATCTAAACTTTTTATCTTGTATAGTATATCCATTAGGTGATACTAAACTTATTCTTATATCAAATGTCATAACAATCCTTCCTCTTTTAGTTGTCTTTTATATGATGAAGTTAGCTTAACCCATGTAATTACACGTCTTCTTGTAGGTTTTCCGGCAGCTTGCACAAGTTCAAACCGTCTTTCTACTTCGCCACTTCTTACAAGAGTTCTTAAGCAACGTACAACAGAATCTTCACCACAACCTATCACCCTTTGTAACTCATCTCTTGATATCCAATCTTCCGGATGCTTTTTAAGATAATCTATTATTTCTTTTTGTCCCATTACTAACACCATCACAAAAGAAGTTATATTCAAAGTTACCTTCATCAATATATCTTTTGAAACGATTACAATAAGGCTTACCGTCAAGTGTACCTAAATATTTCATTTCCATTAGGCTACAATCTTTACATCCACCTCTCATATACCTGTGCTCCCAATTCCTCCATCACGGTGTAGTGTAGGTATACTCTCATTTGCTAATGCAAGATATGGTATAAAGATAATCTGTGCAATCCTATCTCCAGCTTTTAACTCAAGTTCTTTATCAACTGTTACTTTAAGTTTAATAGTATCTCTATAATCTTGGTCTATTACACATATAGTATTAGCAAATCTAAAACCATAGTTGAAGCCTAAGCTTGAACGTGGGAAGATAAGTGCTACCCAACTATAAGGTTCATGTACACCTCTTATTTCTTCAATACCTCTCTTCTTAGGTTTTTCTCTCAAAAATGCTCCAGCTAATAGCGGAAAATCCTTACCGGTTAGCTTCAACCCTGTATCTATAACTACATATTCAGAAGGTTTCAAAACCTCAGGATAAGGTATCTTAATGTCATAGCCAGCACTTCCGACAGTAGCTCTTGCCGGAACCATCATTTCATCTTTCTCATTAATCATCTTCATCACTTTTCCTTGTAACTATCTCTATATCTTTAAAACAGTTTGGACAATACTTTCTTATGAAAGTTTCGTACACATCTAATCTTGTAATGACCATTCTTTTACAGAAAGGACATAATTCAAGAGTTTCACGCATCTTTATATCCTCCGTTTATTATCTCATATACAACCTCACGTAAAGGTATAGATTCAAATCTAATTGCACCAATATCTGACGCTGTATTGAGAAGTTTATGTATTCCTTCACCCTTTTTAATAGCTATATCATCACCTTCTAATGATTTTAATCCAGAAAATGTCATATATTCCCTATTATATTTACTACTGATATAGATAATACCCTCATATTCCCAAATACCAAATGTTTGACCATGCATTTTAGCATTATATCTAAGTTTTGCCTTAGCTGGACGTTTTTCTATTCCGAAATTATCATCTTGCCATGGTGTGTTATTTGTAAGATAATCTCCGTAATCAGTTCCTTCAACAAGATTAAAGAAACGTTGTGATTTAACAAAATCTTCCATTCCTTTAATTTTGACGTTTTGAACTAATAGAGTTTTATTTTTAAACCATTTAAATTCTTGTGTAAACGGACGTATCCCGAAATATTCAAAGTAAGGATTGTATGAAGTCATCAAATTAGCTATACCAAAGAGCTGTGTATTTGTGTATCTATCTACTGTAACATAAAACTCAAACAATTGTTCTACTTCATTCTTAATGTATTTACCTGTTGGTTCTATTATTTCTTCATATACAATCTTCTTTTTGATATCAAGTTTTTCTCCGACTTCTTTTTTACGTTCTTCAATAGCTTCATCAACACGTCTTGCTTCTTCTAAGTTGTGTTCTTCTCTTTCAGCTCTTAACGCTTGTTGCTGTTCACTTGTCATATTAGAATCTACTTTTCTTCCTTTAAATTCTTTTGACTTATCATCCTTTTTAGTTATACCAATAGAATCAGGTAGATAATTCATACTATGTGCTCCGGAATCTGTTGATAAAGCTGAAAAGATAACTTTTTGAACACCATCAACCCAAAGTCCTTCACTATTTACTTTATATTCTGAATCAACATTTATTACTTGTTCTTTTAACAAATCTGATAAGTAAGATTTCCAATTTTTAGGGTCACGACGTAATATATCAGTTCTTCTAAGATATATCCATATAGTATTTGGTGTAGTTACAGACCTCCGTTTAAACTCAAAGCTTTTACCTACACTTCTTTCTCCAAGTATCAAAGCCCATAGTGGGTTATATCTTAGCATAGTATTTGCAGAATAAAACTCACGGGGTGGTCTTTCTACTTCTTGATTTTCTTTCATCTTTTTCTTCCTCCTCAAATAACTTCATAAATTCTTCAACATAATAACTATCATCTCTATCCATAACCCAATCAGTAGGCATAAGGATAGCTCCTCCGGGAACTGTCTTTTGTTTTAAGTTGGCATTTTTAATAACAAGTCCATATTTAAATTCATCGAAAGGTATACCGGTACGTGAATTAACACTTAATCCAGCAGCTCTTATCTCAACTACTTCTTTATATGGTACACCATCTTTAACTCCAGGTCTTGCATGACAATATGTTTTCTGTTTTATATAACGTGCGTATTCATATGCTCCATCAGCTGTTTCATCTTTCCATTTACCCAAATCTGTCGGATGTATATCTAAAGGTATGTTATCACTATCAAAACAATGTATCGAATCAGTATCACAATAAATAAAGTTATCCCATACTTGTAAAGCTGAATTGATAAGTTTATCTCTTGCCCAAGCTGTAACAAATGCACCATATGGTACATAAATAGGTTCAATAGTTGATACTACTTTTGTTGAATAAGATACTTGATTACTTTCTGGGTCAAATTCCGGTACAACATTTTGTCTATTTGTTCTTAAAGCTGTCTTACCATAAAACCCATTCATCATAGTTTTAGCTATATATCTCATAAATGGTAAACCTTGTTTTTCATAATATTTCTTACGTTCCATCCAATAATCCACATGAGGTGCTAATAAACCTACTTGACTTTTAAACGATATATATTCGTGTTCACATTCATCCAATATCTTATAATTTTTCTTAAAGTTCTTATAATCGACAGAGGTCATATACAAATCTTCATATCCATTTGAGTACTCTATAAATTGATTATTCATATATCCAGGTGTGTTCTTTAGCTGTAAGAACGGAAAACCCTTATTCCTAACATAAAACTCAGCCTTAAAATGAACGAAATACAAATCATCATTATCTGGTTTTTCATTTGAATAACTACCAAATCCATAAGGTAATGGGCAATCGTGCATAACCCACGGATAAAGAGAATTAACATCAAAAACTTTAACGTTACTTATCTCCATATCTTCATAATCAGGGTTAAGGTAAGATATACCACCACGATATGCTTTACGGCAAAATTCATCTGTGTAATCACTTAATAACGGCATATAATCTCTATAAAACCTACCATTTAAACAATGTTCTTTTCCAAATTTAAAACAATCAGTTGCTAATGTCATTGATGTAAAACCTTGTTCTATTTCATACATAATAGCTTTTGCAACAACTTCACTATCACGGATACAATAATCTATTTCTTGTTGTGTAGGTTGGTAATCTTTATCATAATATTTATCAAAATATGGTGCATCAAGTTTTGGTAAACCTATAAACTTACCTAATTGTTTAACTGTTGTATTAGGAAACTTCTTTAATGAATCCCAGAATTTAGTTGTATGTTTACTATCAGTTTTCCATTTTATTTCATACCAACTTCCTAAACCATCTATTATAACTTCATAATCTGTTCCATATTCAAATTTATTTCTCATCATATAATCAACTATAAATTTACCATCAAATTTTAAGTTATGAAAGAATACCCTACGACAATGGTTTTTCTTAATGGTTTTAAAGAAGCTTTGTATATCAGTTCCATAAAAATGTTCATTATCTTCTACACCAACTAATGACCATAACCATACTCTAACACATCCGTCTATTTCTAAGTTTTTAAGTGATGTTGTTTCAAAGTCGGCACACCACCAATTACTCATTCTATTACCTTACTTTTTACCTTTGTTTTTAATGAATACATCAAGTCTTGTTTGAAGATATCCCATAGATGATGATGCAACTACCTCATACTGATTTGGGTTTAAACCTCTATATTTCTTAGGCGGTTTATTTCTTTCATCCAATACTCCAGAAGTTTGTTTAAGATAGTTATAATAATCTGACATATCAGTAAACAAATCAGTGTTTTTCTCATAAAATTCCATCTTTTGAGCTGTATCTAATTTGTTAAATGTTTTTATAAATTTTGTTAAAGCTTCTGAACTATGTGAACCATAAGGTGAACCAGTCTTTAATTGCTCTTTCATTCTTCCAACTATTTGCGGAAGTCTTGTAAAAAGTGCCTCAGTAGTTTGGTGATAATTTGTTGAACCAGCTCTTTCTTTAATTCTATCTTGCTTTTTTGATATTCTATTTAATTTAACTTCTATAATAGGTTTAGGTAGTTTAGACTTATGAAGTTCTCTTACTTCTTTATTAAGAGCTTCTATTTCTTCCATTCTACGAGCTGCTTCAGCATCTGTAAGCCAAACTGTTTTGTTACTTAGTCTATAAGGTTTTACAGGAACCCCATATTCATTTGTTCTCTCACCTAAATTTGTAGTTATAGGTTTGAACAATCTTTCTCCTTTTAACTTACGTTTTCTTCTTGGTTTTGCCATTTCTATCACCAAGTCTAAATAAAAAATGGACAGTTTATAGACATGTCCAGGTCTTTTAATCAAAATGTTTCTACTTGTAATTGGGGTTTTACGCTAAGCTTACTCTGTATCTAACAGTATAAGCTGGTCGTACTCCTTACCATCCCTATATTTGACTTTTTCTGTGCCAACTTTAAGGACAGCACCTACGAGGTCAGGTTTCATCGTAGTTACGTTGAAATCTTTTTCCTCATATACAGCCAACTTATTTCCCGTGTACCTTTCAAACTGTTCTACGAGAATAGCTGATTTGGAAGCAAAGAAATAATCTTTGTCGAAAGCTACATAGACAACCGGCTGGTAAATCTGCTTACCATCTTTTGTCATAATAGGAGTCTTAGATTCCTTATCAACTTTCTTCTTATTTACAACAACAACTTCGTCAATAGTTATGTTCTTACCTGCTATCTCTCTTGTAGAGATAGAAGTTTTAAGTTGCATCGACTTAGGTGCTCCCCAATTTTTTCTTGCGGTTACTACTTCATGTGCCAAATTACTAAAATTTGTAGCCATTTGTGTTTTCTCCTTTCTAAGCTTTTATCTTTTACAGAGATATAACTGTCTTAAAAGATTTTTGTTTATCTCTTAGGATTCACGGAATAATAGATAATCATTATAAAAGGTGAGAAAACTAATGATTTATCTTTATCCTTTCGTGCCTAAATACCTCACTGTAAGGTTATTGGATGGATTTAGGCGATACCTTACAATGTAGATATTAAGATTCGTGTAGCGAAAGATAATTAAATTGTTTGTGGAGTAGATACAACATGAGTTTTATGACCAAGTGTTGGTTTATCTTTCGCTATATCACGCTTAATAGCTAACTTAAAAGTTTTGAAAACTTCAGGATAAGAACTTATCCATATTAGTTAGTTTGCTTTCTATCTCAACATATTCATTGATAGCTTTCTTGATAGCTTGTTGAATATATGAGTTGAAAAGTTCCGGATGAGATAACTCACCATATACGGAAAAATCTGTTTCCGAAGCTGTCCCATCATATAGGTTTACAACGTTTAAGAAAACTATGTGTTTAGCTTTTCTTGTCAAGTATTTCATCTCCTTCCATAAGATATACTTCTTTAGCTGACTTAACAAATGATTTGATAAGTTCTTTAAATTCTCCCTCAATAGTTTCCATATCAACCAACTTAACATATGGTTTGTTAGGTAATTGAAGAGCTAAACTTTCAAACGTTCCATCGTCTGTTTCAAGAATCTGTAACATAACTATTTTCATATCTATTCCCTCACATTAGTTGAAAACTGACTTTACTATTAGACAGATAATTGTAACAATAAGTGCTATAATACCTATGTCTAAAAGTAAGACTATAATTCCAATCATTATTTCTCTTGGAGATAACAACATATCTAATCACTTTCTTCCCATAATTCATTTAAGATTTTCTCTATCTCTTTATTAGTGCCGAAGTGATTGATTCCATTTTCGTAAAAGTAGATAAGAACCTTTATTACTCTTTTATCGGTCATTTAATCATCAACCTTTTAATAAAAGAATAATTAAAGGTTCTCAACATCTTTTTCAATATCTTTCAAAGATTGTATGACTTTATCTATCTCAGAAAGTGCTCTTTTACACGTTACTAAACGTAATTCCTCAGCTGTTGTTTTAGACATTACACCAAGCATTTCAAGAGCTTTCAATCCATCTAATGCTCTATCTACATAAGCAACTATTGCTGTACTTCCGCACATAGTTTCGTAGATAGCATCCAATACATCTTTTTTCTCAGTCATTCTACCACTTCTTCGCTTGATAATTCAATCATCTGTTCATTTACCTGTCCAATTACACTATATGTTAGCTCTTTTTCTACCGGTAACTCTGTGTAATCAGTTATGTCTTGCAACAGCTTGAAAGCGAGTTTTAATGAAGGAATGTTTGACACGTTTACTAAAACGTGGTAGTTTGATTTTTCTCTTATCTCAATCGAAAACAATTTAATCACTTACCTTTTTAGATTTTTAGTTAAAATTTTTGCAAATTGTTTTTTGACTTATCATTTTAGTTTTACATATTACATATTCTAATAATATAATATAGCAAAAGTTTTGAAAAGTCCAGGACACCGTATAATTTTAGGTAGTCCAAAAATTTTTAGGCTTACCTAAAATTTTTAGGCTTGCCTAAAACTTAACACCCCTTAAAATTTAGGGGTGCCTAAAACTTAACACCCCTTAAGTTTAGGGGTGCCTAAATCTTAACACCCCTTAATTTTAAGGTTTACCTAACACTTAGATTCTAAAACACATAATCTTAAAACCTAAGTGTTAGGTGTTAGGTCTTACTCTGAATCAACTAAGACCAGAATATCGGACACATCTATTTCCATTTCTATCGTACCAACTTTTGTACCAAATCTGAACACCAAAGTTTCCTTTTCTGATTCGACAACATCGGCGCAATAGTTCACGATTTTAAACGGAACATATACATCTTCATTTTTATTGATTGTAATCTCAATATAGAGTGCTAAATTTTCTGGGTCTATCTGAATGTGTGAATAATCGGTAGCAATACCGATAATTCTTTTTTCAGAGTTGTTAAGTGCATTAATGACAAAACTAATCACATCGATTTTTTTATCATTTATATCGTTTTTATCGAATACTCTCATTTTTCCACCTTTAATAGAAATTAAGGGGTTTGTTAAATTGTTTCATTTTTCCTTATCTTTTCTCAAAAATAGAGGAAAATAAAGAAAAATTGCCAAAATGACGATTCCAAGTATAAATTCGGCAAAAGCCAAATTTACACCCAACCAATCACAAGCCCATCTTTTTCTTGATGTAGTCGCTGGGCTGTTGTTCGATGGTAATCGTCAAATCATCCCCGACAAAAGCCACGGACATAATCTTGAGATATCCGTTTTTTCTGGGCGCGTTCATCACATTGCACACGATTTGCAACATTGAATCCAGCGTGGGGTATGTCTTGGTCTTTGTTTCCATTTCGCCCGATTCCTCATCGAACGAATCCCTAATAAGCACATATTTTGCCATTTTTTCTACCTCTTTTTGTTAGCCAAAGTAATAACAAAATGTCGCAATACGACCATACCAATTAT
>CALGEC010000035.1 GCA_937881815.1 uncultured Bacteroidales bacterium
TTTATTGTTGCATTGATAGTAGTATCAAAAGTAGGATTAACACTAACAGTTAAAGTAACAATACTATCGCAACCATTTACAGAAGTTAAGTTTTGAGTGTAAACACCTGCTTCACTTACGTTAAATCCATTTTCCGTGTAAACACTACCTTCGCATATTGTTGCTGAAAGTTCTGTATTATAAATAGGATTAACGTTTAAA
The DNA here is from genome assembly GCA_937881815.1 of uncultured Bacteroidales bacterium. Taxonomy (GTDB): domain Bacteria; phylum Bacteroidota; class Bacteroidia; order Bacteroidales; family P3; genus Onthomorpha. The sequence continues at coordinate 202 of CALGEC010000035.1, forward strand.
GTAAGAGTAACAATACTATCGCAACCATTTACAGAAGTTAATGTTTGAGTGTAAACACCTGCTTCGCTTACGTTAAAGTTGTTTTCTGTGTAAGCTTGTCCTTCGCAAATTGTAGCTGTAAGTTCTGTATTGAAGATTGGATTAACATTAAGTGTTAATGTTACTATACTATCACAACCATTAACAGTTTGTAATGTTTGTGTGTAAACACCTGCTTCACTTACGTTAAATCCATTTTCTGTGTAAACTCGTCCTTCGCAAATTGTTGCAGAAATAGGAGTGTTAAACTCAATTTCTTCAAACAAAGCAGTGAAAGTAGTATCTTTTGTAAGAGTGAAACTTCTTGGATTATTTGTGTTTCCATCATTCCAACTTACAAATTGATAACAAGCATTTGCAACAGCAGTTAATTCAACAACGCTTAAACTATCATAACTTCCCAAACCATTAACATAACCTTGCATTTCATTAGTTTCAGAATAAACGTGTAAAGCAAAGATGTCGTTATCTCTCAACAAAGGTTTATTTTCAACATTTCCTGCCGAATCAATTGCAATAGAAACAAAACCAGTGTTCATTCCCTCGTAAACCCTAACAGAAATCATACTATCAATAGGAATATCCTCACCAACCTTTTCCCATTCTGCACTAGCACCATACTGAGCAAAGACATCATACTTCCAAACACCCGAAATATTATCAGTTGCTTGAACATTCAATAATGCCATAGTATCGGTAATCGTAATATTGCTTACACTACTTTGCGGAGGAGTAACATCTACAACATTTTGCCAAATAGAAGTATTTATACCCTCATTATTGTCAAAAATAATTGTAGCATAATTAGGAATCAAAGTACTATCAACAAGATTATTCTTTCTATTGATAGTAAACATCACTTCACCAATTCCCTCGCCATAGTAATTAACCGGCAAGAAACCTCTGTTAGGAATATTTATTTCTTCCAAAGTAATAGGATCAAGAGTAGAGAATACCCAATTAGCAACTCCATTTACAGAATCAAAAGTCAAACTAATTTGAGCCAAACAATTAATATCAGGACGCATATCCATTGTTCTTACAAATTCTTTCTCTCCATTCAAAGTAATTTCCTTGCTACCGATTATTACTTTTCTTGCTCCGAAAGAAGATAAATCAAACAAATCACTATCCAAACTATCAATCAAGTAAACATTACTTGCATTTGAAGAAGCAAAAACAGTGTCGTTTTCAAACTGAATAGTATAGAATAATTCTTCAACCTCACTACCAACAGCCAAACTGCCCGATTCAGCAATGTAACCGTAGATTTCATTAGGGTCAAAAGAATTAACAGGA
>CALGEC010000036.1 GCA_937881815.1 uncultured Bacteroidales bacterium
CAACAGTGATTGTTCCATTCAATGTTGCACTTTCGTGTGTAATTGATGTTGCTGCTGTTGTTGCAACTACTGGTGCTACTATTTCTGGATCAGGTTCTTCTCCGCCTTGTTCTGCAAGGGTTGTGAAAGTTGTTGTTACCCATGCTGATTGGTCTTCGCATATTGCTCTTACTTCTACTGTGTAAGCAGTATTTGCTGTTAGGCCTGTTAATGCTTTACTTGTTGTTGTAAGTGTTTCTGCTGCTCCTGAGTTTAACTTGAATTCGTATGTTGATGCTGTGCCGTTCCAAGTAATATCAGCAGTTGTTTCTGTGATATTATTTACTGCAAGGGCTGTTGGTGCATCACATGGTTCAGGTTCAGGATCTGGATCTGGATCTTCTCCGCCTTCTCCTTCTTCTGCATCGTAAACTGTAAAGTTATCAATAAGAACTCCGTATCCGTCAACACCTGCTGAAACAAATGCTATTTGATATGTTTCACTTGGGTTAGGCAATGCAATAGAGTCTAATACCCATTGATCAGTAGTTCCGTTCATTGTTGCTAATTCTGTCCAAGCTTCGTCTGCACTTGCTCTGTAACTAACAGTTAAACTTTCTGCTATTCCTGACCAAGATAGTTTTGCATAATCAAATTTAACGTAAGGATTTGTTAATGAAGTAAGGTCGAACATTGGAGTAATCAATCTTCCAGATACACCTGGCTCATAAGTATGCCAAATTGCATCTCCTGAAATAAATGTAATAACATCTAATTCATATTCATCTATTACACCCCAAGCATTATCATAAAGATCAGTCATTCCTTGAATTGCTTCTACTGACCAACAAATAGGTGTTGCTCCTAAAGATACTCCTTCAAAGTTTTGTACATAAGGAAATTCTGTAATAACACCGCAAAGTGTAGCGAATGTCATTGTTGCTGTTGGAGCAGATTCTTCGTCTCCACAATCTGTTGTTACATAAACAGAGTATGTTGTTGCGGCACTAAGATCTATTAATTCAACTGATGTTTCTGAAACTTGCTCCATTAACCATTCGTCTGAGCCTGCTGCTTTGTAATATACATTCCATGCAGAGTGAGATTCATCATTGTCTGTCCAAGAAATTGTTGCAGATGTTTCTGTTATATCTGAGGCAACAACTGCTGTAGGTTTTGCACAAGTTATTTCTTCTCCCGCTCCTTCAACCATAACATTGTCAATTATTGCAGGTGGATTATATTGTAAGCTTCCGTCATTTCTCCACAAGAATACAAGTTTTTGTAATCCGTTAGGGGCAGCATTTTCTATTGTTATTTCTTTGTGAACTGTTCCGGATTGTTGATTGATTTTTGCTCCACCTATTGTTCCTGTTGAATAATCACTTGAAGCATAATCAATAGAGTAATTTGTTGTAGGGTCAATTGCAACAGTAGGGTCAACAAAGAATACTTTCAAATAGTCACAGCAAGATTCTCCAGTAACTGTTACATCAAAACTGATTCTTATCGAGTCTGTTGCTCCTAATTGGAATAGTTTTTCTGCTACTACAACTGAAGATGATGAAGAATAGGTTGCTGATGTTCCACCGTCAGATGAAATAAATAGTTCTCCACTTGTTCCACCTGTTCTTGTTCCTACATACCATTGGTTTGTACAAGAACCATTTCTTAATAACCAACCATTAGCACCTGCTTCTTCGAAGTCACAAGTATAAGGTATTTCAACAGGTTCTTGAAGTGTTGTTGCTGCTATTGCATTAGATGCAACTGCTTGCTCTGAGCCACAAACTGCAGTTACTGTAATTATGTATCTTGTTGCAGATGTAAGTTCTTCAAGTGTGAATGGAGAAGAAGTTACTGTTTCTGTTAATTCTTCTTCTGAACCTTCTGCACTATAAGTAATAATGTAGCTATCTGCTCCTGTTTCTGTCCAAGCAACGTCTATTGTAGATGTTGTTATATTTTCAGCAGTTACGCCTTGAACTTGAGGACAAGATGATATTGATAATGAAACATTGTCAATTGCAGCAGGTGTTGCTAATTCTGCATCTACTGTATAACCAAGTGCTGTGAATACCAAACGTTTTTCTCCTGTAACATTTCCAAGATAAACTCTTTCTGTTTGCCATTCATCAGAACCTGTTACTACTGCTATCATATTAGCAGAATTTAATAAATCTGTTGCAAGAGGTGCTACATCTACAAGATATGCTGCTATACCTCCGTAAATACTATTTCCTTCTTGACGACCTGTTACTTTCCAATCAAATGTAAGTTCAAATTCATCTTCAGTTTCGCCAAAATCAAAGTCTTTCCATAGGTGAGAAATTGTTTGTGCAGAAGATAATGTTGCTGCATAAGATTCTCCGTCATTTGAAACGTATGCTGCAGGTGCTTCATTACCTGTTGCTTCCCCTACAAACCAAACATTTGCTGTGTTTGCAGCACTTGTTTCGCTCCAAACTCCGTCATCAAATGTTGTTTCGTAAGGAACAAGTTCCGCAGCAGATATTGTTGTAAATGTTGCTGTTGTCCATTCAGATTCTCCTTCTTCACAAATTGCTCTTACAGCAAATGTATAAGTGGTTTCAGGATTTAAGTCTGTTAATTCAATTGGGTCTGTTGTAGTAACCTCTACTGAACTTCCTGAAGCAGGGTCTGCATCTTCTCCTTCTACTACTACATATTCCCAAGTTGTTGCATCACCATAATAACCAAATGTTGCAGTTGCAGTTGTTGAAGTAATAGTTGCATCAGATACTACAACATTATAAGGTGCAGGACACGCAGCGTAATCTTCAACTGCTATGTTGTCAATACAAACATAGTTGTCTGCATTAGATACTGTACTTTCAGAATAGAATGCAAAACGAACTGTACCAACTATTGGTTCTTCATTTTCATCTACAAGTCTGTAAACATAACGTTGCATTTGAAGACCTAAATCAGAGTAGTTGTGTTCTGTGTCATCATCTCCGTCAGCAAATACAAGACCATTTGCAATATCCCAAGATGCACCATTGTCAAGAGAAACTAATATCATAACTCTATCATCTGGTGCAGAAGTAGTAGGAGCTGCGTTAGAACCATACCTTCTTAATCCAAGGTCAAATGCTATTTGTTTTGCAACTCCGTCGTCTGCCAAATTGATAGAAGGAGATATTGCCCAGAAAATATAACCTGATGTAGAATACAGCTCTGAACGAAGCATATTTGATGTAGTTGTTCCACAAGCAAAGTTACTTGCCCAACCCCAACAATATGATGATGTTGATGTTGTCAATTGACTTGTTTGAATTGTTCCACTTGCAGGAAGTAATCCAGCTTTTCTTTCCCAGCAAGAAGGAGAATTGTATGGATTTACATCAAAGTTTTCATACCAAGGAGTTGGTAATGCTTGACAAGGAGTAGTAATATTTACTTGGTCTGCAAATGCAGGCTCATCTCCATCAGCACAAACAACACCTATTTGAATGTTATAAAGTGTTTGGAAGTTTGCTTCCATTACTGTATAAGGGAAATCATCTATTGTAAGGTCTGTGATTTCAAGCCATTCAGTAGAAGTACTTTCTTTGTAACGCAAAACGTATGTAACATCTGTATTTACTTCATCTGTCAATTCAACAAGTAATGCACCGCCTGTTTCACTTTCTTCTGTTTCTGTAAATGACACACTTGTTTCTAATGAAGTAGAAGTACAAGAAAATGCTGCAATTACTATGTTATCAACAACACCAGGAATACCATCTGTACTACCTGAGTCATTATACCATTTGAACATTAAGTTGTAAATACCTTCCATTCCTCCTGCAGGAATAATAGCGCTGAATGATTGCCAATTAGGATGAGCAAATAATTTTGCTGTAAGAGGTGAAACAGAAGCGAAATCTTGTCCCAAAGGAACTAATGCCACTTGCATATAATCATAAGGAGAAGTGGTAGTAGCAGAAGAATATTCTCCATCACACTTCCAATCAAATGAAATATGTATTTCTCCTGTTGGTTCAATATTAATAGGTATTGAAGCGTATGCTGTTGAAATTGGAGAAGTAGTATAGTTTACTGTTGCTCCATTATCATTTGAAACATACATAGCACCACCATCTGTTGGAGTACCATATTCATCAACGGTATTGTTTGTTGCTGTTCCTATTGTCCATAGGTTTGCATTAGTTGATGTAGATTGAATAACAGCTGATGTTTCTGGAGTATCAAAATCAAATGATACAGGAAGAGTGTAAATTATAGGAATAGTTGCAATAACAGGTTCTGTCCATGCTCCGCCACATGATTGTTGTGCAGCAAAGATGTATGTTGTTCCTTCTGTTAAATCTGTTATTTGGAATGGTAATTCATCATCAGTAGCAATAGAAATAGTTTGTGCACTTTCAGGATCAAATTCTTCACCCTCTACATATTCTGCGTATGCTATTGTAACTCCATCTTCACCAATATTTGCTGTATTGTAACTAACGTATGCAGAATTATCTGCTCCATCTACTGCCAATCCATAAACATCAGGACAATCAGGGATTTCACTAATTGTAAAATCATCAATATAGAATGTAGATGATTTTTGTCTTACGGCAAAAGCCAAACGAATATTTCCTGTATATTCATTCAAGAAAATTTCTGCCATATTGTAAGTTTCTATTTGTTGACCTAATGTGTTGATTGATGTAAGCAATGTAAAGTTTGCTGTATCTGCCATTGAAGTATAATCAGTTTCATTTACATCAAGAACATAAACATCTATTACAGGAGGATTTGTAGTTGATGATGTTCTATATTGGAAATTCAATCTTTCGTTTCCTGTCATTTCAAACACTGGAGTAATCATCCAATCAGAAAAATCGTAAGATGATGTAGAAGTTGTTCCATAGAAATACAACGCTTTTGTTGAATCTATTCCAACATTTGAACTAATTCCACTCCAATAATAAGAAGAAGTATATCCTCCATTTACATTATACCAACAATTAATAGAAGTTCTGTTTGCTCTTGCAGAATCTTGAATTGCGATAAATGGATTTACATCAAAGTTTTCAACGTAAGGGAATTCTGATATTGAACTACAAATAGTCCAATCAGTATAAGTGTCAGAAGTAACTGCAAGTTCGCCTCCACCACAATTAGCTGTTACTTTATACTCTACTCTTGAAGTGAAAGGCAAATCAGTTACAGCAATAGGGCTTGTACCTTCTGCTGTGTACCAAGTTGTATCTTCTCCATATCTATATGATACAATATATTCAGCATCTTCGTTGAATTCATCTATTACTTCAACATTCATAGTTACGCTACCGCCAGCGTCTTCCATTGTTGTAGTAAATTCATTAACTCTTGCACAAGATGTAGAGAAAATGTAAAGATTATCAATTGAAGCAGGAGGTGTGTAACCGCCACCGCCATCGTTTTTCCAAGAAATCACTAATTGATAAGCACCTCTTGGCATATCATTAGGAATAGGCACAGCAACTCTTGTCCATTGATTAGTATTTGAATTCGATTTACCAATTATATTTGCAGTAGGTATTGAGTTTGTAGTAGGAAGAGTTGTTCCAAGAGGGAATAAAGAGACAACTACTTCATCCCAACCTAATTCTCCTATAGCTTTGTAATCAAATTCAACGCCATAATATGTATCATCTTCTAAATTTATAAGAGTAGAAAGGTGCGCAACATGAGCATCTCCATCAGGATCATAAGCATTAGTTACTCCATTGTCGTTACTGATGTAAAGACCTTGTCCTTCTTCACCTTCTTCTACGTGAGCACCCAAAGCACCTAAGTACCATTGATTTGCTCCGCTTTGAGTAACTGTCCATAATTCCCAACTTGACAAATCTTCCAATGCATCAAAGTTTTGTTCGTATGGGATTTCTATCATTTGTTCAGCAGAAGGCAAAGTCCAAAAACTAATTAATGCTTCAGAACTATTTTCTTCATCACACACTGTCCAAACCTTTACTTCATATTGAGTATAAGCATCAAGACCAGAAAGAGTATAAGAGAAATCATTTATATTTTCACTTTCGGTTGTCCATTCTTCTTCACCAGCCATTCTATATGCTAAACCGAAAGTAGTGTTAGTTTCACTCATTGTTTCCCAACTAATAGTTGCTCCTGTTTGTTCTAAACCTGAATAAGATAAACTCATAGGAGGATAGCAAAAATCATCTCCTAAGCTTTCCATTCCAAACATAGTTACAGGAACACCTGATGTAGATGATGTACCTGATGGAACTGTTGTAATAAAATATTCTTCATAATCATCATAGTCATAAACAGAGCTACCAACTGTTGCTTTTCTAAAGTTCGGTGGAGAAGCATAATTATTACCATCTCTTATGACAGCAACAAGTAAATTACCTCCTCCTGTGTAAGCAAAAGGAGTTGTTAATTCAAAAGTATTTCTTCCTACAGACATTGTTGCAGGGCCTGAATATACTTCAGTAAAATCAGAGCCTACAATAAAAGAAGAAATAGATGTATTATCTACTTCTTTCATGTAGATTTTAAATGTTCCATTACTATAGGAAGTAGATGAAACATAATAACTGATACTTGTAATTAGACCAGGTATCATTTCATTTGATGGATAAAGAGATTCGGTAAACGAATTCTCATAATTCATATACATCGGAACATAACCCGATGTTGTTGATGTTGTCGAGTCTCCGACTACATAAAACATTGTCTGAGCCGACAATTGCATAGCAAAAATGATTGCCATCGCAAAAAGTAATAATCTTTTCATACTTTTATTATTTTGTTAATACTAAAATTATTTTTCAAGCGTCAAATTTATAACTTTTTTTCCAACCAACAAATTTTTTTTAAAAGAAATTTTCACTCCTCTTATTTGTAAAAATATATTTATGTAAGAAAGAGAGAAAAAAGCAAAGAAAAAATTAAAAAAATCAAAGAAAAAATTTTTTAAAGCAAAGAAATATTTTTCTAAAACAAAGAAAAAAAAGAGCGACTCTATAAAGAATCGCTCTTTTAGGTTATTTGATTGTTAAATGTTATTCAACTATCAATTTTTGTGTGCTTACGGCTTT
>CALGEC010000037.1 GCA_937881815.1 uncultured Bacteroidales bacterium
ATCCATTCTCCATTGCGTCTTAGGTGTTTTTCATCAGGAAAACTACACAAAGGAAAGTTATCCTCTGGACCTAAAGTTTTTACCCAATTTAAATAATCTTCAACTACATCATACATACAAAAATGATTAGGATGAAAATCTTCTGAATACCATTGTCCTGTTATCGAATCTTTAAAATTATAATACAATTGATCCCAAGGAATCATTCCCATGTAAATTGTATCATAATTAAGTCCACATTCAATCGGTCCTCCGTGAGCAAAAATAGAATCTCTTAAACAAGGACTATAAACATTACATGTGTGATGCATTCTAAAATAACTAGGAGATGCATATTTAGGGACATCAAATGCTATTTTAAAACTATTTAAATTTGTAAGATTTGCATAATACCTTTCTTGAAAGTAATAGGTGTTCCAACCATCTCTATTCCAATTTACAATAGAATCTAAACTTGGACCCGTATTAAAAGTATTGAATATTGTGCGAGAAATAGTATCAAAGTTATCATCTAAAATACAAATATCTCTAAAATCATCAAGAGCTTCATAACCCACCTTCATTGCAACACCAACAATCACGTAATTATCATAAGGAATAGATGTTTGATCCAAATAATAATCTTGAGCAAATGCTTCTGCGTAGATTTGATTATTATAAGAAGTTGCTCCAATCACATAACCCTCAACAATAGGAGCAGAAGTGTCGCACCATAATTTATAATATGGAGCATAATATCGCCATTGTCTATAAGTTTCTGAATAAGGCGTTGAAGCTCCTGATACACCTGGAATATGTGTTCTATGAGTATCACTTGTAGAAAAACAATTAGAAAAATATGTGGTGTCAAAAATATAAAGTAAATCGTATTGACTTGAATCAGGAGGTGGAATTAAATTATATTGTGCTTTAAGATTTAAGTTTGAAAACAATAATGCAAGTAATAAAATTAAGACTGACTTTTTCATAACTTTAAAGGCATTTAATTAAACAATTTATTTTAAACAATGAATATTTATGTCTGAATTTGTTTTTAAAGGTATAAGACTATATCTAATAAACACGTGAAGTTTTGATTTTGAAAGGTGAAGTATAGTCAACTGATTATCTGATACGCTTTTGACTGGTTCGTAGAATCTACATTGAGTTAATGTTGGAATAGAAGTTACAGTAATTGGGTTTAATGATGAAACTTGAAATTCTTCTTTTTTAAAACAAGGATAGTCTGAAAGACAACTATGATTTTTTGTGTCATAAATTAGCATTTGGTTATCATGCATATATCCAGCAACAGTGTAGTCGGAATTATTAGATACATTTAAATCACTATAAGATAAATCAATGTTATCTTCATATCTAATTTTATATCTTATGTAATTATAAGGATAAGATGTAGTATCGCTCATTTTTAAGTGAAAAACAAAATCTTCTTTTTGTCCTTTAGAAATAGTTTTTTTCAAAACCACTAATTCTTCTTCATCCACTAAATATTCACAATCATAGATTGCAAATCCTTGTTGAAGTGTATCAAAAATAGAAACCTTAGATGTTATATTATCACCATCTATAATTTCAAAAGCACATGTATATTGATTGTTTTGATTAAAACAATTATTGTAAACAATAGCGATATTATCTTTAAATGTATGTGTGGTTTTTACTCCATACGCTTGATGAACAGGATAAGGGAGGTTTAATCTTCCTGTACGTTGTTGACGAGTTTGTTTATCAAAAGAATAAATGTCAATATATGCTGCATCATTCAAAGGGTCTTGAGTGCCTGTAATGCTATAATTTATAGATGTTAAATATATTTTATTAACAGTTTCTGTTATATCTGCAAATTTATTATAATAGCAACTTCCAATAGTATCAGAAGGAATATAAAACATTTCAAAATCATTTGATAATCCATAAGTTGCTGAATCTCCTTGAAAAAATACATCAAAATAATTATTTATATTCGTATCTTCTTTTATAGTGTAAAACATAAAGAAATCTAAATAATATTCAGAAGGATCAACGAATGTGCTATTTATACCTTCATAAGGATCAAATTGTAATTTTTCGTAAGGAGGGTTTCCATAGTACATTTTACCAATTCCTGCAATGGTAGTATTATTTGTAGCGTCTTTGAAAACTTCTATTCGATCTATTGAAAAAATACTATCTTGATAAGCATTGTTTATTAAAGTGTACTTTATACCAGATGAAATAATAGGCGCTATGTGTGTAGAAGAATCTGGTATTATTACAGAATCAATAGGTGCTATAATGTTGTTATTTTTAAATAGGGTTGCTATTTTAACGTATGCGAGAAATGCAACATTTGAACCATTGTTATTTACACTGCCACAGAAATACAAAGTATCTCCTTCAATAGCAAAGTCTTTGACATTAAAGTAGTTACTTAAAGTTACACTTTTAGCATTTTCTGTATTAGCATTTTCTGTTAAAGTGAAAACACCTCTTCCACTTGCATTTTGAGATAAAATTACATGTCTATTTTTGTTCCAATATAAAACTTTTTGTGTGTATGGTGACAATCTGTCTGCTCCTGCTGATACACTTGAAGTACGTGTAGCATCCGTATTGTCAATAAAGACTTGCGAACTCGCAATTCCAAACATTAGAATGGAGATTGCAAATAATAATAATTTTTTCATAGCTTTAAAGGTTTTAATTATGCCGACAAAGATATATATAAAAAAAGAATATTCCAAATTTTTTCTTTGAAATATTCTTTTATTCTTTAAATTAGAATTATTTTTCTATTCTTATTCCACAATCAATTTCTTTTTCACGCTGCCTTTTGTGGTGTTTATTTTTACTATGTAAGAACCTGCTTTGTAATTAGCGATATTTAACTGAATGTTTCTTTTGTTTGCTTTGCGTTTTTCAATCAAGCGATTCAAAGCATCATAGATTTCAACTTCTTTTATTGCAAAAGCAGAATTTATATTCAAAACATCTTTTGCAGGATTAGGATAAATCTCTATGTTTTCTTCAAGCAATTCAACCGAAACAACGCCACTATCTAATGAATCAGAAGAAGTGTCTTGCAATACTTGAATAGGCATAATTCCTACTGCTTTATAAACAAGTGTATCACAATTATTAGCAACAAAGGAACTTCCTCCGTATCCTGCAATATCATAGTAAGGAACAGCCCAATTGATTTCATCAACATGATGCCAACTTCTATTATCATGACACAATTTTACATACGGTTTGTATTTTGAACTACAACTATATGGCACACAATAGTTATCAGGACGTGTGGTATTGTAAGAATATTCGCTAAGACACATAAATAAAGGATCGATATTTTCTCCTATGTTGCAATGTTTATTGTTTTTATAGGATATATAATAATTTTCATGTAAAGTGATTGTGTCATCAAATATACATTCTACAAAAGGAAAAGAAGAACCATTAAATCCTTCAGGTTGTTGATAAAGATCTAATATTTCTTGAGTTGTACCCATTGAAACAAAAGTTTGAGAATATATAGTATTAGAAAGATTAGAGTCTAATATACTAATTGTAATAGTATCATAATAATTTGCTACTCCTCTTCTGTAAGAGACAGACAATGAAACACCAAATATACTTACACTATCGTTTTCAGCAACTTCATATTTTTGAGCAATTTCTTCTACTGTGCTCGGGTTATTGTTTATGAAAGAATATAGATTACTAATCATGTCTAAATCAAAACCAAACAATTCGTTCAAAGTTTCTCTATTAGAAGAATTGTCAATTAAAGGAGGATAAATGTATTGATTGAAATATTCGCATTCTATGTTTACTGTATCTAATTGCTGTGCTTTTGATACAAAAGGTAATAATACCAATAAAATTACTATAAATCTTCTCATAAGGCTACTTGTTTAAAAATTTTTAATCTATACAATTTATATTTATATTTTCAATATTAACAAAAGTATTGTCAGGCACCCAATTTGTATTTAAGATAAAAGGTTGTCCAATGTTAGATAGTAAAGTCCCATTAGTAGTTGATATTTGATCAATGTTTAATATTAATTTGTCTAAGCAACTTAAAAAAGGATAGTTTATGTTTTTGGTGGCAAATAATTGTAAATTATTATTTGATTGTGGATTTGAATAGGTTCCTGCAACAGCGTAATGTTCCGATGAAATCAAACTAAAATGATTTATTTGTGTCGGAGTGTTAAAATTTTCCATTAAAGTAACATAAGTGTTTATTTCAAATGGATCAATATAGGTTATTGTTTGAATTTTCCCTAAACCGTTAAAATAACTATTGTTTAATAGTAATAATCTTTTTATTAGGGGAGAATACTCCATTTCTAAGGATTGAATCTCTTTGTCGTCATGATAAAGTATTTGTGATGAGTATAAATTTTGGGCCCATTTGTTATGTATGTTTATCATAGAAAAATTATTTAAACCATCACTTGCTGAAACGCTTACTGCAAAGAGATCTAAAGATATGTCTGCAATATGAATAGGGTACTCCTTAGGGTTTGAAGAAAATATAAAAAATGTGTTAGGAAATGTATATATATGACTTTCTACGTTTTCCAAATAATTACCATTGTATTTAAAATATCTTATTACATAACTATTTGCATGGTAGATATTACTTAGAGTTATAACACAATTCTCATAGTATAATAAATCATTTAATATTTCCAATTGCGTTTGAGAGCTACTAGATGGAATAAGATGTTGATAAATAAAATTATTATTAGAAATATTTAATTCTATTATTTGACCAGAAGTTCCGATAATGGTGGAGCCGTCACCTATTGCTGTTATGAAATTTTCATTAAAAGAGTTTGTGTATGATATAATTTTAGTTAAATTCTCTGTATTAACTACATCTGTATATTCATAATTGAAATTTCCAACATTAATAAAATCATTCATGTTAAAATGTCCTATAATTCCAATATAGGAGCCTTGATTTGTTAGCCTTTTCCCACAAAAATATACTTCATCTTGAAAAAATGTAAAATCATTTACAATAATATTAACAGTGTTTAAAAGAGAAACAACCTCAATGTTATCACTGTTCTTCCATAATACGAACCCATAATGATTGACACCAGCAACTTTTGTTATTCCAACCAAATAATCATTAGCATAAACCTTTACCTTCTGAGCATAAGCATCGGTTGGAAATTGCGTGTGCAAAGTAGTGCTTTTTGAATTTTGCCAATCTTGTGCTTGCGATTGATTAATGTGTAGAATATTCAACAAGAATAATACCACACAACTTACTAATATCTTCTTCATAACTTTAAAGGTATTTAATTATGCTGACAAAAATATATATAAAAAACGAATGTTCCAAGTCTTTTCTGTAAAATATTATTTTTTCTCAAAAAAAATGAAGGGTGGGCGGGGTTGTTTGTTGGCGAATTTAAACATTCAAAAAAAATGTTCTTCCTTTTTCTTTTTATTATTTTTCTTTT
>CALGEC010000038.1 GCA_937881815.1 uncultured Bacteroidales bacterium
AAGGGTTGGGCTGTTCGCCCATTAAAGTGGCACGCGAGCTGGGTTCAGAACGTCGCGAGACAGTTCGGTCCCTATCTGTTGTGGGCGTTAGAAATTTGAGGGGCTCTGACTCTAGTACGAGAGGACCGAGTTGGACGAACCACTAGTGCACCGGTTGAAGGCGCCAGCTGCATAGCCGGGTAGCTACGTTCGGAAGGGATAAGTGCTGAAAGCATCTAAGTACGAAACCCGCCTCAAGATGAGATTTCTTAATAGGGAGGTTGAAGATTACGACCTTGATAGGTTGCAGGTGTAAAGGCAGTAATGTCAAAGCCGAGCAATACTAATAACCCGAAGACTTCTCTCGGAAAGCTTTCTTGTATGTAGAATTATGTTATGATTTAGAGATATTTTTGGTGGTTATAGAGCAGGTGAACACCTCTTACCATTCCGAACAGAGAAGTTAAGCCCTGCATCGCCGATGATACTGCTACACCAAGTGGGAAAGTAGGTCGCTGCCAGATTAAACCGAGAGCTTCGCTGAAAAGCGAGGCTCTTTTTTTTGTGTGCTTGTGAGACTTTATGAGACTACGAGACAACAAGACAACGAGAATGAGTGTTGGGGTTTGGGGAAGGAAGAAGGGGTAAGGGTTAAGGTGGAGGGGTAAAGTTTTTTTTGTGAGAAGGAAGGTAAAAGGAGATTGAAGGGGTGTTGGATTTTGTGGTGGGGCTTATGTTATTAAGGGATAGTATTTATAGTTGCAATGGGGATAAATTTTTTAATGCTTATTGCTTAATAGTGAAAATACCTGGGTTTTTTATATAGAAAAACTTAGGTATTTTTATGTAAAAAAAACAGGTTTTTCTATTGCTTTGCACCGAGGTTTTTTAAATTATCATTTGTCTAAATCTTTTCTATATACAGAATCTAAGGTGTTGCCGTCTTTATCTTTCCACACAATCCAACCGTTATTGCTACTGCCATTACAGAAATCTGCGGCGGTGCTTGGGCTTGAAAACACTTTATCGCAAGTCATTACTAATTTCTCATTCTCTATTGCTGTGTATTCTTTTAACATAGCTTCACGTTTCTCTTTCCAAGAAAAAGATTGCACAGAAGTATCTGCAATTACACTATCTTTCAAAACAGTAAAACCACTTGAATTGTAAAAACCAACAGCATCACACTTGCGAGTTTTAAGGAAAAATAAGTGTTCCGATTTAGGTTGTGCGATTTCAAAGATATTGCAACCGATAAACGATGCCAAAAACTTAACATCATCAAAGAATTCGTCCATAGAATCTTTTTGATACTCGGGTAAATTAGGAGACTTTGGCGTTTGTTTATTATCACTCAACACATAAGCATTTGCTTTCCTTGCCTCCGCAATAGCTTTATATTCTAAATATTGCACATCAGCCTTTGTCATATCAGCATCTTTTGAAACAAAGATAAGAGCCTTTTGCCAAAATGTCTTTTTAGAGTCATGATCCTTTACACGTTCACGAAAATTTTCTGTCTCTCCTATATAGGCTTGCGGTTTTGTTGCCTCATCTTCCCCAAGCAAGATATAAAAAGCAGGCTTTTGCAACTTCTCTTGCGTGTTGAGATAAGCAAGATTAGAACGAGGCACAACAAACATTTGACAAATCTTATTGCTAATAAAAGCATATTGAGTTCCCTTAGGATCTCCATCAATTAAATAAGTAGTTACAGTCTTGCCCATAAAGATGCTATTAAATTTATGTTACAAAAGTAGTAAAAAACTCTTTGTTTTCTGAAATTTTTTCAAAGAAAAAATCTTTTTTTCTTTGCTTTTTTTTCTTGTGTAATTATTATAATATTTTTTTTAACTTTAAAGAATAATTATTCTAAATAATAAATTTCTGATTTTCAGGTAAAAGTATTTTAGGTTGTAAATTTAGTAGAATTATTATTGAGAAAAATTTGTTTGTTGAAATAGGAATTTTTAATTTTGTAGCATAAAATTTAAAGTGTAATGGTAAAATTACGTGATATAGCTACAATTCAGACAGGGGTATTTGCAAAAAGTGCTTTTACTCCAAATGCTCTATATTTTCAACAAAGCGATTTTGATGATTATGGAGTATTTAAAAATATAATTCAGCCTTCAATAAACGTTGATAATACAAAGCATTTGTTAAATGAAGGGGATTTGCTTTTAGCCTCTAAGGGTAGTAATAATATTTGTGTTATGGTTCCAAAGACTGAGCAAAATTGTGTCGCTTCACCATCGTTTTTAGTGATACGTTTACATAATAAGAACGATATTCTTCCTGAATATGTGGCATGGTATATAAATTTACCGATAATTCAAAAGGCTTTGGCAATGCAATCTCGTGGTACTTCTATAATGTCTATATCGAAAGCTACGTTAAGCGAGTTGGAAATACCAATCCCATTAGTTGAAAAGCAGAAAAAATATATAGAACTTTTTGAACTCCAAAAAAAAGAACAAGAGTTGTATAAAGCTATTGCTGAAAAGCGTAAACAAATATTAGATTGTAAAATGTTAAAAAATATATAGTTATGAGTGCAAAGATTACACAAGATGAAATAAACAAAATCGTATGGAAAGCCTGTGATACTTTTAGAGGCGTAGTTGATCCTAGTCAATATAAGGATTACATCCTTACTATGCTTTTCCTAAAATATATTAGTGATGTAAATAAATCAAAGTATAATGAATATTTGCAACGTTATGGAGATGATAAAGAACGTGTGGCACGAGCTATGAATAGGGAAAGTTTTCAAGTTCCAGAAACAAGTTCATTCTATTATCTTTATGACAATCGTAATGTAGTAAATATAGGAGAATTGATAGATATCGCACTTACAGATTTAGAAGAAGCCAATAGAAAAAAACTAAGTAGCGAAGACGGTTGTGGAGTCTTTCATAATATTAGTTTTAATAATAGTAATCTTGGAGAGGTAAAGGATCGTAATGTAAGATTGAAACAATTATTAGAAGATTTTGCTGATGAGAAGTTGCAATTTGATGAATCACATCTCAAAAATAATGATATTATAGGAGATGCTTATATGTTCCTTATAGAGAATTTTGCAAGTGATGCTGGCAAAAAAGCAGGAGAATTCTTTACCCCTAAGGAAGTATCTACTCTTCTTGCTAAATTAACCAAAAGTGCACCTGGTTCACGTATTTGTGATCCTACTTGTGGATCAGGTTCTTTGCTTATAAAGGCAGGTCGTGAAGTTGGTTCAAATAATTTTGCTCTTTATGGTCAAGAGTTGAATGGTAGCACTTGGTCTTTGGCTATGATGAATATGTTATTACATGGATTTGATAGCGCTGTAATTCGTTGGGGCGATACACTTAGAAATCCAAAACTAAAAGATGGTGATGCTCTTATGAAATTTGACACCGTTGTTGCAAATCCTCCTTTCTCTTTGGATAAATGGGGAGCAGATGAAGCTGTTAATGATCAATATAATCGTTTTTGGCGAGGTGTTCCTCCTAAGAGTAAAGGCGATTGGGCTTTCATTAGTCATATGTTAGAGGTTGCAAACGAACATGGTAAAGTAGGAGTAGTTATTCCTCATGGGGTTTTATTTAGAGGAGCAAGCGAAGGAAAAATTCGTCAACAAACAGTAGAGGAAAATTTACTTGAAGCAGTTATTGGATTGCCTGCAAATCTTTTCTATGGAACAGGTATTCCTGCCGCTATTGCAATTTTCAATAAAGCAAAGAAGTACGATGAAGTACTTTTTATTGATGCAAGTCGCGAATTTGAAAATGGTAAAAACCAAAATCGTCTTCGTGATACAGATATAGAGCATATTGTTTCAACCTATCGTAAATTTGCTGATGGTAAACTGTTAAAAGGAGTAGTAGAAGATAAATATGCTTACATCGCCACACGTAAAGAAATAAAGGATAATGATTATAACCTAAATATCCCTCGCTATGTCGATACTTATGAAGAAGAAGCGGAAATTGATATTCTTGCTGTTCAACAAGAAATTAACTCCCTCGAAGCAGAACTTGCCGAGGTGCAAGAAAAGATGAAAGAGTGTTTAAAGGAGTTAGGAATTTAAAAATAAGAATATGGGGACAAGATTAACAAAAAAGGCTACTGCCACATTTGAAAGCATAAAGAAAATAGATGAAAATGGTGTTGAGTATTGGTCATCAAGAGACTTGGCAAAGATATTAGAATATGCTGATTATAGAAACTTTATAACTGTAATAAATAAAGCCAAAGAGGCTTGCTTAAATAGTGGCAATGAGGTTTTAGACCATTTCGGTGACATCACCGAAATGGTTATTATTGGTTCAGGTGCACAACGCCCTATCGATACGATTAAACTTACTCGTTACGCTTGCTATTTGACTGTCCAAAATGCAGACCCGAACAAAACTATTGTTGCCCAGGCGCAAACATATTTTGCTATTCAAACTCGCATTGCAGAAGTTCAGCAAATGGAAGAGTATAATCGCTTATCTACTGAGGAAGAAAAACGATTGTTTCTTCGAGAAGAGATGGCAAAGCATAACTCACAATTAGCAGATGCCGCAAAAGATGCGGGAGTAATTGAATCACGTGATTATGCAATATTTCAAAATTATGGGTATAAAGGATTATATGGAGGTCTTGGAGCACAAGAAATACACGAACGCAAAGGTTTGAAGAAGAGTCAGAAGATTCTTGATCATATGGGAAGTACAGAATTAGCTGCAAACCTTTTCCGAGCGACACAAACCGAAGAAAAATTGCGTAGAGAAAACATAAAAGGTAAAATTAAGGCAAACCAGACTCACTATGAAGTAGGTAAAAAAGTGCGCCAAACAATAAAAGAACTTGGAGGCACAATGCCAGAAGACCTTCCTGTTGCTGATAGCATAAAAAGTGTAGAGGCAAAACAACGAAAAATGTTAAAAGAAAAAAAATAAGTAATTATGATACAACAAGAAATTTGGAATATAATTCAGAACAAGATAGGGAACGAGGCTCTGAAAAATTTTATTAGGCGTACATATGCTCCACAGATTGCAGATTTATTATGTCGAGCACTTGACGCTAGGGAGCACGCTGATCTGTTTGAAAAATTACATAAAGAGTGGCTTGAATATCAAAAACGCCAAACTGATATTATTCAAGCATATTTAAAAACGATGGGAAAGTAAAATTATAAGACTATGAAAGATAATTATTCTTATAGTATTCAACTTCGTTGTGTCGTTTGTGGTAGCAAGGATCACTTCGATTGTAATGAAGATAAGTCATATATTAAGTGTACCAATTGTGGTAAGGAATACTTTGGAGGATACGATGAACTTGTGGTGTGTAATCAAGATCAAATTGATGAAGTAAAAGAAATTGCTGTCGAAGAAGTCGGTAATAATTTAGAAAAGGAGTTAAATCAAATGCTAAAGGACTCTTTCAAAGGAAGTAAGTATATTAAAATTAAGTAATTATGGAGTTGTACAGTTTGATAATATCAGTATTGGCGCTTATCGCCAGCATATTCACTTATTTTAAGCACGACAAAAAGCTGAAGGAACAAGAACGCAGAATAAATGATTACCAACTAAAGCAAATCGAGAAAGAGGATTTAGAAAGCAAAAAGGCTGCCATCAGAGGAAATATAGTAAAAGGTCCTAAAGGGGGAAGAATCCTTAAAGTTTACAATAGTGGGCGCGCTACAGCTCGCAATATTAGGGTTGAAGGGTTAGATGTAAATGGACTTTTTCATCGAGCAGACAAACTATTCCCTTATGAATTAATGAATCCACAGGATTATACAGAGGTAACAATTCATTTGATGATGGGCTGTCCATCAACAATAAAATTAAAGTATATTTGGGATGATGAGTTTGGCAATAACAATAAATTTGAACAAGTCTTAACGATTTAATTAGGAATGTATGAGCAATATAGACGATTACAATAAATTGGTGGATTTTATTGGCAATATCATAAAAGCCACAAGTGAAACAGAGGAGCAAGAGGATATAGATAATGCATTGAATATTGCTCATACTGTTGGAGATGTATTAAAAAATATTTCTAATGACGACAACCAAAAATAATATACCAGCAGGCTATAAAGATTCGGCTGTGGGAATAATTCCGCAGGAGTGGGAGGTGAAGCGTCTTGTAGATTTATGTCATAATACAGGTGATTATGGTATAAATGCTCCAGCTGTGTCATATAGCGACACATTACCTACATATCTCAGAATCACAGATATAGATAATTGGGGTAAATTTATTAAGGCTGATAAAGTTTCTGTAAATCATCCCAATAGTTCTCAATATATACTAAATGAAGGCGATATCGTTTTTGCAAGGACTGGTGCAACCGTTGGAAAAACATATTTGTATGATTCCAAAGATGGTGAACTGGTGTACGCTGGTTTCTTGATACGCTTCTCGCCAAATGTAGAAAAGACACACCCTTATCACATCAAAACATACACAGAAACATCTGCATATTGGAATTGGGTAAGAATTATCTCTCAACGCAGTGGACAACCTGGCATCAATTCGGTAGAATATGGATCTATGAAACTCCCTGTACCTCCTCTTGCAGAACAAAAAAAGATTGCGGAGATATTGGGAGTTTGGGATGAGGCAATAGAGAAACAAAATTTACTTATTGAAAAGTTGGAATTGCGTAAGCGTGGCTTGATGCAAAGACTTCTTACAGGTAAAACTCGTCTTCATGGTTTTACGGAGCCTTGGCAAAAATTTTCATATTCAGAAGTTCTCAAAGAGGTAAAAAGGAAAATGAACTGGGATGATAATGAGGAATATGACTTAATAAGTGTAAAACGCCGCTCGGGAGGTCTGTTCCACAGAGAAAGTTTATTTGGCCGAGATATTAAAACAAAGAATCTTCGACCTACATTAAAAGGAGATTTTTTAATTTCAAAAATGCAGATTGTTCATGGGGCTTCGGGATTGGTGACTGAGGAATTTGATGGAATGAAAATATCTGGTTCCTATATAGCACTTATTGCTAAAGATGATAAATTGGTAGATATGAGTTTTATAAACTGGTATTCAAAAACGCCATACTTTTATCATCAAACTTATGTTTCGAGTTATGGAGTGCATATTGAAAAAATGACATTCGATTTAGAATCTTTTATGTCAATGAGTATTTGGTTACCCTATTTACCCGAACAAAAAGCGATTGCCGAGGTGCTGACGGCAGCCGATAATGAGATTGCTATCCACCGCAAAAAGTTGAACGCTTTACGTCTCCAAAAACGTGGTCTTATGCAACAATTATTAACAGGAAAAACACGAGTAAAAATTTAGAAACTTTAAGAATATGGGATTAAAAGATAATATTAAAAATAAGGTAAAAAAAATCGAGAGTGAACCATTTCAAGTAGAAGAAGTAGATTCAGTTCCAACAATCTCAAATAGTAAATTAACATTTGACTGTAAAGGATTAGAATTTACTGCTACGGTTCTTTATATTGACATGAGAGGCTCAACAGCCATATTAAATAAGCATAGAAAAAGAGTGGTTGCTAAGATACATATGCTATATTATCATGCTATTGTGAAAATCGCAAAAGCTACAGAAGGCGAAATTCGCAGTTTTAATGGAGATAGTTTACTTGTATTTTATCAAGGCTCTACCAAAAAATCTCTGTCAAATGCTATAAAAGCTGCAATGCAAATGAAATATTCAATAAAAACATTGTTAAATGAAAATTTGAAACGTTACACAGATATTGACTTTGGAATAGGTATAGATCACGGTAAAATCCTTGCGACAAAAGTCGGAATCGGTGGCACAGATGAAACAAAAGACCTAATCTGGATTGGCAATGCTGTTAATAAAGCAGCAAAAATTAGTGACAAATGTAAATCTGACTATAATATCGGTATTTCAGAACTTGTCTATAACAACCTTTTAGATTATGTCAAGTATAAAGAAAAAGATGGTTTATTGTTTAAACAACAAGTTGATATGTGGGATATGTATTCTTTCACATATAATGGGGAAACAGAGTGGTATTACAAAACGAGTTACCGTTGGGACTTTGAATAATTCTTTTTGGTTATAAATATGAATGATAAAAGAAATTATTATGCCGAAGTGCATAATCAAATTATTGGATGGACAAATAATTGTGATACAAAGGCCTCAATTGTTTTAGCATTTGTAGGAGTGCTTATTTCTGTTGTTTTCAGTAGCGATTATATACTTGATACGATAAGAGTGCAAGTTGGTAATATTATTAAATTTTGGAGTGATGGCATTGGAGAGTTTAGTGTTATATCTATGATAATGTTTATTTTCTTAGGCAGTGTCTTGGCTTTTATGGGTGTTTGTTTTTACAATGCAATAAAGGCATTGAAAGCTAATATAAATTGTATAGAAGACTCTATTATCTTTTTCGGTAAAATTGCAAAATTATCAAAAGAAGCTTATATCGATAAGGTAACAAATATAACAGATAATGAATATCAACAAGATAAATTGTCTCAAATTTATAATTGTGCCACTATTTGCAATGCCAAATTCAAATATTACAATAAGAGCATAGGTGCTCTTTTGAAAGGATTATTGTCCTTTGTAGCTTTTATAGTTTGTGTGATTATATTAAATGCATTATGACACTTTCATTTAAAGAAGACCATATCAGTCAAATTCCAGCATTGATGATGTTGGAAAAGTTAGGTTATACTTATTTGTCGCCTGCTGAGGTAATGGAATTGCGATGCGGAAACACAAGTAATGTGTTATTGGAACCTATATTGCGAAATCAATTAAGGAATATAAATACTGTGCAAGTTAGTTCGCAACGCACAACAGTGTTTTCGGAGCAAAATATATCTGCTGGCATTGAGGCTTTACGAAACCTTCCTATGTCAGAGGGGTATATGACAGCTTCGCAGACAGCATACGACCTTTTAACTGCGGGAAAGACTCTTGAGCAAATTGTTGATGGCGACAAGAAAAGTTATGTGATGCAGTATATTGATTGGAATAATATAGAAAAGAATGTGTTTCATGTAACAGAAGAATTTGCTGTAAGTCGTACAGGTATGACAGATACATATCGTCCCGATATTGTATTGTTTGTAAATGGTATTCCACTCTGTGTGATAGAGTGTAAGAGACCTGATATAAAGGATTCACTTAAACAGGCTATTTCACAACATCTTCGCAATCAAAAAGAAGATGGCATACGTTCGTTGTATGTTTATTCTGCATTGTTGTTGGCTACTAATGTTAATGATGTAAGTTATGCAACAACTGCTACACCTGAAAAGTTTTGGAGTAAATGGACAGAACAATTTGCTGATAAGAATGCAGAGGAGTTGTATGGTTACAAGTTAGCAGAAAAAGTGAATGAGAAATACATAAATCCTAAGCTGTTTAGTGAACGATATGGTTATGTGAAATCATATATAGAGAAAAAATATGATGCTCCATTGACTCCATCTGTACAAGATGCATATATATATAATATTTGTCGTCCTGAAAGATTATTAAGGTTGATGTATGGATTTACATTATATGATGACGGCATAAAGAAAGTTGCACGCTATCAGCAGTATTTTGCTGTTGAAAAGGTTGTGGAACGTGTGCGTAATATTGAAGGAGGTAAAAGGCGTGGTGGTGTAATTTGGCATACTCAGGGTTCTGGTAAGTCTTTGACTATGGTCTTGTTGGCACAGGCTATTTTGCTTGATAAATCAATAAAGAATCCTCGTATAATTCTAGTAACAGACCGTACTGACCTTGATAGACAAATAACAACAACATTTAGAAAATGTCAAGTGCAGGTAGAGAATGCTACAACAGGAAGTGTTCTTGTGAAGTTGTTGGAAAGCAAAACTTCTACGGTAATTACAACTATAATAAATAAGTTTGAAACAGCTGTTAGGGGATTGAAATCGCCATTAACTGATCCTAATATTTTTGTTTTAATAGATGAAGGACATCGTAGTCAGTATGGGGAAATGGGTATAAAAATGAATATGGCTTTACCAAATGCTTGTTTTGTTGCTATGACAGGTACTCCACTGATGAAAAAAGAAAAAAGTACGGCTACAAAATTTGGAGGTATAATTAAGCCTATTTACACTGTGGATCAAGCGGTAAAAGATGGTGCAGTTGTGCCTTTATTGTATGAAGGACGTATGGTGCCTCAAAATGTACATGCTGAATCAATAGATAGGTACTTTGAACGTATTTGTGAATGGATGACAGATGCACAACGAACAGATATGAAGAAAAAGTTTAGTCGTGCTGATCAGATAAATCAAGCAGAACAACGTGTTTATGCTATTGCTTGGGATATATCACAACATTTTAGTAAAAATTGGCAGGGCTCAAAGTTTAAAGCACAATTAGTAGCTCCAAGAAAGAGAATTGCTATTATGTATAAAAAGTTTCTTGATGAGATTGGTTTGGTTTCATCGGAGGTTCTTATTACATCACCTGATACAAGAGAGGGTGAGGATATTGCGTTTGGAGAAACTTCAAATACAGAATTGGCATTTTGGAAAAAAATGATGGACGAGCATGGAACTCCTAAAAAATATGAACAAAATATCATTAATAGATTTAAAAATAGTGATAAACCGGAAATTATAATAGTGGTAGATAAATTATTAACAGGATTTGATGAACCTAAAAATACAGTATTATATCTTGATAGAAAACTTAAAGATCATACATTACTGCAAGCTATTGCAAGGGTAAATCGTGTCTGTGATGATAAAGACTTCGGCTATATTGTAGATTATTATGGAGTTTTTTGTAATTTGCAAGATGCTTTGGAGATATATACTGAATTTGATAAAGAAGATATTGATGGAACATATACTGATATAGCCGAAGAAGTTGAAAAGATTTCACAGCGTCATAGTGATGTTTGGGATATTTTTAAATCTGTTAAAAATAATAATGATTTAGAGGCTTACGGAGAAGTGTTACGATTAGATGATATACGAAATATCTTTTATGAAAAATTAACTGATTATACTCGCACTTTGAAAATAGCTCTTTCTTCAATAGATTTTTATAAAACAACTTCACAAGAACAGATAGATCGTTATAAAAGTGATTTAGCTATGTTTCTTAAAATTCGCAGAGCAGTTCAAGAAAGGTATTCGGATACAATTTGTTTTTCTCAGTATGAAGGACAAATTCAAAAACTTATAGATACACATATCGAAAGTGGAGATGTACAAGTGATTACTGATTTGGTTAATATATTTGATAAAGAGAAGTTTTCGGAAGAGGTAGAAAAGATTGTAGGTAAAACAGCAAAGGCGGATACGATTGCTTCAAGAACAGCAAAATATATAACAGAGAGTATGGATACAGATCCTGCTTTCTTTAAAAAATTCTCTAAAATGTTAGAAGAAACTATTGAAGAGTATAAGCAAGGTCGTATAAGTGAGGCAGAATATTTGAAAAGAGCAGAAGATATTATGCAAAAGGTTTTAAATCATACGGATAGTGAAATTCCAGAATCTTTGCAAAATAACAATGCTGGTAGAGCATATTTCGGTTTAGTATTAGAAGTTTATAAAAGAGTTTGTCAAAATGTTGAAGACTTTGATTTTACAGATATAGCTTTAATAACGGCAAATAAGATAGATGAAATTATTAAGGGACATATTATTGTAGATTGTTTTTCTAATGATAGACTTATAGGAACTATGAAGTTAGAATTAGAAGATTTTCTAATAGATGTGATAAAAAAAGAATATAGTGTTCCGTTATCTTTTGAGGATATAGATTATATTATTGACAATTCTGTGGATGTTGCTTCAAAATGGTTTCGCTAATGGATAGTAAAATTATATTTGGTTTACATGAAATAGAATACAGATTGAAATATTCGAATCGTAAAACGCTAGGGATAAAAGTTTATCCGTCTGGTAATGTAGAAGTGTTGGCTCCAATTGATGCAAAAACAGAAATGATAGAACAACGTGTATTGAAAAGAGCACAATGGATTTTAACACAACAGCGTTATTTTAAAGAATTAGGAGAACGCTCACCTGAAAAAAAGTTTATTAGTGGAGAATCTCATTATTATCTTGGTCGTCAATTCTTATTGCGAATTGAAGAGGGAAAGCCTAATAGCGTACGATATAAAGGACGATACTTTGAAATAGTATGTTCTCCTAAAAGTAAGGCGAAAGAATTGATGAAAGAATGGTATAAACAACATGCTAAGAGTAAATTTATTGAATATGCAGAACCAATTATTGCACGTTTTTCTAAATATGGTGTAAAACCATCTTCTTTATATATTCAGGAAATGAAAAATAGATGGGGAAGTTGTACTCCTAAAGGGAAAATAATTCTCAATACACGATTGATAATGGCTCCTCGACCTTGTATTGAGTATGTGATTACTCATGAGTTATGTCATCTAATACACTCAAACCATACAAACGCATTTTGGGAATTATTACAAAAGGAAATGCCTGATTGGGAGAGGTGGAAAAATAAATTAGAAATTTTTATGCTATAAGTGTAAGAAATAGTAGTTATTTTAAAACCTATCCCTTTATTAACTCTTTTATTTGCTCGTGAAGTTCTCTTAGTTTTTTTGCTCTTATTAGTTTTAGGTCGGAGAAAATGAAACGGAACATTTTCCATAGTTCGTGAGCGATGATTGGAGCGGGTAACATTATTAAAGTTAAAGGTAGAGCAAATTGCCAAGGCATTATGTTGTAACAAATAATAGAATAGATAATCATTAGTAAAGGCCAAAAAACAAGATGTATTAAGAAACGGATAGAATTTTTAAATGCTGGGTCTTTTAATAGAGAGAATATACATCTGCAAACTAAGATTATAGGCAATGTAAGTATTGAAACAGAAAGTGAATAAGGTAAGCTTATAATCAAAAGCATGATTTTTGGTAAACGAGATAAGATAGGGCATCTGACAGAAACAGATTCTATGCTTATGTGTTTTGATTCTCTGAGTTTGTTTGCTTTGTTTCCAAGTTCAAATAGTGTTTTTGCTTTCTCGGGATTGTTTTCTTTTAATTCGTTTATATGTTTTATTGTGTTGTTATTTGCTTTTAGTTGAAGATTAAGAGTGTGTTTTCTTTTGTTTGTTTTTTCTTTGAGCAATTCTTTTATTTCAATGCCTTGCATAATGTTGCATATCTCATAAGTTGCGTTGTAGTTCTCATCATTAGGTATGTAAAGAATGGTAGAATGAATGCGTTGAGTGAGTAAATCCTTCATTTTGTTCATCTGTTCTTGTTGAGAGAGGTCGGAATGTTCTTCTATAAACTTTCCAACGTTTATTGGTTCTCCTATTTGTACTCGAACAGTTGAACGAAATCTGAAAAAGTTTCCATAAATCAAGCCTGTTGGAATGATGTAAAGAGGCATTTGCGGCATAATCTCTTGTGCTTGAAATGCTATTCTGAAAATTCCTTTTGCAAGAGGAAGTGAAGAATATTTTGTTTGATGAGTTCCTTCCGGGAAAATACAAAAAGGAATCTTGTCTTTTAAAACATCAACCGATTTTTCAATGGTTTCATGATTTTTTTTCAATTCATTGAAGCCATCTCTTTGACGCATTATCGGCATAATTTTCAAAAAGGTCAATATTTTTGCAAGCTTTTTGTTTCTGAAAATATCAGCACGAGCAACAAATACCTTTGGTTTGTTGTCAATTGCCAATACTATCAAGGCATCCATTATGGTGTTGGTGTGATTTGGTGCATAAATAATAGCACCATCGGTAGGAATGTTTTCCTTTCCCTCGTAAATAATACTCCTATAAGAAGCCTTTACAGAGAAATCAACATAATGACGTAAAAACCAATATAATTTATCAAAATCTTGTATTTTTTTCTTGCCCATAACTAACTCTTTTTAAGAAAGTAAAACGAAACACAAAGACCCGATATAATATGCCAAATTCCCCACCAAGCAGTTATAAAGAGCATTCCACCATAATGCCCATGCCATATTTCAGGAGGGAAGATTGCAGGATTGAAAAGAAGAATCAGTCCTAAACCTGAATTTTGAATACCAACTTCTATGGTTAAGGTTTTTATATCATTTCTTGGTAATTTTGAAAACCTTGCTCCCAAATAACCTGTTGCTAATGCAGAAGCATTGTGTAGTAAGACTATAAAGAAAACATAGAAGATATTATCAATAAAGATTTGGAAGTTTTGAGCAAAAGAAACAACTACCATGCCCATAAAAAGCAAAATAGAAAGGATTTGAGAAGGTTTGCTTATCTTTTTTGTGATTTTTGGGAAGTAATGAGCAAACAAAATGCCAAGTACGATAGGAATACCTAAAAGCAATAGGATTTGTTCCAACATAGGAAAGAAAGGAATAACAAGAGTCGGAATATCGTTTTTGATATTTATTACATAGGTGTAAATAGAAGAATAAAGAAAGAAATTAAAAGGAGTTACAAAAGGAGCTGCGGCAGTTGTTATAGCGGTTAAAGAAACAGATAGTTCAACATTACCTTTCGATAAAGAGGACATAAAATTTGACATATTCCCACCGGGACATGAAGCAACTAATATCATTCCAAGAGCAATCATCGGAGTGATAAAAGGACTCAATGCCAAAGCAACTAAAACAGTAATCAAAGGAAGAGCAACCCATTGCAATAAAATACCAACGATTATGGATTTAGGTTTTTTGAAAAGTTCTTTGAAAGTTTCAACTTTAATACCAAGGGCGATACCAAACATCACAAAAGCCAAGATAATGTTTACTATCATCATTCCGCCCTCTCCGAAGTTTATTGTAACGGAGTTGAGAGATTCTAATTGTTCTTTCATAGTAATGAAAATTTAAAACAACTTGCAAAATTATTAAAAATCATTTTTCTATGAAAGAATTTGATAATAAATTTAGCGTTTTTTTGTTGATAAGATTATTCTTTTTATATTTGCAACTTGAATAAATAGGATTTTGTGAAAAGTTTAATGAGGCTTCTCATTACAATAGTTTTAGTTGCAATTGCTTTTATAGGAAGTAGCAACAAGTCGGATTTAAGAATACAAGAAAATCCGACACAAGATTCAATCTTAGAAATTTCTTCATCTTATTCACCTTCTTTTGAGTCTTGTTCTGAGTTGTGTATTCGTTCACAAGTATTTTCATTTCCTGCATTTCGTGTGCAAAACGCAACACAAAGAACAACTAATATTTGCAAAAATAATATTGAGTTTATTAAAACAGGAAAAATATTCAATAGAAATATTATAAACTTTATTCAAAAGAAATCCCTTATTGAACGATTTTCGTTTATCAAGCCTTTTCATAGAATGATAAGTCTTGGTAAACTTGTTATTTGAACCTTACCATAATAAATCGTTTTTTTATTTACAAAGTCGTAATTGTAGTTAAAGTTTAATTAAAAAAGATTTTTTAAAAAGATTATGGTAATACTTCAAATATTTACCTTGCTTGGAGCATTGGGAATGTTCCTTTATGGTATGAATTTAATGAGTTCAGGACTTCAAAAGGCCTCTGGCGATAGGCTTCGAGGATTTCTTTCGGCTATGACTTCGAATCCTTTTAAGGGAGTAATGACAGGGCTTGGAATTACGTCGATTATTCAGTCTTCTTCTGCAACAACGGTGATGGTAGTCAGTTTTGTGAATGCGGGATTGCTTACTCTTGTACAAGCGATAGGCGTGATTATGGGAGCAAATATAGGAACAACTGTTACTGCTTGGTTGGTTGCGTGGCTTGGATTTAAGGCTGATATTTCTGTTCTCGCAATTCCACTTATGGTGTTCGGATTTTTGTTCTCTAATTCAAAGAAAAATCAAAGACAAAATATAGGAGAAATTATTGTTGGCTTTTGTTTGTTGTTTCTTGGTTTGTCTTTTATGAAGGAATCGGTGCCTGACTTGAATGAAACACCACAAGTTTTAGAATTTGTAAAGACTTGGTCGAGCCATGGTTTTGGTTCTGTACTTATTTTCTTGGTTTTTGGTACTCTTCTCACACTTGTACTTCAATCCTCTTCGGCTACAATGGCTCTTACTTTGATTATGCTTAGTATGGGTTGGATTCCTTTTGAAATGGCTTGCGCTATGGTTTTGGGAGAAAACATCGGAACAACTATAACTGCGAATATTGCTGCTTCAGTAGGAAATACTCAGGCTAAACGTGCGGCTATGTCTCATACAATCTTCAATTTGTTTGGTGTTGTATGGGCTTTGATTTTCTTTAAGCCGTTTCTCTCTCTTGTAGAAGCGATTATAGATGCTTTTGGAGTAACTGACCCGAGTACTTCTGCGTTATATGGTCTTTCTATGTTGCATACGCTTTTCAATACAATAAATACACTTGTCCTTATATGGTTTGTGAAATATATTGAAAAGGCTGTGATTTTTATTATAAAGCCTGCGAAGAATAAAGAAGCAGAACCATTTAGATTGAAATATATTTCAGCAGGTTATTTAGCGACTCCCGAACTTGCAAGCGAACAAGCCTTAGATGAAATCATTCATTTCGCACAAATATCTCGCAATGGACTTGATTATGCTAAGCAAGCAATGGAAGAAAACAATGTAGATAAGTTTGAGGAGTTGAATAAAAAATTGGTGAAGTACGAAGAAATTTCCGACAGAATAGAATATGAAATAGCGACATTTTTGAATAGTGTTTCAAATGAAAGCATTAGTAAAACGACTTCTATGAAAATTAAAGCAATGTATAAGATAATAGGAGAATTGGAGTCGCTTGGAGATTCCTCTGCTGCAATTGGACGTATTCTTTCAAGAAGAAATTCTCATAAAAAGACTTTTGAGGCCGATACTATAAAGAAATTACAAGATATGGTAGAGCTTGTAGATAAGGCATACGAGGTTATGATAGAAAATCTTCTTTTTGCAAAGAAAGGAAATATAGATAACATTGCGAATGCCTATAATGCAGAGAATCATATCAATGATTTGAGAAATAAACTCAGAGATAGAGAAATAGAATCAATAGAAACAGGAGAGAAAAACTATCAAACAAGTGTTTATTATATGGACATAGTAAACGAACTTGAAAGAATGGGTGATTTTATCATCAATATATCAGAAGATTTATTGAAATCATTTTCAGATAAATAAGAAAGCGGAAAATAATTCTTTGATTTAATGAAATAATTCTTTGTTTTAGAAAAATAAAGCAAAGAATTATTTTTTTAAAACAAAGACTTTTATATATCGTTGCAAAAAATCATTCTTATATTTAAAGAAATGCTTGCGAGAATGCAAATAATAATTGCGGAGTATTCTATTTTAATAAATGATAGTGTTAAAGGAAAAAGAAATAGGAGGAATCCACAGACTTTATTTAGTTTGCTGTGAGGGAGGGTTATTGTCTTTTTTAAAACAAGACCTATAATTTTAGCAATAAAGATAAGTAAAATCCAAATCCAAATCCATTTTGGTAGATTGATTTCTGGAAGGAGTTTTATGCTTGCACAAGTTAGAAAAACGACATCAGCAAGAGAATCTAATTTTGAGCCAAATTTTGAAACAGATTTTGTTTTTCTTGCGACAAAACCATCAAGCATATCGCTTAAACCACAAAATAAATATAGAATATAAAAAGTGAGAGAGAAAACAGAAGAAAACAATAAGCAAACGCCACATAAAATGCGAGAGATTGTTAGGGCGTTTGCTATATTTCTTTTCATTATTTCACAAATGCGTGTTTATAACCTTTTGTTTCTTGCCAATGACCTCTTGTAAAGTCAGGAACTTCAACAGGAGCGTTGTTATTTTCTATTGAAATGCGAGAAAGTTCTATAACAGAGCACCATTCGGCAAGGTCATATACGTCCATATCCAAAGGAAGTCCGTTTTGAAGACAATAAATCAAACGCCAATCCATTATAAAGTCCATTCCACCGTGTCCACCAACTTGTTTTGCTTTTGCTTCAAGCTCTTTGTGAATAGGGTGTTTGTATTTTTGCATTAGTTTTGCTTTGATTTCTTCGCTTACTGCTCTGTGTACGTTTAGGTCTTCGTGATTAGGAATTAGGGTTGTGTCAATATTTTTTGGTTGAAAGCAGTATTGTTCAATTGGATATTTGTTTGCAAAACCTTCTGTACCGGTTAGTTGATACATTCTGCTGTATGGTCGTGGAGTCATTACGTTATGTTGGATGTGAAGTGTCTTTCCATTTTCTGTTTGAATGAGAGTAAGGGTGTGATCGCCGTTTTGAAATTCTTGTTCTTTGTTTTCTACTCCGTATTTTTCTGCAAACTTTTTTCCGTTCACTGATTTGGTATCCATAGAGACTAAGGTTTTCATTCTATCTCCACGATGAATATTTAGAAGTTGGCAAGCTGGTCCTATTCCGTGCGTTGGATAGACATCACCTCTATGTTCGTTGTTGTAATTCAATCTCCAATTGTTATAATAGTAAGGCCAAAATTCTTCTAAGTAATGAATGTAAGAACCCTCTACGTGAAGTATTTCTCCGAAAAGTCCTTGTTGTGCCATATTTAGCGTGGTCATTTCAAAGAAATCATATACACAGTTTTCTAATTGTATGCAGTGTTTGCGGGTTTGTTCGCTTGTGTTGATTAAATCCCATATTTCTTCTAAGGTCATTGCAGCAGGGACTTCTATTGCTACGTGTTTGCCTTGTTGCATTGCGTAAACTCCAATGTTTGCGTGGTTTTCCCAATCGGTTACTACATATATTAGGTCTATATCATCTCTTTCACAGACTTTTTTCCAAAGTTGCTCGTCTCCGTAATAGCTTGTAGGTTTTGCTTTGCCTGCTTTTAATAGAGTTTGTTCGGCTCTTTGACATAATTCGCCTCTTATGTCGCAAAGGGCTTTGATTTCTACTCCGGGTATGTGTATAAAGCGTTCTACTGCACTTATTCCTCTCATTCCAAGTCCTATAATTCCTATTCTTACTGTGTCTAATTTTGGTGTAGTTAATCCAATAACGTGTGTTTGTCCTTTTGGACGAGAAGGAACTTTTGTTTTAATTATCTTATTTGATGTTTGACAAGATGCAAAACATAGAATTGCCAACAAGATGAAAAGGTATTTTTTTATCATAATGATTTGTTTTTATGTGATTTGTTAATATGCCATTCTATTTCTGAAATCGTTACGTTTTTCATACTTCAAATCTTGAAGCATTGGAGCTTTTACAGATATAGAGAAGTTCCAACCTTGACGTGGTCCAAAAGGAACCCAATTCATTCGCATTTCCCAACAGTGTAAATCGCGATAAAAGTCTATTGAGGTGTAGGTGAAGTCTTTGTTTATAAAGTCGTAACCTGATGAAAATCCTATTTTCCATTTTGATGTGAGGTTTACGTCTCCTCTTGCTGTGAAAGTGGCAGATTGATTGGTTTGATAACCTGCTATGCTTACGATATAGGAACTTAAATGAGAGTAACTTAATCCTAAACTTAGATTCCAAGGAATTGAGAAATCAACATAATCGGGAAGAATCTCATTTGGATTTGCAAAAGGTGAGTACATGAGTTCGGTTGGGGAGTAATCTGCTTGCGAAGGTTGATTTGAGTGTTGATTTTGTGCTTTTTTAGGGTTGATTTGCCAGCTAAGGTTTAGTGTCCATTGAGAGTTTTGTCTTTTAAATAAAATGCCTTCTTTATCAAATAAAAGTTCGTTGGTTAATCTTCCTAAAGAGTCTAAAACGTATGGTGTGTAAGATGCGGAATAGTTGAGTTGGAGTCGGTTTAATAGTGTTGTTCTTGCGGTAAGTCTTAAAGGTTGCCAATTCAAACTATCTTTTGCAAGGTCGTAGCCCGAGGCTATTGTGAAGTTTTCGAGTAATATGATTTTTCTTTCGCCTGTTATGGTGTCATTTGCATTTTTTACTTTCATTTCTAAGTTGTTGCCAATAGAGAAATTAAGTATTCCCGATGCTCCTTGTACAGGTGAACCATAGATTCCGTTTTCTGTTCGTGAATAATAGACTCTTTTGCCTTCTTTGTCGGTGTAAAAATCATAGAATCCTAAGGAAGGATCGGAAAAATCCGGTGAGTAGGTGAAAGAAATGTTTGGATTGATAACATGGCGTATTGCTTTAATGAATCCTTTCTTGAAAATAAACATTCCGTAAAGACGTGTGTTAAGACTGCTTTTGAAGTTTGCATTTCTGTTTGTAATGAATCCGTAAACCGTGTCTTTGTCTATCAGGTCTGTTTCTGGGTTATAGGTTTTTGATATGCTGTTTGAGTACCAACGTTCGGTGTAGTCTATGCTGTTTGTCCAATTGAGATGTTTGAATATTTTGACATTACTTTGTATTGGAAGGGAATGTATGATTCCGTTGCGGAAAGATTTGAATATATCAGGTGAGGTAAGCAGTGAGTCGTAGGTGTCTATTTTGTTTATCATATTTACTCGGTAGGAAAGAGAAATATCTTCATACCATTTGTTTTTTCCTTGTTTTTTCTTTTTGCGAAATGGATAGATTTGTGTGGTTGAAAGACTCACAGAGGGTAAATCAAGTGAGATTGCTCCTGTGTTTACGTTGTAGGTTTCGCCTAAATTTGCTGTCATATTCCAATAGGATCCTAATTTGGTGGAAAAGGCAATAGAAGATGTTGTTGTGTTGTTGAAATAGTCAGAAAGGTTTGTTGTATATTGATTGAATTTACTACTTACTAAGTTTACGTTTGCAGAAAAGCTACGATGAGGGTGTGCTTTGCTGTCTTGACGATGCGACCATCGGAATTTAAAAGCATTAGATGAGCTATAACTTGGAGTGTTTTTTAGTCCTGTGTGGTTGTCTTCGTAACGAAATTCAATAGAGCCTGAATATTTGTAACGTTTTACGTAAGATGAGGTTATGTTTATGGCGTATGAAAGATTGGTGTAAATGTCGCCTTGAAGAGCAAGGTCCATATAATCGTTGATTGCAAAGTACCAACCAATGTTTCTTAAATAATATCCACGATTTGCTGCATATCCGTATGAGGGCATAAGAAATCCTGATTGTTTTGATTCGGTAAAAGGAAAATATGCAAAGGGAAGTCCTACGGGAAGAGGAATTTCCATAATGGAAAACCATGCAGGTCCTGTTACTATTTTGTCATCGGTTATTAGTTTTGCTTTTGAAAAGTTGATTCCAAAGTGAGGATGCTCAGGATTGTCGCAAGTGGTAAATATTCCTGAGGAAATAAACATTGTTTCATCGTCAACTTTTTTTACTCTTTCGCCGTGAAGATAACCATCGCTTTCTTTTGTGAAAACATTGCTGATTACTCCTTGTTTGGTGTCAAAGTTGTATTTTAGTTGTTTGGAATTATACTCTTGGCTTCCTTCTTTGAAAACAGGATGTTGAAGATTTTGTTTTTCAGAACTGTCTTTTATGCCTTCTGCAAATAGTAGTTTTGTATCAAAGTTTACTGTCATAAATCCACTTTGAAGTTTCATTTTTTCATAATCTACCTTTGCTTCATTATATATATATACGTCTTTTGTGTCGAGAATAAATGTAATAGAGTCTTTTGATTGATAATCAACTTTTGCTTGTAAAACGGGCTTTTTCTTTGAAATTGTGTCGTTTTGAGACATGGTACAATAGGGCATTAATAGCAAAAATGATGCTATTATTATTAAAAAAATGTATAAGTGTCGCAATTTTTTCAATTTTTTTAATTTTAATTTGTACCTTTGTAACCGATTTGCAAAAGTAAGCTTTTTTTATAAAATTGAAAGCCTAATAAATGAATAAAGGACAAGAAATTAAAAATATACTCAATTTATTATTGATTATTTTTGTGTGCACCTTATCAGTTAATGCACAAGAGGAGAGTACAGTAAATAAGTTTGATAAAATAGTAATTGATGCAGGGCATGGGGGAGATAAACCTGGTGCGGTGGGAGCAAAAAGTAAGGAAAAGGACATTACTTTGGCTGTTAGTTTAAAGCTTGGTAAGATGATAACCGAGCATTTAAAAGACGTGGAAGTGTATTATACTCGTGTGATTGATAAGGATGTAGAACTTTATAAAAGAAGCCAAATAGCAAATAAGATAAGTGCAGATTTGTTTATTTCGATTCACTGTAATTCATCTTCAAACAAAGCACCAAAGGGAAGCGAAACCTTTGCCTTAGGGGTAACAAAAGCTGCACAAAACCTTGAAGTGGCAAAGAAAGAGAATAAAGATATTCTATTAGAGGCAAATTATGGAGATAATTATGATGGTTTTGACCCTAATGCTCCTGAAAACGATATTTTATTTTCACTTTTCCAAAATGCTTATATGGAAGGAAGTTTGTGGTTTGCAGATAAAATCCAAAAACATTTAACTTCCAATACACCAATTACCAATCGTGGAGTAAAACAAGCTAATTTTGTGGTTTTATTAAAATCTGCTATGCCTTCTGTATTAGTTGAAATAGGCTTTATCTCTAATGCAGAAGAAGAACTTTATCTTATGAGTGAATATGGACAATATGAAATAGCATCCTCTATCTTTCAAGCTATTTGTGAGTATAAAATGCACAAAGATAATGTAAAGATGGCGATTCCAACTCTTGAACAATTGATTCCAAAAAATGTTTTAGATAAAAATAAACAAGAAAAAGACGCTCAACTCTTGGCAAAACAACAAGAACAAGAACGCTTGAAAAAAGAAAGAGAACAAAAAAAACAACAAGAGCAAGAACGTAAAAAAGAAAACGAAAAGGGAACAGGAGTAGATGTAGTTTATAGAGTTCAATTTGCTTCAATGAAAAATCAAGTTTCAACAAAAGATAAAACCTTTGAGGGATTAGATGATGTTTGGGCGTATGAATTTGATGGATATTGGAAATATTGTGCAGGATTATTTGCAACACAAAAAGAAGCATCTAATTATGTGCAGAAAGTCAGAAGTTTAGGACATAAAGATGCCTTTGTAGTTGTGTTTTATAAGGGAAAACGTATAACATTTGAGCAGGTTAGAGCGTTAGAAAAAGAAAAAAGTTAATAAAAACGTATGAAAACTGAAATAAAAGTAGGAATATTAGGACTTTGTGTTTTAGTAATATTATTTTTTGGCATAAAGTTTTTGAAAGGAAGTGATATCTTTCAAAAAGAAAACACCTATTATGCTACTTATGACAATGTTAGTGGAATGCTTATAAGTAGTAATGTCTTTGTAAATGGACTTAGAGTGGGATATGTAAAAGAAATAGAGGCAACAAACGAAAGAGTAGATAATTTTCTTGTTAGTTTCAGTGTGAGAAGCGATATAAAAATACCAGAAGATAGTAAGATAATATTATTTAGTTCTGACTTACTTGGTTCAAAAGCACTAAAACTGCAACTTGGAACCTCAAACAAAATATTAGAAGATAAAGATACCTTAAAGAGCGATAGAGAATTAGGAATGCTTGATAACTTAGGGGAGAGCATTACACCTGTAATGAATAATTTAGACAGCATATTGACAAGTTTAAACAATATATTGAACAATCAAACTCAAACTTCCCTACAAAATACAATAGCAAACCTTGAAACAACAACAGGAAAACTTAGCAATATAAGTACCGATTTAGACAATTTAATGACAAGTGAAAAACAAAAATTAGCAAAAATAATAGAAAATACAGAAAGCATAACTGCCAATTTCAAAGAAAACAACGAAAAACTCTCAAATATAATTGCTAACGTAGATAACATAGTAGATTCAGCAGCAAAGGCAAATATAGGAACAACTCTAATAGAAACAGGAAAGAGTATAGAGAGACTAAACTCTGTTTTAGGCGTAATAGAAAAAGGAAAAGGCAACTTAGGGCTTTTGATAAACGATGAAGAGCTATACAAAAGTTTAGACAATAGTGCTAAAAACCTTAATAAACTAATAGAAGATATTAAAGAAAACCCTAAGAAATACATCAATATTTCTGTATTTTAAGAAAAAAAGAAAGAGATATGTTATTTGAAGAAATAGTTTTTGGACCAATAAAATCAAGACGATTAGGAGTAAGTTTAGGAGTAAACGTATTGCCAACAGAAAAAAAATATTGTAGTTTCAATTGCATTTATTGCGAATGTGGTTGGAATAAAATAGACACCACAATACAAGTACCCCTAAATAAGAGAGAAGACATAAAAGCAGCACTCCATAAAAAACTATCGGAAAGTACAAAAGAATTTAATTCAACAATAGATAGCATTACATTCTCAGGCAACGGAGAACCAACACTTCACCCCGATATACTTGGAATTGTAGAAGACGTAATAGAATTAAGAAATCAATACTGCCCGCAAGCAAAAATTACTATCTTGTCAAATTCTACTAATCTTATAAGAGAAGATGTTTTTAAAGCATTGCAACTAATAGACAACCCAATCTTGAAAATAGATGCAGGCACAGAAAGAATGTACAAACTAATCAACGAACCTGTAAGTTGCAGTTTTGAACAAATCAAACAAAAACTAATAGAATTTGGAAGCAAATGTATAGTCCAAACTCTTTTGCTAAGAGGAGAATGTAAAGGAGAAAAAATAGACAACACTTCGGAAGAAGAATTTTCAGCATGGCTTGAAATAGTAAAACAAATCTCTCCAAAATCAGTTATGCTATACTCAATAGACAGAGAAACACCTGAGAAAAACCTTGAAAAACTCCTTATTCCAGAACTTGAACAATACGCAGAGAGGGTAAGAAAACTTGGAATAGAAACCAATACTTATTAAAATTTTTATCAATGACTCAAAAACAAACTGAAAAATTAGATAAAATACTACTTCACCCTGTTTTTGGATACCTTATATTCTTATTGGTATTAGGCTTAACCTTTTTCCTAACCTTCTCCATAGGCAACTATCCAATGGAATTGATGGAAAAAGGAGTAGATGCCCTCGCAACATTATTACAAGAAACAATACCACAAGGCTTTTTCAACGATTTAGTAGTACAAGGCATAGTTGGCGGAGTTGGTGGAGTGATAGTATTCCTTCCAAATATTTTGATTTTGTTTATGTGCATCTCGTTAATGGAAGAAAGTGGCTATATGTCTCGTGCTTCACAATTAATGGATAAATTTATGCACGCAATAGGACTACATGGCAAAAGCTTCGCACCATTGATAATGGGATTTGGCTGCAATGTTCCCGCAATAATGTCCACACGCTACATTGAAGATAAAAGAGATAGATTAGTAACAATGCTGATTATTCCCTTTATGTCTTGCTCGGCACGATTGCCTGTTTATATTATAATAGCAGGAACGTTCTTCCCTAAATATTCTACCTTGGTTATGCTTTGCCTCTATGTTTTAGGCGTAATATTAGCAATCTTTTTTGCCTTACTTTTCAAAAAAACCTTCAATAAATCCAATCACGTACCATACACACTAAACTTACAAGAATATAGCATTCCAAAAGTAAAAGCCGTAGCGAGAACAATATGGGTAAATTGCAAAGATTATCTTTCGAAGATGGCAGGAATAGTACTCATTGCTTCAATTGCACTTTGGCTTTTGATGTATTTTCCTCAAAAAGATACTAATAATATAGAGGAAAGTTACATAGCACACGCAGGAAAAGTAATAGAACCCGTAATGAAACCAATAGGATTTGATTGGAAAATATCAGTCAGCTTAATAACAGGCGTTGCAGCAAAAGAAATCATAATCTCCACCCTTGGAGTACTTTATTCAGACAATCCAGAAACAAGTAGCGATGTATTAGAAGAAAAACTAAAATCCTCAGGCGTATTTACCCCACCTGTAGCACTCTCTTTCCTTGTCTTTACACTAATTTATTTCCCATGCACAGCAGTCTTTGCAGCAGTAAAAAAAGAATCAAGACTAAAATGGGCAATATTTGTTGTAACCTATACAACAGTTGTCGCTTGGATTTTAGCATTTGCAACATACCACATAGCACAATTGTTCTTCTAACTATTATTCTTTGATTTTTGTAAAAATTTCTTTGTTTTTTGTGATTTTTTCTTTGACGATGTTGGACAAGCATAGTCCCATTAGCGTCATCAGTAATGCTCTCGGTCATGACTCCGAAAAAACTAGACTTATATACCTTTCAACGCTTGATACTTCAGCAGTGGATAATACCAATAGTGAGATTTTAGCTGCATTGGGGGAATGGTGATATTCTTCGGTACAAAAAATGTATATTTAAACTCAAAAGTAGAAAACAAATCTATATTGTTTTTGTTGAAGAGTTCTATAAAAACGGAATCAGTTACGGCCTCTGAGGGTCATTAGTGTGTGGGGAATGAACCCCTCGTTTGTTTTTCACTGCGAATGCATTCATTGAACAAATTACCAACAAGGTGAGTTGTAATTTATGTCAGCAACTATAAAACAAACGTATATTCTTTGGTCGCAATCTTGATCAGAGACGCTTCTGCAGAACTGTCTCTTCGGGCTTTCGCTGATTCCATTATTCTGTTTTATTCATATGGTGAATGGTATTCTTTCTTTGAAATTAACTCGGAAAGCCCGTAGGACTTATTCCAATTAAAGAACCATCTTTTTGTCTTATCATATATTTTCAGTTTTTTGTAAGCTGTCTGTTCTTTGTAATCAAATAGTTTAACCAATATATTCTTCTTGTCTGTTTTACTGATATATGGACAAACTATGGTGTCAAAAAACAGCATTGCGTTATCTGCATGTAATAATGCATTGTTCTCTGTTATACGTCGAAAAATTTCTGAAACGAGTTTTGCTCGCAAATTATCAAAATTGACATCTTTGTCCATAATATATAAAAGAGTGCAAATTTGAAAATAATTTAGATTCCTAAAATTCTCATCATAATCTTCTACAATATTAAAGAGCTTCACTATTTGCGGTCGGGGAATAGGTGTATTCATTAGGCGACTCAAACACAAAAGTAGATTAAGTACTTCAAGATTTGTTTCGCTATCCTTACGCTTTGTTTCGTAAATATCTAAACAACGCTTTATTTCTCTAAAAATTCGAGACTCTACTTCAGATATGATTGTTTTATCTGTACATTTTTTTGCCCATCGATGTATATATTCCAATATCCTACACATCTTAATGGATGCTGACGCACTCATATCTAAAGAGAAAACATAGAAAGATATTTCAGAGTACATTAGCAACAAACCTAAAGAGGCATTTGAGCAATGTTTACACTTCAACTCATCTCCAATTTGGGAAATAAGCAATGAAAGAAAATAACGATTGAGAGTACCATACTTCTGATTATACTTGTGAGTTAATGAACGGAACCTATTCACAACAGAAGTAAATGCCTTCATTTCATTTTTCACGATGTGTATATATGCACCATTATCATCCTTGGATAACCAATTATTTTTAATCTTGGCTATTAAAGTATTGATTTCATATTTTGCATCTGATACATTTAAAACGAAAGGACGCTCTATAAATTCAAGTTTACTTTCATTTATAAAAAGCTTATAATATTGAAGTTCCTCTTTATAGACTTCTAAAATACCATTGAGAACTTCACTACTATTAGCATAGATATAATGGTCATCTACATATCGTCTAATTTCATAATCACGTCCCAACTTTAATGACGCATATTTCTCTTTTAAACGATTGAGCACATTTACATCAATACGTTGGAAAATGATTTCTGCAAAAATACGTGAGATTTCTGGACCGACAATAATACCATTGGTCTCATTGTAATTGGACTCTTGCATCAAATTGTCAAACTCATTTTCAAAAGTTTCTTTCCCAATTAGTTCTTTTGCTTGTTCTTTTCCTTTTACAGCCCAAGTAATTGTGTGAGTATAAATATGATAAAAACAACTAGCAATATCCATCTTCAGCAAGTGAGTATATTTCTGCTCAAGGCGAAGATAGTCACCACTATTGAAAAATTTATACATCATATCATATCGTTTATAACTAAAATATGAACGATAATATTTTTCTATTTCATCATCTAATACCTCAACACGCTTTTCGCATTCTTGTAGTTCTTCGGGGTTGGTATCTTCTGTTTTGAATACGCATTGTGCACGATTAGCAATATGACGAATGGAAAAAGGACTATTGTTGCAAAGGGACAACATGTAGTAATCATGTTTTTCATAAAAATCGACCCATCGCAATTGAATGACAGGATGCATCAAACTGAGTTTACGACTTTTATCACCAGAATATCTACGTACATAATAATCAAATGGAATTGTCCATTTTAAATTAATCATTGAGAAGGATTCTTCAAATATCTGTTTTAGACTTTCATCTTGTACATTTTGGTAGAATCCCTCATTGTCCAACATCAGTGGTAACTCATATGGCAACACCTCTGTTAAAAGAGCCCTGTATTTATTATTTAAATTTATATCTTTACTCATAACCAACAGTCTGTTATATCTGCAAGCATTACAGAGGTGAAAAAATGATTAACATGATGCTCAAATCCAAAAACAAAGGAATATTTTGTTAATTCTATCCGTTGAGCATCAGATATTCGAACTTTTAAACGAGAGCCTAAACGACCTGTCCTACAATGCAATATCTTTTGATAGTATCTATCAAGCTCATATAAACTTATTATGTTCGTTGCCATTCTATAGTTAAAAAAGATTCCGACCTTTACAGGAAGCAAAGTTGTCGGGCTATAAAGTGTAAAGTTTCCCGTTAAGAACTTTATCCTGTTCTTAAGTCTTTCAAAATCTCCATCCTTTGCAAAACGCACAAAACTTTTTGTGATGCGAGTCTTTATCACATTTATTTTCTTTTCGGCAATCACAACTTCAATATCAGTCTTCCACTTAGGCAAGAATGTATAACCAAGATATGTCAATTTAACATTTTGTTGTGAGTTAGTCCATTTATAAGATTTTGTTTCATTCAGTTGTAAACCAAGCTGAGAAAACATATATGGTGCTTTATTCCATACATTTTCTTGTGATGCTTCATCATTACAGAATATAATGATGTCATCTACAAATCGTGCATAATAAAAAACACCATCCATTCTTCGGAGTTCAAGGTCTAGATATTTCAGGTAAAGTTCTGACATTACGGAACTAATGCTTAAACCACGTGGAAGACCACTTTCTGATGAAATTACAGGATGTGCAAAAAGATTTGCAAGTAAGCT
Source organism: uncultured Bacteroidales bacterium (assembly GCA_937881815.1). GTDB lineage: Bacteria > Bacteroidota > Bacteroidia > Bacteroidales > P3 > Onthomorpha. The sequence goes on from CALGEC010000038.1 coordinate 29,045, forward strand.
TATTGATTGATAATTCAATCTTCCATCTTCTTGAAAACGTACTATGAGACGAGTGCGATCTATAGATTCAAAAAAACTACGTACATCCAGCCGAATAATCCATTTGGGGGATTCTTCCTTAAGCAATGACACCATTTGTTTAACAATTTGATTGCGATTGGCTTGTTCTACTCCGTATATGCGTTTAATATTTTTGTATAATTTACGCAACACAAGGTCTTGACAAAGGTATTCTATAGCCCCTCTTGATTGGTCATTTAAATACAATTCTTTTAATGTTTTTATTTTGAATTGATAACTGCCATTGTCTATGCTATTACCTATGCACAATTCTATCTCATGGACAAGGGTATCCTTGTCCAACCTACTATTCCTGCGTTCTGTTTGGGTCGTGCAAGAATACAAATTAAGCGGAGAGAATGATTGTGAATACATAATACACTCTTTTGTTTAAAAATTCGATAGCAAAATTAATTATACTACTCCCCGTTTTTAGACAGGTTTAATTATTAATTTAATTTGTTTTATGCTTGCAAATTTACATTTTAAATTCAGTTTAACAAAATATTTATTATCTTTTTATGCAACTAACTCATATTTCATTGCTAGCAGTAGAACATCAAAATAAGAATGAGGACGTTGAAAGGTTTTTGTCGTTAATTTACAACTTATTTTTCTTTGTTTTTTATGAAAATTTCTTTGATTTTTGTGATTTTTTCTTTGAAAAATTTTGAAAAAGCAAAGAGTTTTTTATAGCGTTCTTTTTCGCTATAATTTATTAAAAGACATCAGTTATTTATTACTATATATATGTATTTCTTTTTGGAATGATTGGCTTTTAATCTTTAATTATTTTATTCTAACTCTTACTCCCCACATGCCAGGGTAGGTTTCTTTTTCAAAGGAGAATGAACGTATGATTTCTACTCCAAGGTTGTTGAAGAGATTGTCTAATCCTATGCCGATTTCGTGGTAGGGCATATATTGTCCATATAAGGATTTGTGATAGATAAAGGCTGTGATTTTGCTTGGTTTTAGAGCTAAGTTGAATTGTGCAAAGGTTTGAAGGTATTGTTTGTGATAGGTTGTGCGTCCGTATTGCAATAGATTAAATCCATATACAGAGGAGACTAAGGAGTTCGTCATTGTAGGGGTTAGTAAAAGGTAAGGGTTGGTTGTGCCAAAGATTTTTCCGCCTGAGAGTCTAAGGTCTAATGAGAAATTGTTTGCAAGAAGAAATCTTCTTTGTGCAACTAAGCGTAATTCTTCATATTTTCTTTCCAGATTGTTAAGTGGAAAGTTATAGGCGTAGGTAAGGGATATTTTTGTGGTTTTTCTTGCGTCTTTTCTCCCCGGTTGATAGGTTATATTTGCTTCTGCTATAAGATATTCTAATGGGGTGTGGATTAGTTGAGTGATTTCTTTGTCGTTGTAGTGCAGGCGTGAGTAGTAATTTCTGTAATGTAGTGCAGGGGTGAGGGAGATTGCGTTTTGAAATTCGTAGAAGTATTTTATTGTTGCTTTTCGTTGATATACGATAGAATAGTTTGTCCATCGTGAGAGTGAGTATTGGATTTTGTCATAGTCGGAAAGGTATGGCATATAGGTGTTGTCATAGTAGGAGAGCGATAGAGTTTTTGCTCCAAAGGAGTAGAGGGAGGAGGCTTTTTTTGCAAAGTTGTAGCCTATGCTTGCTCCGTATTTGAGTTTTTTGTCAGCTATTCCGTAGGCTAAAAGCCATTCAAATGAGAATCTTTTGCTTAAAGTGGCGTTTGTTTTTCCGCTTACTCTTAGTCGTACGCCTTCTATTGGGTTGTAAGAAAGAAAGTTTTCGCATGGACCAACATCTACTACTCCTAAGGTGAAATAGGTATTGCTCAAAAGGTTGTCCAATTTGTTTTGAAGCAACAGTCGGCCTATTCTTTCTATTTCTTGTTCGCTCAGTGGGGTGTAGGAGTATTGTGCTTTTGCTGATAAAGAAATTATTGTTAAGATTATTATAATGAGAGTTTTTTTCATATTTTTCTCTTTTAAATGTTATTGCTTGCAAGGGCTGCGGTTGAGAATGCGATTTGTAGGTTAAAGCCTCCTGTGTCGGCGTCAATGTCGATTTCTTCTCCAACGAAATATAGTCCTTTTATTTTTTTACTTTCCATTGTGTTACAGTTGATGTCGTTTAGTGAGATTCCGCCTTGTGTAATTATTGCCTCGTCCCAACCCATATCGCCTATGATTTGTTCGGTGTAGTTTTTTAGGTAGGTAAGGATTGATTGTTGTAGGGTGGTTTTGTTTTTGTTTTTTTCTTCTTTGTACCAGCGTTTAAAGTCAAAGCACATTTCTTTTGGAAGCCATGCTCTTACTATGTTTTCTATGCTCATGCCTTGGCGTTGGGAAACTGTTTTTTCGATTTCTTCTCTAAGGTCTTTCTCGCTTATTTTGGGTTTTAGGTCTATTTTTAAGTAAAGTTCTTCGTCTTTGTAGAGTAGTTGTGCTATTTTGCGTGAGAGTCTTAGAATAGCTGGTCCTGAAAATCCGTATTCGTCAAGGGTTATGTCTCCATTTTCTTGTGCTATGATTTGGTTGTTGTGCACTATTTTTACGTTTGTGTTTTTTATAAGGTAGTTTTGTAGATTTTCGTGATGTCCTCTTTGTGTACGCAGACCAACTAAGGCAGGGTAGAGTGGGGTAATATGATGTCCACAAGTTTTTGCTAAGAAGTAAGCATCGCCTTGACTTCCTGTTTGTGGGTAGGTCTTTCCTCCTGCAGCAAGTATTACTTTGTTGCAATTGTATTCTTTGCCATTGGAGGTGATAACGCCTTTTATTTGATTGTCTTTGATAAGGAGTTTGTTTACAGGCTCCGAGAAATGAATTTCTGTTAGTGGGTTGTTTTCTATTTGGTTAATAAGGGCAAGGAATATATCGAGACTTTTTCCGCTTTTAGGGTATATTCTTCGTCCTCTTTCTTCTATTAGTTCTACTCCGAGTTGGGTGAAAAGGTTTATTGTGTCGGTGTTTGAAAAGTGTTTAAGGGCAGGTGTTATGTTGTTTTTGTCGCTTTTTAGTGATGAACAATGTGAAAGAAATTCATTTAGTGATAGTGTATTTGTCAGGTTGCAACGTCCTTTGCCTGTAAGGCGTAGTTTTAATCCTGCTTGTTTCTTTTTTTCTAAAAGTAATACTTTTTTGTTTCTTTTTTGTAGCAATAGGGTGGCAAGTAGCCCTGAGGCTCCTGCTCCTATCACAATACAATCGTATTTATTTCTTTTGTTCATAACCGAAGGTTTGTAGGTCTCTTTCGCTATTTCTCCAATCTTTTTTTACTTTGACAAATAGTTCTAAGAAACATTTTTTTGAGGTAAATTCTTCTATGTCTTTTCGTGATTCTATTCCTATTTTCTTTATTTGTTCTCCGCCATGTCCTATGATGATTCTTTTTTGACTCTCTCTTTCGGTGTAGATTACTGCTCTTATTTTGTTGAGATTGTCTGATTCAAGGTATTCTTCTATTACAACTTCTGTGGAATAGGGTATTTCTTTGTCGTAACGAAGAAGGATTTTTTCACGAATGATTTCGCTTACAAGAAATCTCATGCTTTTGTCTGTTAGCATGTCTTTGTCGTAATAGGCAGCGCAGAAGGGTAGTTTTTCTTTTACTAATTCCATTACTCGTTCTACTCCTATTTTGTGAAGTGCTGAGCATGGTACTACTTCGGCATTTGGTAGGATTGTTTGCCAATGATTGATGATTTCAACGACTTTTTCTTGTGTTGCATTATCTACTTTGTTGATTACAACTATTGTCGGTGTTGTGCTGCGCGCTATTTTGTTTAGAATGTCATTATTCTTTAAGTTTTCTCCTAGGTCTGTAACTATTAGATAGACGTCTGCATCGGTTAATGCTCCTTCTACTTGTTGTAGCATGCATTGTTGTAGTTTGTAGTGAGGATTTAATATTCCGGGTGTATCGGAAAAAACTATTTGGAAATCTTCTCCGCTTACTACTCCAAGGATTCTGTGTCGTGTGGTTTGGCTTTTTCGGGTTATTATACTGATTTTTTCTCCTACTAAGGCGTTCATAAGGGTTGATTTCCCTACGTTTGGATTGCCTATTATGTTTACAAATCCTGCTTTATGACTCATCGCTTTTTCCTTTCTTTAAATTATTCCTTCTGTTATTAAATCGTGAAGGTGAATTATTCCTAAATATTTATTGTTTTCATCACACACTATTAATTGTGTTATGTGATATTCTTGCATTATTGAGAATGCTTCTACCGCAAAGGCGTCTGCTTGTATGCGTTTAGGATTTTTAGTCATTATTTGTTCGGCAGTTTGTGTTTTTGTGTCGATAACGTCTTTTTTGTTTAGCATTCGCCTTAAATCTCCATCGGTTATTATGCCTAATATTTCGTCATTTTCTGCCACTACTGTACAACCTAAGCGTTTGCTTGTGATTTCCATTAAGGTGTCGGTTAAAGGTGTCGAAAGATTAACGCACGGTTTTTCGTTTTTTACATATAAATCGCTTACTTTTAGGTATAAGCGTTTTCCTAAACTACCTCCCGGGTGATATTTTGCAAAGTCTTGTGCTGTAAAGTTGCGGCAATTAAGCAAAGCAACAGCAAGCGCATCGCCCATTACGAGTTGTGCTGTGGTGGAAGAGGTTGGTGCAAGGTTATTTGGACAAGCTTCTTTATCAACTGTGCAATTTAAAACGTAGTCAGCACTCTTTGCTAAATAAGAATCGGTATTTCCTACCATTGCTATCAATTTATTGCCATTTGCTTTTACAAGTGGAGTTAAGACTTTTATTTCGGGTGTGTTTCCGCTCTTTGATATACATATTACTATGTCGTTAGGTTGAATTATTCCTAAGTCTCCGTGTATTGCTTCTGCTGCGTGCATAAAGATAGAGGGAGTTCCCGTAGAATTAAGTGTTGCTACAATTTTATTGCCAATTATTGCACTTTTGCCTATGCCACTTATTATCAATCTGCCTTTGCTGTGAAAGATTTCTTTAACTACTTCTACAAACTCATTATCAATATAATTCAAAAGGTTTTCTATACATTGGCTTTCTTTCTTTATAGTTCCTTTTGCTATCTCTAAAATTTCTAAATCAGTTTTCACTTTTTTTATTTTTTTTTAAAACATTTGTTCAATCTAAAAAAACATTGTATTTTTACATACTCAAATTGAACAGCAAAGTTACACATTATTATTGAATAATACTCGTTATATGGAGAGTTGTGAAAGTAATAAAATTCAAAGAGAAATAAATTCGGCATTAAAAAATATGTTCGGATTTGATAAATTTAAAGGAAATCAACAACAAATTATAGAAAATTTGTTGGCAGGAAATAATGTATTTGTTATTAAGCCAACAGGGGGAGGAAAGAGCCTTTGTTATCAACTTCCTGCTATGATTTCCAAAGGTACGGCAATAGTTATTTCTCCTTTGATTTCGCTGATGAAAAATCAAGTCGATTTTCTTAAAGGAATGACAATGGATTCTTCTGTTGCACATTTTTTAAATTCAACTTTAAACCGCCAAGAAATACAACAAGTAAAAAGTGATTTGCTTTCAGGAAAAACTAAATTACTATATGTTGCTCCAGAGTCTTTGACTAAACAGGAAAATATAGATTTGCTACAATCTATAAAAATTAGTTTTTATGCAATAGATGAAGCGCATTGTATTAGTGAATGGGGACATGATTTTCGTCCTGAATATAGAAGAATACGTCCAATTATTGATATGATAGGAGCAGAGGTGCCTGTGATTGCACTAACTGCAACAGCTACTCCAAAAGTACAACAAGATATTTTGAAGACTTTGGAGATGAATGATGCTAAAATCTTCATAAGTAGTTTTAATAGAACAAACCTTTATTATGAGATAAGACTTAAACCAAAAGATGAGAAACTTTTAAATAAGGAAATCATAAAATTTATAAATCAAAATAAGGGTAAAAGTGGTATTATTTATTGTTTGAGTAGAAAAAAAGTAGAGGAACTGACTGAAACTCTGGTAATAAATGGTATAAAAGCATTGCCTTATCATGCAGGTTTGGATTCTTCTGTTAGGGCGGCAAATCAAGATATGTTCATAAAAGAAGATATTGATGTAATAGTTGCTACAATAGCTTTTGGAATGGGAATTGATAAACCTGATGTAAGGTATGTGATTCATTATGATATGCCTAAGAGTTTGGAGGGCTATTATCAAGAAACAGGACGTGCAGGAAGAGATGAGGGAGAGGGACAGTGTATTGCCTTTTATTCAGAAAGGGATATGGAAAAATTAGAAAAGTTCCTTAATGATAAGCCTGTTTCAGAGCGAGAAATAACTCAGCAACTAATAGACGAAACAGTATCATACGCAGAAACATCGCAATGTCGTAGAAAACTTTTGCTAAAATATTTTGGAGAAGATTATTTGGAGGATAATTGTGGAAATTGTGATAATTGCTTACACCCAAAACCACAAGTAGATGCAAAAGAAGAAATAGTTGATTTTTTAGAGGTGGTTGAGCAAACAAAACAACAATTCAAATCAAACTATTTAATAGATGTTGTAATGGGAGAATTAACTCCTAACATTAAAACAAATCGTCATCACAAAATGGAATGTTTTGGAATAGGTAAAGAAAAACCTGCAACATTTTGGAAGGCGGTTTCAAAGGTATGTGTTTTAAATGACTTTTTGAGAAAGGACATTGAACGTTATGGAGAATTGAAACTAACGCAAAAGGGACTTGAATATAAAGAAAAGCCATATTCTATTAAGGTTGCTTACGATAGAGATTTTTCGGCAAATGAAGATGAGTTTGCAGAAGATTTTGTTCCTATTTCTTCTGCCGAATCTACCACAGATCCAGAACTATATAATCTTCTAAAAAGCATAAGAAAGAAAATAGCAGAAAAAGAAAAACTACCTCCATATGTAATATTTGAAGATAGGTCGTTGGTGGATATGTGTATACAATACCCTATTAAAGAAGAAGAATTGAAAAATATAATAGGAGTAGGCGCATCAAAAGCAAAAAAATATGGGAATGAATTTCTTGAAGCAATAAAAGCATACGTAGAGGCAAAAGATATTACACGTCCACAGGATTTGGTGATAAAATCGTTGATAAACAAGTCTTCGGGATTAAAATACTTTATTATCAGAAGCATTGACAAAAAACTGCCGTTAGAAGATATTGCACTATCAAAAAATATGGAGTTAGATGAATTGTTAACCGAAATAGAAAGCATAGTATCCTCAGGTACAAAAATAGATTTGAGCTATTGCATAGATGATTACATAGATTCATATCGTCAAGATGAAATAAATGACGTGCTAAGAGAGATGGAAACAGATGATATTGATGAGGTACTTGAAGAACTTGGCGAAGATGAATACACAAGAGAAGAAGTAAGGCTAATGCGTATTCAGTTTCTAACAAAATATGGACAATAATGGAAAAGTTAATAGACTTCTCAGGATTAAATAATATTTTAAGGAGAAGGAAACAATCTCAAAAAATAATAATATTAGACTCTAATACATACGATAATTGTCTTGCGACTCTGATAAGTGAAGTAGATAGTTTATGTGATGCACAAATTATAGAAATAGAACCAGGTGAAGAAAACAAAACATTAGAAACCTATACAAATATCATACAAACCCTAATAGAACAGGCCTCTGATGTAAGCACTCAACTTATTGCCTTAGGTGGAGGAATGATTACCGATATGGCATCTTTCATTGGAGTAACCTATAAAAGAGGTATAGATACTTATCTTGTCCCTACAACACTTTTAGCAATGATTGATGCCTCAATTGGAGGAAAATGTGCAATCAACTTTGGAGAAGTAAAAAATCAAATAGGCTGTTTCTTAAAAAAAACCACAGTCTGCATAGAGCCTGTCTTCTTAGAAACTCTTTCTGAAAGACAAATTCTTAATGGAGTTGCAGAAATGTTGAAGATTGCCCTTGTTTGCGACTGTGAATTATTTGAAAAAATGATTCACAATACACCTTTGGAAATAGGAAACAATCAAATCTTTATTCAAGACTGCATAAAATTAAAACAAAACATAGTAAAGCAAGATCCTTTTGATAAGAATTACCGACATATACTTAATTTCGGACACACAATAGGCCATGCCTTAGAAAGTATAGCAATCAGAAAAGGCGAGGATTTATTGCATGGCGAAGCCGTAGCAAGCGGAATATATTACACACTTGACTTATGTAATAATTTATCAAAACAAACGACTAATAAAATAAAACAACACCTCGCACAATACTATAAACTACAAAAAATAGACAATGTTCAAGATCTATTTAATTATATGAATAGCGACAAAAAAACAATAAATAATCAATACAACTTTGTTTTGTTAGAAGAAATAGGTAAAGCAACAATCAATAACAAAATAAGTAGAGAACAAATAGAAGTAATAATTAAAAATTAAGCAACAATGAAAAAATTATTTTTAGTATTAGCAGTATCGCTAATGTGTTTTACAGCAAAAGCACAACAATTTACCAATCCAAGTTTTGAAACATGGGCAGCAAATACGCCACAAGGTTGGTCAACATTAGGATTTATGGGATTTAACCTTTGCACAATGGAGCAATCAACAGATGCCCACACAGGAGATTATTCAGTTAAAATTGCACCAAAAGTGTTAGATGCAACTATTGCAGCAATTATGCAAATTGATTCAGTAGCATATCCTGGATTTTTAACAAATGGTAATTTTAATATAGAAGTTTTGATGCAGTTTATGTCAAGTGCAGGTTCTGAACTTACAGAAGAAGATTATATGAATCTATTAACAAATGTTATAACAGGAGGTGAACAAATAGAAGAAGATAATCAACCAACAAGTGTAAGTGGTTACTATAAATTTAACTATCAACCAGAAACCGAAACAACTTACGACTACTTTGAAATGATGGCTTTGATGTTTGGAGAAGTAGAAGGGCAAAGAACAATCGTAGGAATGGGAGCATTTTATAGCGATGATGTGCTTGCAAAAACAGGAGAATTTCAACAATTTGAAATGCCAATATATTATTTAACAGAATATCCAGCAAATGAAATAGTTTACATTGCAATAGTTGGTTGTGAAGAAACACGAATAACTAATTTCCCAGAATTATACTTAGATGATATGATGATAAATTACTCTTCATCATTAGAAAATGTCGAAAAAACAAACGTAATCACAGTTTATCCTAACCCAGCAAATGGAAAAGTAAGAATAAACTGTGAAAACAACTCACATATCCAAATAGTAAATCCATTAGGACAAGTAGTAAAAGAAATAAACAACTACGCACCTAATTCTCTTATAGAAATAGAACAAAAAGGCATTTATTTCGTAAGAGTAAACGGAGAAAAAACAGCAAAATTAGTTGTAAAATAGAATAATGAAGTTTTATAAAAAAATACTATTCTTAGGATTGATAGGCACTCTTGTAAGTTGCGTAGGAGGATACTCATTTACAGGAGCGTCTATCGCCCCTGAGGTGCGCACATATAGCGTAGAAGCTTTTCAAAACCGAGCAAGTATAGTGCAAGCCACACTTGCCTCCGACTTAACTAACGATTTAGTAAACAAAATCAACTCCTCAACCTCACTGCAACAAGTAAATGCCAATGCAGATGTCAGTTTCAAAGGAACAATTACAGGATATAGTATTACTCCAACCTCAATAGGAGCTAACGATAGAGCAGCAAAAAACCGTTTAACCATAAGTGTAAGAGTAAATTTCGTAAACAACAAAAATCCAAAAGAGAACTATCAAACCCAATTCTCACGTTATCGCGATTATGATAGTAACTTCTCTCTTTCAGAAGTAGAAGAAAGTCTCATAAACGAAATCAGTGAAGAGTTAATAGAAGATATATTCAATAAATCATTTGTAAACTGGTAGATAATGCAACATAAAAAAGCCGTAAACCTTATCGGCTGGATAATAGCAATCCTAACAACACTGCTTTATACCCTCACCCAATATCCCACAATTTCGTTTTGGGACGGTGCAGAGTTTGCTACAACTTCCGCCACTCTTCAAATATCTCATCCACCAGGAGCACCATTTTTTCAACTCTTAGGTTCAATAGTTCCAATCACTTATTTATCTCCATTATTTAGCGGATTGAGCGTAATGATGCTTTACCATATTTGCGTTTACGTTTTATCTCGTTTCTCTCAAATGTATCCCGGAATTATTACCTCTTCAATAATAGGAGCATTAACCTTTGCAGTCTTAGATTCACAATGGTTTTGTGCAAATGAAACAGACGTTTACCCATTATCACTCTTGCTAAGCCTGCTATCAATATTCTTGACAATCAAATGGACTCAAACTCACAGAGTAAATTATCTCATATTGATATGCCTACTTTTAGGACTTTCTCTTTGCGTTCATCAACTCACTCTACTCTCTTTACCCGCTATGTGTTTGATTGTCTATTTCGATAAAAGGAAAACTACTTTCAAAGGAGCAATACTTTATCTATTTATATCCTTACTGCTAATTGTTCTTATACAATTTCTATTACCAATATTTTTAATATGGATATTATCAGAGTATGCAATACTTAAAGTTATAATCTTTACACTTACTCTTGCCTTTTTAATTTTTATATCCGTTAGAAAATCAAAACCAATTTTATTCTATACAATTTTAGGACTGATATTTCTTATCATAGGATTGAGTGTATATCTAATTGTGCCAATACGAGCAAATGCAGGAGTACCTCTTAATCAATACAATCCAAAAGATGTAAATCAATTTAAAAATTATTATAATAGAGAAAATTTCACTAAGGCTCCACTTATTTATGGTCAATATTTCACAGCCCTTCCACCAGAAAGATTTGAAATAACAAAAAATGGACAACTAAAACCAATATTTGCAAAAGAACAAAAAACATTTTTCCCAAGAATGTGGAATTATGAAAACATTTCTTATGAAAGTGGTTACATAGAATGGGTAGGACAGCCCGAAGAAACAATAATTATCAATTCGGAGGAAAGAGTAAAACCTTCCTTTAAGCAGAATCTACAATTCTTTTTCTCTTATCAACTCAATTATATGTATTTTCGTTATTTGCTAAATAACTTTTCGGGCAAAGTAAACGATGTTCAAGGATACGGAGACTATAAAAACTCGCAATGGACTACGGGAATAAAATACATAGAGGATAAAATGAGTATAAACTCTCAAACTCTCAATCCTCAGGCACAAAAGGGACATAATCTATATTATGCAATACCGCTTTTATTAGTAATAATAGGATTGTTTTATCATTTAAACAAAGACTCAAAATATTTTCTTGTCAATTTAATACTCTTTTTCTTTTCGTCCATAGCCCTTGTTCTTTATCTTAATCAAGCGGCGTATCAACCAAGAGAAAGAGATTATGTCTTTTTACTCTCTTTTGCCTCGTTAAGCCTTTGGTTAGTTATAGGAATATTTTCAATCTCCCAAACAATAGCCGATATTATCAAACTAAGACGCCCAATCTATATAACCCCACTTTTCTTTGCTTTGCCAATTTATGTAGGCATTGAAAACTTTAATGATCACAATCACGCAGGACAATATACCGCAAGAAACTTTGCAATATCTATGCTTGAAAGTTGCGATAAAAATGCTATTCTTTTTGTCAATGGCGACAACGATACCTTCCCTCTTTGGTATATTCAAAACGTTGAAGGCATTCGTAGAGATATTCGAGTAATCAATCTTCAATTATTGAACGATGATTCAAATATAAAACAACTCTATCAAGCACAATATGAGTCTAATCCAATACAAACATCGCTCACAGCAAAGCAATATGAAAATCAATACACCTATAATCAAATCTATCCAAGTTTTGAAAGAGAACATTTAGCAAAAGTAATAAAAGACTCCTATGCTAATACCGATACACTCTTTGGAACGACTTTGCATATTCTTAACACAAATAAATACTATCTTAAAAAAGACGATGATTCAATTCATTGGCAATACAATGCCTTTGAAATAGGTAAATCAACCTTTGTTGCACTCGATATAATTGCAACAAACATTGAGAAACGTCCTATTTATTTTTCTTCATATTCTATTGACGATTTTTTTGGTTTAGAAAACTATCTTAGATTAGAAGGATTTGCCTATAAATTAGAAGGAAAACCAATCGAAAACCAAGAAATAATTGCCCTAAAAGCAGGAGAAATAAACGAAGACAAAATGTATGAGAATTTTATACATAAATTCCAATGGAAAAACTTTGACAAACCAAACGTTTACTACAACGAAATAGAACGAGATATAGTAAAACAATTCTATGATAATTCAATATGTTTAGCATATAAACTATTACAAAAAAATAAAGCAGACAAATCACTTGTTGTTTGTAACTTATTGTCGGAAAATCTACCATTCACCTTGCATTACTATCCTGAGGCAACAGCAGATTTAGCAATAATTTATTCTCTGTTGGGAAGAGATGAGAAATCCGAAGAATACATAAAACTCTCCACACAACAATTCTCTCAAATTATGCAACAATATTTTTCTCTCAATACCTCACAACAAGCACAAGACAGAATACAAATACAAAAATTAGAAAACACTTGGTATCGTTTGCTATTACAAAGCCAAGACTGGGGATTAGAACACATACGAATTACCCTTGCCGATGAATACTTTACAATGATAAACCAATACTTGCAAATTACTCTACGACAATTTGAAAAAATGACAGAAAATCCTGAATATTATCATCAAGAGATAGAAAATATAATATTACAACTGCGAAATATCTATACCCTTGCAGAGATTTACGAAGAAAAACTAATACCCATACCCGAAAAACTCTTAGTTTTCTTCGAATAAAACAAAGAAATAAAAAAATAAGTCTTTGAATTAAAAAATTATTTCAAAGACTTATTTTTTTAAAAACAAAGAATAGCTTATTTTAAAAGAAATTCTTGAATGAATTTGTCAAGTTCTTCTTCGCTTTTTGCTCCAATCATTATTTGTGGTTCGCCGTTTTTAGGAACAAAAATCAAGGTCGGAATACTTTTTATGCCAATTTCGTTTGCTAAAACTTTTTCTTTGTCTACGTTTACTTTGTAAACAATGATTTTATCGGCATATTTCTCTGCTAACTTATCTAAAATTGGAGAAATCATTTTGCATGGTTTGCACCAATTTGCGTAAAAATCCACTATGATTGGTTTTTCTGCTAATGAAACCCATTTTTCTGGTGATTTTTCATAATCTGCAACTTTTGTTAAAAAGTCTTGTTTGTTTATTTCAATGGGTTTGCTTTGTGAATATGCAAATGACAGTGTAAAGATTGCAAACACAAAGACGAAAATTTTGATAAATTTTTGCATAATTTTGAGTTTTTAATTTTTTTGCAAATGTACAAAAAATAAATAAAATACATAGAATGTTAAAAAAAGCGAGTAAAATATTGGTTCTCTATGTTTTTTTTGTATATTTGCAGATAATTTTGTGTAATATTAGGTATAGTTATGAAAAAATTACAATATTTATTGATAGGATTGTTATTCGTATGCGTTGGTTTAAAACAAATTAACGCACAACCTGTAATGACGATGACAAGTGCAACAGCTACTGCTTACAATTCAGCAGATCTTGCAGCAGATTACACATCTACTGGTGGTTGGACAGTTGCTAAAAAAGGATTTATTTATGGTACAAATCCAACTCCAACAAAAGCAAATGGGGCTACTTTAAAACAAAAAACAGGTTCAACAGTTGCTCCTTTTACCTCAACAGTTACGGGATTAGCTCCTAATACTACTTATTACGTTAGAACATACGCAACAAAAACAGGCCCTGCCGATACGGTATATTCAAGCAATATTCTTTCGTTTACAACACCTATGGCAGAACCTCCTCAAGTGACAAGTCCAACTGCTTCAGATATTACTTTGTTTACAGCAACATTAAATGCTACAATAACTGAAAAAGGAGATGCAACTTCGTTTACAAGTAAGGGTTTTGTGTATTCTACAACTCCAAACCCAGATTGTAACACAGGAACAAAACTTACTGTTTCTGGAACAGTGAATGCAAGTTCTATTCCTTTCCCTATGACAAAGGAAGTAACGGGGCTAACTTCGGGAGTAACATATTATGTGAGAGCTTTTGCAATTATAAAATATGGTTCGGCGGTTACAGATACTATTTATACAGATGAGATATCTTTTACAACTGCTCATGCTTGTCAATCTGTGCCAACAAATACCAATGTTTCAGAAATAGGAATTACAGAGGCGAAAATAGATTTTAATCCAGGATTAGGACAAAGCCAATGGCAAATAAAGTGTGGAATAGTTGGGCAACCCGATGACCAAGCTGCGATGTATGTAACAAATGACACTACATACGTTGTTACAGGTTTAGAAGGTGGACGTTCATATTCTGTTTACGTAAGAGCGATATGCGGAAATCTATATAGCGAATGGAGTCAAATGCGTAATTTTGTAACACTTCCACCATTATGTGCAAATGTTAATGGAGTGCGTACAACAGAAGTTCAACACTCTTCTGTGAAAATTACTTGGAATCCTGGAAGTATGAGCCAAGATAGGTGGGAGGTTATTTTTGCTCAAAGCAACCAAACACTACCAAATACAGGTGTAATTATATATAATACCCCTATTTTCTCTCCTATAGGACTTACACCTCAAACTGAGTATAAAATGAAGGTTAGGGCAGTGTGTGCAGATGGAGAGGTGAGTTCTTGGAGTGATGAATTAGTGTTTAATACAATTCAACAAGGTATAGAGGATGCTGAAATTTTGGAAAATGTTGATATTTATCCTAATCCAACAAATGGAAAAATATCATTTAAAGCAAATAATCTTAGAGTAGAAAAAATAGAAATACTAAATGTTTTAGGTGAAATAGTATATTTTTCAAATAAATTACCAGAAGATTTTGACTTTGAAAATAAAAAAGGAATTTTCTTCGTTAACATTTACACTGAAAAAGGAATTCAAACAAGAAAAATAGTAGTTAAATAATAAAAAAATAAGTTTCAATGTTATCAAGTATATTTTTACAAATATCACAAACTGCAACAGAAGTTGTTTCTGAAGTAGCCTCAACTCAGGCTGAACTAAATATTTTTGAATTAGCAGTCAAGGGTGGTTGGATTATGATAGTATTGGCTATTTTGTTAATAGTAGCCATTTATATCTTTGTTGAAAGATTTTTAGCCCTTAGAAAAGCATTAAAAGAAGATACTTTCTTTATGGAAAATGTAAAGAATTGTATTCATAGTGGTGATTTGGAGGGAGCAAAGAATCTTACACGAAACAATCCAACTCCAATAGGTCGAATGGTTGATAAAGGACTTTCTCGATTGGGCAGACCATTAAACGATATCAATCAAGCAATAGAAAATGTTGGTAAATTGGAAGTTGCACAATTAGAAAGCGGAGTGTCAATGGTAGGAACAATAGCTGCAATAGGACCTTCATTAGGATTTCTTGGTACTGTGACAGGTATGGTTAAAGCTTTCTTTGATATGAGTACAGCAGGAAATAACATAGATATTCAATTGCTTTCAGGAGGTATTTATGAGGCAATGGTAACCACTGTTGGAGGTTTGATTGTCGGTATTATAGCAAACTTTTTATATAGTATTCTTGTCGGACAAATAAATAAAGTAATTTTTATATTGGAAGCAAGAACAATGGAATTTATGGATCTTTTGCACGAACCTGCAAAATAAAAAATCTTTCTTTGTTATGATTCAAACAAGAAATAAAATAGATCCTAATTTTAATTCTTCATCAATGTCAGATTTGGTGTTTTTGTTGCTAATCTTCTTTATGCTAACATCAACCCTTATCAGTCCGAATGCAATTAAGTTATTGTTGCCACAAAGTACAAGTGGACAAACATTAGCAAAGCAAAATGTGGTTGTTTCTATAGATTCAAACTATAAATTCTATGTGGAAAATATAGAAACAAGTGAAGAAGAATTGTCGCAAGTAATAGGCGGATTTTTAAAAGAGGTAACAGACGGAACAGTCAAACTTCATTCGGATAAAACCGTTCCAGTGCAATATGTAGTTACTGTTATAGATGCAGTAAATAAAGTTAATGCTCAACAAGGCAAAAAACACAAAGTTATTTTAGCAACAGAGGCAACTAAATAATGAACGAAGAAAATAGAAGAAGACTTATTAGTGCGATTATCACGCTGTTTGTATCTCTGATGGGAGCAGGTGTGTTGTTTATTGTTGCCTTACCATACCCTGATCCGCCACCTCCGGAGCTGGGAGTAGAGATGAATGCTGAGGAATTATCGGATATAGGAAATGATTTTGACAATGCATCTGAGGGAGGAGAAGATGTGTCAAATAATGTGGCTTCTGATGACACTAAGGAAAATATTGTAAATCAAGATACCGAAGAAGCACCAATATCAAGCAAGAGAAATGAAGCCGTAACTCCTAAAAAAGATAAGGAAAAACCTGCTGAGCCAGCGATAAATCAAAATGCCTTGTTCTCAAAAGGTAAAGTAAAGAAAGGAAACGGTAGTTCGCAAGGAATTTCAGAGGGAAGCGGAAGTGGAGCAGGCGGAAATGGCGATGGAAAAGGCGTTTCGTTTAATTTAGGTGGTAGAGGTTCAAAAGAACTTGTGCCTCCAACACGTTCAACTACAAAAACAGGACAAATTGTCGTAGAAATATATGTAGATAAAGAAGGAAATGTGGTTAAAGCCAAAGCGGGAGTAAAGCCAACTACTATTTCCGATGCAAATCTTTATAGAATATGTGAGCAAGCTGCGATGAAATGTAAATTTGCAGCTAATCAAAATGCACCAGAGTTACAAAAAGGAACGATTACTTACCGTTTCCAATAGCGTCTCCTCTGCTTACAACAATTTTATAACCTAAGGAATTTACTTGATTTTTTAATTCTTCTAAGCCTTCAACAGCTTCTTTGCCTACAAATGCTTTATTGTTGTATAAATTATAGAGTTTTCTGACATCTGTTGGCGAAAGATTTGGCATAACTACATTTGCACCAACTTGAAGTCCTAATTCTCTGCCGTTTTCTGCAATAGAACCAAGTGCAGTTGTAGAAGGAATAAGAGAATAAGGGAACATTAAACGAAGAATTGCTACTAAGCGAAGAGTTTTGTGTAAATCTCCTTGCGCTTTATCTTTGAAAGGAGTGTCAATATGAGGAATAAAAGGACCTATTCCAATCATATCTGGTTGCAATTCTTGTAAAAATCTTAAATCTTCAATGATATTTTCTGTTGTTTGAAAAGGAGAGCCCACCATAAAGCCAGATCCAACTTGAAAACCTATTTCTTTTAAGTCAAATAAGCATTGTTTTCTTTTCTCTAACTTCATTGCTGCGGGGTGAAGTTTTTTGTAATGTTCTTCGGTTGCTGTTTCGTGTCTTAGAAGATAACGATCAGCTCCTGCATTGAAAAAATCTTGATAAGTTTGTTTATTTTTTTCGCCTATTGATAGGGTAACAGCACAATCGGGATAAGATTTCTTGATTTGAGATACAATTTCACAAATTTCTTTATCAGAAAAGTGTAAATCTTCTCCACCTTGCATTACAAAAGTTCTAAATCCTAAAGAATAACCATAAGAAACACAATCTAAAATATTTCTTTGGCTTAGGCGATATCTTTCAACATTAGGATTACTACATCTAATTCCGCAGTACAAACAATTATTTTTACAATAATTACTTATTTCAATAAGTCCACGTATGTAGATTTCATTTCCGTATATTTGTCTGCGTTTTTTATCTGCTTGTTTAAAAAGATACTCCTCTTGAATAGAATTTTTTTCACAATCAATTATTTTTTTAAAATCCTCATTTGTTAAATTATTTCTTTCAAAAAGAGTATCTATTAAACTAAGCATATCATTTATTTTTTATCAATTGTCATTTTATAGAATGAACGATACACAAAATAGCAAGCTAAAACAAAGAATGCAATACCTACATAAGGTGCAATATTCTTAAACGATTCGCTTATTGCTATTTCCATTGCTAAAAGACCAAATAAAGTTGTGAACTTAATAATTGGGTTAAGAGCAACAGAAGATGTGTCTTTGAAAGGGTCTCCAACAGTATCTCCAACAACAGAAGCATCGTGTAAAGCAGAGCCTTTTTCTTTCATGTCTACTTCTACTATTTTTTTTGCATTATCCCAGCTTCCTCCTGCATTAGCCATAAATACGGCTTGGAACAATCCAAACAACGCAATAGAAAGTAAATAACTAACAAATAAAGAAACCGCATTGTTTCCGCCGATTGAAGCAGGTGAAGATAGACATGCAATTCCTAATGCAAAGCAGAAAATTGCTATAAAGATATTATACATACCTCTTTGAGCGTAAAGAGTACATATTTTTACAACTTCAACAGAAGATTGTTCATCTGCTTTTTTAGGAGCATTAACATCAAGTTTTATATTACGTTTAATGTATTCCACAGCACGATAAGCACCTGTTGTAACAGCTTGTGTACTTGCTCCTGTAAACCAATAAATCACCGCACCACCAAGAATGAAACCTAAAATAGTATAAGGATTTAATAAGTTAAGCAAAGTACCCGGTTCAACGCCAAGAGATTTTTGAATAACAAGAATCAAAGAGAATATCATTGTAGTTGCACCTACAACAGCAGTACCAATCAAAACAGGTTTTGCAGTTGCTTTAAATGTATTACCTGCTCCGTCATTTGCTTCAAGATAATATTTTGATTTTTCCCAATCTGGTTTAAACCCAAAGTCGTTTTCAATTTCTTTATCTATGTTTTCATGTTCTTCAATCAAAGATAACTCGTAAACAGATTGAGCATTATCGGTTACAGGTCCATAACTATCGACCGCAATCGTTACAGGTCCCATGCCAAGCATACCAAAAGCCACAAGACCGAAAGCAAAAATAGAAGGATAAACCATTCCGATTTCACCTAAGTTAGGAGAACAGATGTAAGCGATAAACATAAGTATCACAAAGATTAAACCAGTCCAAAATCCCGAAAAGTTACCAGAGACAAATCCAGATAAAATATTCAAAGATGCACCTCCCTGTTCAGAAGCCTTTACAACCTCTTTTACGTGTGTAGATTTAGGAGAAGTAAATATCTTTGTAATTTCTGGAATCAAAGCAGCACCAAGAGTTCCGCAAGAAATAATAGTAGAAAGTATCCACCATAGATTTCCGCTTGTGCCAAGATTTCCAATAAGTAAGTAAGAAGTAACAAAAGTTCCTATAATAGAAAGGATAGATGAAATCCATACTAAGTTAGTTAAAGGAGCCTCAAAATCCAAATCATCTTTCTTTCCATAAAGAGCTTGACTTAAACCTTTATTTATATAATAAGCGATAATAGAAGTAACAACGCCAAGAATTCTCATTGTAAATATCCAAACCAAAAGGTCTTTTTGAATATCAACATCTCCAATAGCTAAAAGGATAAAAGAAACCAAAGCAACACCTGTTACACCGTATGTTTCAAATCCATCTGCTGTTGGTCCAACTGAGTCTCCTGCATTATCACCTGTACAGTCTGCAATAACACCTGGGTTTCTTGGATCATCTTCTCCAATTTTGAAAACAACCTTCATTAAATCTGATGCAATATCTGCAATCTTTGTGAAAATACCTCCTGCAATTCTTAAAGCCGATGCTCCTAAACTTTCTCCGATAGCAAAACCTATAAAACAAGCTCCTGCAAGATGAGCAGGCATTAGAAGTAAAATTACAAGCATTAAAAGAAGTTCTACACAAATTAAAACAACTCCAATACTCATTCCAGCACTTAAAGGAATATTTAAAAGGTTTAGAGGATTACGTTTTAAAGAAGCAAACGCCATTCTTGAATTAGCATAAGTGTTTATACGTATGCCGTATTTTGCAACTATGTATGAACCTAAAATACCAAATACTGTCCAAAGAAGTATTAGAAGTACTGCTCCAATACCAAAACTTTCTCCATTTTCTCCTTTTGCAAGAAATCCGAAGTAAAGACTAACAGCCAAACCTACAAAAACAAATAAAATCGTAAGGAACTTCGCTTGTTGTTTTAAGTAAGTTGAACAAGTTTTGTAAATAACGTGTGCTATATCAAGCATACTTTTGTGGGCAGGGAGTTTTTTTATTTTCAGGAATTGGTAAATCCCAAAAATTATCCCAAGAATAGAAATAAAAAAGCCCCAATGTAATATTCCAAATTCATGAATTTCCAATGGGACCTTTAAATCTGCCTCGCTTGCCTGTAAGAGAGTAGGCAGGAAGGCGACTAAGCTTAAAGCAATTCTTTTTTTCATGGTTTTATGTTTTTATTTAATTTTGTTCTTTTAGAGTTGGCAAAAATACAAATAAAAACAAAAAAAATCTAAGATTAAGAAAAAAATATTTTTTTTAAACATTTTTTTTAAAAATACGTTATAATAAAATACGAAATATTAAGTGTTTATATGACGGTTTTAGTAGAATTGATGTCTATAACAACTTCTGCAATCGATAATTATTACGATGTGTTGTTGATAGAAAAGAATGGCAAGAGGGCTTTGTCTATTCCTATTAGCGAATATGAGGGACAACATCTTGCATTAAGTATTGATAAAATTGAAGCAAACAGACCTTTAACTTTTGATTTGCTTTGTAATATTCTTTCTTGCTCGGAGATTAAACCAGAGTGTATAAAAATAAGAGAGTTTATAGATGGAATATTTTATGTTGATATTTGTTGCGAGAAAAATGGAGAAAAAATTGTTTTTGACTCACGTTGCTCCGATGCTTTCAACCTTTCGGTAAGACTATCTTTGCCAATTTTTGTAGAAGAAAATGTGTTGAATGATGTGGGTTTTGAAATAACTTCTCCAAATATGATTTGCAACCAATCCCCCGAAGAAGAAGATTGGACAATAGAAGAATTACAACTCTTATTGAAAGAGGTAGAAGAGCAAGGTGATGAAGAAATTGCCGATTTGTTGAGAGAAAAAATTAAAGACTTAGAAAACGAGAGTTAAGTTATTTTTTCTCGGGGTGACGTCCTCCACAGCGAAAACGTTCTGCCCAATATGTTTCGGAAAATCTTCCAATTGTTACACCCTTTGAAGAAGAGGTGTGGATAAATTTGTCTTTATCCAAAAAGATACCTACGTGATTTATTGTTCCTCCTTTTTTATTGTTAAAGAAAACAAGGTCTCCTTCTTTTAAATCATTTTTATCCTTTATTGTTTTGCAGACTTTTGCCATGTCTTGACTTCTTCGAGGTAAGGATATGCCGTATATTTCTTTGTAAACATTGCAAACAAATCCCGAACAATCAACTCCTTGTTTTGTTGTGCCACCCATGCGATGTGGTGTGCCTAACCAATCTAAGCAATAGGCTCTTAAATCGCTTACTTTATGCTTTCCTTTTGGCTTTTCTTTGATTGGTTTTTGTGTTTCAATTACTAAGTCTTGTTTTGCTACTTTACACGAGGTAAATCCTGCGATTACTAATAATAGTATTAAGATTTTTTTCATTTTTATTGTGCTTTTAGTTCTTTTATACAATCTTTTAAACTATCTTCCCAATGAGGTATTGTTGTGTTTAATAATTTTTCTGATTCACTTTTGTCAAAAACGCTGAATTTTGGACGAGTTGCAAGTGTAGGGTATTGACTTGTTAGAATAGGATTTATTTTTATTGTTCTTTCTCCCCATAATTCTATTGCTTTTCTTGCAAAATCATACCATGAACAAACTCCGTGATTGCTATAATGAAGAATCTTTTTAGAGTTTATATGTTCTATTGCTCTAACTGCAAAATCGGCTAAATCTCTTGCGTATGTTGGGCTTCCAACTTGGTCATATATTACGTTTAATTCCTCTTTTGTTTGAGAGAGGTTAATCATTGTTTTGACAAAATTAGACTTAAATTCACTATAAAGCCAACTTGTTCTAATTATAAAGGTCAATGGGTTATTTGCTAAGCAGTTTTCTTCTCCTTTAAGTTTGGTTTTGCCATAAACAGATAAAGGATTCGTAGTCTCTTGTGTAGAGTGAGGTTTGCAATCCTTTCCATCAAAAACATAATCTGTTGAAATATAGATAAGTTTTGTTTTATGCTCGGCACAAAGTTTTGCAATGTTTAAAGTAGCCTTAGAGTTAATTTCTTCTGCTAAGGCTTGTTCTTCTTCGGCTTTATCAACAGCAGTGTAAGCCGCAAAATGCAGAACACAATATAAAGAATTGTTTTCAAAAAAAGCCTTTAACTCATTTTGATTGCAAATATCCAAGTTGTCTTTGTCGGTGTAGATAAAATTATACTCAGAAAAATTGCTCGCAATCTTTTTTAGCGATAAACCAAGTTGTCCTTCGGCTCCTGTAACTAATACGTTTTTCATTGTTTTTAATTTAATAGCACAAAAATACTAAGAAAAAAGAAAATAAAGCAAAGAAAAAAGAAAATAAAACAAAGAAATATTTTCCTAAAACAAAGAAAAAAAATAATTATTGTATCTTTGTATTTTCAAAATGAAGGATAGGCTTATGCAAAAGACTGGTAATATGAAAAAATGGATAAGAATACTATTGTGTTTCTTTATTTGTTTACAGATGTTTCCACCAATTTTGGTCTTAGATAGCACTTCTTTGCGACATTTTTTGATATCATTGTTCGATATTGTTGCAATAGGAGTTGTAGTTTATTATAGTTTTTGGAAAAAGAAAGAAATCTTATCATCTTCTATCTTTACAAAAAATCCTCTCATTCCAATATGGCTTTTACTTATTGTATATATGGGTGTTTCTATTACTTGGGCAATCAATCCCATAGAAGGCTTTGCGGTTTGGAATCGTTGGATACTTATTTTATTAGCAATGATTATCTTAATAGGCTTTATGCTAAAAGATAATCACGCAATGAAAAATCTAATCATTTGTACACTTATCATAGCCACAATAAACGTGCTTTCTTGTATTATATGCTACTATGTTTTCGATGTTCACATTTCACAACGCAATAACTTAAAACTAAATGGCTTTTACGGAAATAAAAATATCTTTGCAGTAGCCCTGCTGTTTAAACTACCATTTCTTTATTATGCCTTTTTACGTTTTAAAAAGTTTATTCGCTATTATTCTTTGTTTCTAATCTTTGCAGTAAGTTTTTGTTTGGTAATTCTTTCCACACGCTCAAGTTTCATAGGCTTATTCTTGCAATTAGCACTCTTAGGATTTTATGGAATATTCTACAAAATCAAAAGCCGAAAACTATCAATTATTTTCAAACATTCAAGACTTTATTTGCTGATTTGTCTTATTGGCGTTGCAGGATTTGTTTTAGGAGATAGTTTTCTTAAATATAATTTCAACCATTATTCAAAAATCAAAACAAATAACTATTCCATAGGGGCGAGAGTAACCTCTATTGCAGAAGGAAATAGTAAAGGTAGGCTTTTGATTTGGAAAAACACAAGCGAAATCATAAAACAATCACCTCTTATAGGATATGGAGTAGGGAATCATAAGTTAGCAATCATGAAAGTGGAGTGTGCAAAAAAACATGATTACGTTGTGTCGGATCATGCACACAATGACTTTTTGGAAATGTTCTCTGAACTTGGAATTTTTGGGCTCTTACTTTATGTTTCTACCTATTTAGTTTTTGTAATTATGGCTTTAAAACAAATGTTTCGCTATTCACATTTGCAACATCGCCTTTTAGCCTTAGTAGCTCTAAGCCTTCTTTTAACATACGCAAACGATGCTTTGTTTAATTTTCCATTAGAAAGAGCCGATTGTCAGATTTATTTAGTTCTTGCAGTCGCAATTTTAGTTAGCAACCACATCCGCCACAACAAAACAAAGAAAAAACCACTCCCAAAAGGCGTTTTAATTTTTATAAGCCTTGTTTTAATAGGTTGTTTTAGTATAGAAGCCTTGCATTGTCAATCCTCAATCCTTCAAAAAAAGAGAATACATCAACACAATGGTGACACAACAATAAAATACACACCAGAGGATTGGCTAAACAAAATGCCGTTTTTGCCAAACATAGATGAAAGCACAAAACCTATTGCAGTAAATACAGCAGAACGCTTTGCAACAGCAGGAAACTATCGCAAAGCAATAGATATTCTATTAGAAGACAATTCCAATCCTTATTATAGTTTAAGGGAGTATAGATTGGCAAACTATTATAATAAGATGGAAAACAAAAGTGATAGTGCAGCATATTGGGCACAAAGATGTATAGATATGAAACCTTTGTGTTATTCGCCTGTTCGTGTGCTTGTAAGCATTGCAGGAAAGAAAGGAGATAGTCAAAAGCAGTTAGATTTAATTAACACCTACTTAGAAAAATATCAATTAGAACCATTGGCTTGGGAAGATAAGATAGTTATTTTGCAAAGGTTGAAAAAAGACCAAGAAGCAATAGAAACTATTAAAAAAGCAAGAGAGTATATGCCAAGAAACAGCAAAATGAGAAAATTAGAAGAAAAATTAGTAAAATAAGTGTTAATTTTTCTTATTGAAAATCAATGGTTTATTTTTTTTACTAACAAGTTTTTAAACAAAAAACTACCTTATTTGAAATTAAGTTGTAATTTTGCAAAGTTAAAACATAGAATTATCAATAATTAAAAACGTAAAAGAAATGAAAAAAGCATTGTTAGTATTAGCAGTAGCAGGTTTCTTCGCTGCTTGCGGTGGAGCAACTGAAACAGCAACTGAAACAGCAACTGAAACTCCAGCAGTAGAAACAGTAACTGAAACAGTAGCTGAAACAGCAGCTGAAACAGTAGTAGCTGAATAATTAACCGCTCTCTAAAAGAGAGTTTGGAAAAGAAAAAAGAAAGCAGTCCCAAGTAAAGAGACTGCTCTTTTTTTTGTCTTTTTTTGTTCGTGAAAAAATAAGTCTTTGAATTATTTTCTGAAAACAAAGAAATAAAATTCGATTGTAAAGGTTGTGATGTAAGAAAGAGTAGCTGTGAAAGCCGCTCCTTGAAGTTGATATTTTGGAATAAGAATTAAACCTACAATTATAGTAACTGCTAATCCTATTATTGAGGCAAATGTACTTATTTTAAAGTTTCCTTTTGCGTAAAAGTATTGTGTGAAATTACTTGCTATGCTTAAAGGCAATACCCCTATGCTTAAAATTCTTATTGTTTGACTTATGTCTTCAAAACCTTTGCCAAAAATAAATGAATAAACCTCCGATGGTAATAAACTCAATACTAATAATGCTGCAGCAGTGAAAACACCATTGATTTTGCTCATTTTCCAAGAAAATTTCTTAGAAGAAGAGTCGTTTTCGTTGTTTGAAAGCGAGGAATATTGCACTAAGGCGAGTGAAGAGCCAAAAAGCATTACTGCTTCGCTAAGACTGACAGCGTTTGAGTAGATTCCAACAAGGGTTTCTCCACAATAGAATCCTAAAATATAGAAACAAAGTCTGTAATTCATACTTTGTGCAATATATCCTATTTGTTTTGTAACTCCAAGTGAGAAAAGAGTTTTAAAAGATGAGGTTAATTCTTGTTTTGATATTGGTTTTAAGTTTTTATATTCATCTTTTAATGCAAAAATTCCATAGAAGAAAGACACAATATAAGCAATTAACATTGCAGTTATAAAATCTTCTACCGAAGTAAAACGATTAAATAACCAAAGAATAAGGATATAAGAAAAAGAAACAAGAGGATAGATAAGTTTTAAGATGTTTGCTTGTGAAATTTTTTGTTTTCCGAGCAGTAAAAACTGATTTATTTCACTTATTGCAGCAAGTACAGCTATCAATACACATATATCAGGAAAAAATAAAGAAACTAAAATAGCTGTAATAACAATCCATAAGAATGAAGGGATTATTAAATTTGAGAAATCTTTACGAGGAGTTAAGTAAATCAAGGTAGAATTACCGATAAGGGTGAACAACATTAACAAAAGATTGATGTTGTAAACCATTATTGCTTGTTCTCCTTTTGCTTCCACACCAAGAATTTGTGAAATTAGGATAATGGTTAAAAAACCCAATCCCGCAGAGGAGAATTTCGTAAAGATAGTATGTAGAATTTTTCGTATCACGAGTGCAAAGATAAGAAAAAATGCAGAAAAATTTGGTGGATTTAATTTTTTTGTGTAGTTTTGCAAACTCAAACACGGTGCGAGTAGTTCAGTTGGTTAGAATATCAGATTGTGGTCCTGAGGGTCGTGGGTTCAAATCCCATCTCGCACCCAGAGATTAAAGAAAGTAAAGGCTCTTCAAAAGATTGAGGAGCCTTTTTTGTTAGAATAAATTTTAACTTTAAAAGATATGAAAAAACTTAGTTTAATTATTGCCCTTGTTTTCGTTTCTTTGAATGTTTTTGCACAATCATTCAAATACGAAAGCGTAAAGAACGATCCTTTAAATGCAAGGATTTACACCCTTGACAACGGACTTAAAGTCTATATGTCAGTCAATAAAAGTGAGCCAAGAATACAAACTTACATTGCAGTAAGGGTTGGTAGCAAGAATGACCCAAGTGCTACAACAGGATTGGCACATTATTTTGAGCATATGATGTTTAAAGGCTCTGAAAAGTTTGGAACAACAAATTGGAAGAAAGAAAAAGAATATATAGATAAGATAGAAAAGTTGTATGAGGTTTATCGCAAAGAGACAGACCCTCTAAAACGAAAAGGATTGTATGCCGAAATTGACTCTTTGTCTTATATAGCATCGGGATTCGCCATTGCAAACGAATATGACAAGATGATGAGTTTCATAGGCAGTCAAGGAACAAACGCAGCCACAAGTAACGATTATACTTTCTATCAAGAAGACATACCAAGCAATCAATTAGAAAATTGGGCTAAGATTCAAGCCGACCGTTTTGCTAATCCTGTGTTAAGACTCTTCCATACAGAGTTGGAAACCATTTACGAAGAAAAGAATATGAGTCTTACAAAAGACAATCGCAAAGTAAACGAAGCGATGTTGAAAGCCTTATTCCCTTCACACCCTTATGGACAACAAACAACCTTAGGAGAAGCAGAACATTTGCGTAATCCAAGTTTGAAAAACATTAAAGAATTTCACTCACAATACTATGTGCCAAACAATTATTGTATTGCAATGAGTGGAGACTTCGATCCAGATAAAGCAATCAAAATAATAGACAAATACTTTGGAGGATTAAAGGCAGTAGATGTACCAAAATTGGAATTCAAAGCTGAAAAAGAAATCACAAAAGTAAAAGAAATAGAAGTAAAAGGCTTAGAAAGTGAATATATCACAATAGCATATAGAATCAATGCAGGCTCTACATCAAAAGAAGCAATGATGGCAGAACTTATAGATATGATTCTAAACAACGGATACACAGGATTGATAGACAAAAACATCAATCAAAAACAACTATGCCAAAGAGCAAACAGCGGAGTTTATGGATTGAACGACTATACTGCTTTTATACTTAGAGCTTACCCTACAAAGGGACAAAAATTAGATGAATTAAAATCTATGTTGTTGCAACAAATCGACATTTTGAAGACAGGAAATTGGGACGAAAGCATTTTGCAAGCAGGAATCAATAATATGAAATTCCGCGAAATACGTTCCTTAGAATCAAACTCAGCAAGAGCAATGAAAATGGCGATGAGTTATCTTTCAAACGTTGAATGGGAAAACGAAGTAAATTACTTAAACAACCTTTCTCAAATCACAAAAGATGAAATCATAGCTTTTGCAAATCAAATCTTCAAATCGAACAACTATGTAGTTATAAAGAAAATAAAAGACGAACCAGAAACAGTTGCAAAGGTTGAAAAACCAGCAATAACTCCTATTCAAATCAATCGTAGTGCAGAAAGTGATTTCTTTAAGAAAGTAAAAGAAGCAAAAGTAGAAGACATAAAACCTGTTTTTGTTGATTACGACAAAGATATGAGCATAAAGAAAATGCAAAACGGCACAGAAATTCTTTATGTTAAGAATAACGACAACACACGTTATAGTTTAAGTTTCCGTTACGCTGTTGGAAGTTGGGAAAACAAATACTTAAATCTATTAAGCTACTATCAAGATTTCCTATATACTCCATTTATGAGCCAACAACAAATAAAAGAAAAATTATACAACATAGCTACAACATTTAGAATAAGTGTAAGCGGAGACGAAACAGTAGTTACAATTGAGGGATTAACAGAAAATCTTTTAGAAGCCTTAGATATAGTAGATGGAATACTAACAAATCCTTGTCTTGATGAGAAAGCATTAGACAATATCAAGCAAAAACTTTTCAAAGAAAGAGCTGAAGCAAAAAGTGCACAACAACAATGTTTTTCTAAGCTATCTTCTTACGCTCTTTACGGCAAAAAGAACGCACATCGTACACTTTTGAGCGACAAAGAAATCAATAAACTAACTACAAAGCAACTTACAGAACAAATAAAGAACTTAAAACTATACGAAGAACAAATAACCTATTACGGAGACTTGAATATAGATGCAATAGAAGACTATATTTTCCGTCATCACAAGATGAATGAAACAGGTTCATACAAAAAAGCAGATAGAAAACTATCAGAAAAACAAAAAATAACCAAAAACAAAGTTTATTTTGTCAATTATCCAGCAAATCAATCCTATTGTAGAATGTTCATTGTTGGCGATAAATATGACGAAAGCCAAAGAGCAGTAGTTGCAATGTACAATGAATACTTTGGAGGCAGTATGAATAGCATCGTATTCCAAGAAATGAGAGAAAAACGCTCACTTGCCTACCAAGCATCTTCACGTTATATAATGGGAAGCAATAAAACCGACAAAAATTACAACCTTGCACACATAGCAACTCAAAACGATAAAGTAGTAGAAGCATTCGATGCGTTTAATTCTCTATTAGATTATATGCCGGTTGCAGAAAATAACTTTGACCTTGCAAAACAAAGTATCTTGAAATCAATAGCAACAAACCGTACAACAAAGCAAGCAATCATTTCTTCTTACCTTAACGACAAAGAATATGGAAGAAAAGAAAACACACAAAAGAAAATGTACGAACAATTGCAAAAAATGACCTTTGAAGACATAAAAGCATTTAGCGAAAAAAACCTTAAAGGTCAAAAAAGAGTATATGTAATACTTGGAAGCAAAGACCAAATCAATTTTGACGAAGTTAAAAAATTCGGAGACATAGAAGAATTAACCTTAGAAGAAATCTTCGGATACTAAGAGTTGATAAAAACGAAACTTAATCAAAAATGCTTGCGGTGTTTTCATAATATCGCAAGCATTTTTCGTTTTCTTGCTTTTTTAATGCAGGGTTTTATAAATTAGAATCGCCACGAATTTTCGGATGTAAACAAAATTTCTATAAATTTAACGCCGAATGCTTGCGATATTTTCAACT
>CALGEC010000039.1 GCA_937881815.1 uncultured Bacteroidales bacterium
TTACCAAAACGAAGTAAAAAATTTGGACGATATTTCAAAAAATCATACCTTTGCAAACAGAAAATTTAGAAACTAAAAACTATGCCTATGGTAATAGAAAAAGAAAGATAATTAAGACTGAGTTAATTTTAATACGACATAAAAGCGTTTTTGCTTATACTTAGATTCATGAAATCTGGACAATTTCATAGAAATCTCTCAAAAGTTAAGCCAAGAGCGCTCACGAGTAATATCGTGGGCTTTTCTTGTTTGAGAGATAGGTAGTCCAGAACCTCATGAATCAATAAAGAAAAAAGTCCCACGTTTTTTTATGCCTTGAAGTCAAAGAAGAGAAAAAACATATCGCCATTTGGGACTTGGGCAAAGTAAAGAAAAAATTTATTTAAACATTAAAATTTAATTAAAATGGGAAACAATAATTTCTTAAAACTCGGAGCAGGCGTATTATGGCTTGCAGTAAGTATTGCCAGTTGCTATTTAACTGTTGAATCTTTTTATTTATTGACTGGTTGGTCAAGATGGATATTATGGATAATGGCTTCTGCTTTCTTTGTGCTTTCATCATTTGGAATGACCTTTATTTATGATTCATTCAATTCAAATAGTGATTTATCAAATGACAAACGTACACCTTGCTTTGTTACAGGTCTTTTAATAGTGTTAGCTTTTTGGGGAATATTTTCATTGCCAACAAATGCGCATACTTTGTATTTGCAAGAAAATGCAATAGAAGTAGTCAAGAAAGATTTGACAAAAGCTCAAAAAGAATTAGATAATTTGTCCAATCGAGAAATTGCAATTATCGATCAAGACCAAAAAATAAAAAATGTTAGAACTTTACTTTCTGATTTAGAAGTAGAATATCTTAATCCATCAAGAAGAGGTTTAGGTTGGAGATGTGATACAATAATTGCTCGTATAGAAAGAGAATTGTCTAATACAGAAGAAAAGTTTAAAATTGACAAATCAAGGGGAAGAACTGCTAAAGAATCATTTGAACATATAGAAAGACAGGTAGAGAATAAATTAGAAAATTCTGTAATAAAAGATCTTACAGAAAGATTTAATATAAGTGAAGAGCATCAAATACAAATGAAAGCAACTTCTCGTAAAATAAACAATCTATTAAAGCATATAGATAAAATGAACCCTAGCACAGCTGTGGAAAAATCACAAAAACCATTAGAGTCCGCATGTTCATTATTAGAAACTTATACAAAGAAAGCAGAACATAAATTTGATAACACCGAAACAGCAAAACTTAAAAATGTATATGGGGTGCTCTTCTCTTGGTTTAAAGGAGATTTGAAAGGACAAGGCTTTGCAATTTGGTTTGTTATTTCTATACTTATAGATTTAGCAGGATTTTTATTCGCAACAATAGCATTTAGAAACACAATAAGTAAAAAGATTTTTAATTAATTAACAATAAAAATTAGATATTATGCCAATTACAAATAATAATGAAGAACAAGTAGATGTTGTTCAAGAAATAGACAGACAAGATAATAATGAAGAACACGTAGATGTTGTTCAAGAAATAGATATACAAGATAATTACGAGCCTATTCCAGAAATAAATGAAGTAGATATTCCAACATCAACACCAGCACCAGCAGGAGGAATAGTTAATGTTAATTTAAAGGATAAGACATCTCCAATAATATTCCTTTTCGGACCACCATCATCAGGTAAAACAATGACATTAGTTCGTTTATATAGATATTTAAATAGTATAAATACTAATATAAAACCTAATAAGGATTTTGTTAGTAATGATGGCGGAAAATATGTTAGCAGATGCGACAACTTTCATAATGACGCAATGAGTAATTTAGCAGCAGAAGCAACGAAAGGGGTTAATTTTATGCTTTTAGATATTTGGGATAATGGAACAAAAAAATGTCAAATATTAGAAAGCCCAGGTGAAAGGTTATTTGAACCAGATCCTAAAAAGAATATACCTTTTCCAGTCCAATACGTTTCCAGTATAATAAATTCTAATAATAGGAAAGTTTATATCTTTATCTTAGAGCCAAATTATAAAGATAATGAAACAAGAGTGAGATATAAAAACAGGATTGCACAAGTGAAACAAATGATGGATAAAAAAGATAAAGTAATATTTCTTTATAATAAGATAGATTGCTCTCCAGCCTTAGATAGTAACGGAAATGTTAATATAAAATCTCTAAGACAAGAAATAAATGATGATTATCCTGGCTTGTTAGATTTATTCAAAGTACATGGTCCGAAAGCAATAATAAAGGAGTATGATTGTTATTTGATTCCTTTCCAAACAGGAACTTACTCCGAGGAATTTAATACAGTGCTAAATAAAAAAGTAAAAATATTTACAGAAGGAAAGAATAAATATCCTCAAGAACTTTGGAATGCAATTAATAAATGCTTGTAGATTATGGTGGAGAAGTTTTATATATTAGGAAAATTAGGTGACAGTGATGGATTTCAAGTCATAGACTTGAAATCCAAAGCCACTGCACAAGGTGATGACTATTCATTTCTTGATACTTCTTTTCATAAAGATGTTTATAAAGAACTTTTTAAAATAAGTAGAGATGGCTATAAGACTTATTATACTTATATTAAAAGTGATCTTTCAGCTAAAAGACCCGGTTGTATGCTTGGTTTTTCTTATGTTTATGAAGATAATGGCAATGTTATAAGAGATTTTTTGGGCTTAAGACAAAAAATGAAAGAAGCACTTAATCATTTGCTTGAAAATGATGAAATTAGAATAACTTCTTTTAACGATAATAGTGTAAATACTTCACTAAAACATATAGAAAATTTTACAAAAAAAGTAAATGCTGAGAAACTTTCTTTACCATCAAATCAAATTCAATTTCCTGTCCAAAATCCTAATGATTTAACCAATGAGAAGATTTGGGCGATGTTGAAAAAGAGTGTTAATGTGGAAATAACGGAAGAGATTCCAACAGCTCTTTCACAAAAAGAACAAAATATCAAAACATTAACCTCACAAATACAACAATTGGGAATTTTAATTCAGAAAAAAGATACGGAAATTCAAGAATTGAAAAATGAAAAAGATGTTTTAATAAAGAGGAATGAGGAATTAACAACTCAATTAAAAGATGCTAATAGTAAGAATGGTGGTAGAGATAGAGAAATAAAAAAACACTTAAAAGAGATTGAAAATAAACTTTCGCCAAGCACTGAAATTATAAAGATAGACGATGATCCACAACCACGACCAAAGATTGAACTAAAGTCTTTGTTGCCTTTTGTTCTTGCAATACTTCTTGTTGTTGATATTATAATTGGTATAGTGGGATTGTCTAATAATTCAAAAGAAGATAATTCGACAGAAACAGCAACAATAGAAGAATCAGAAAAACCTAAAGATTCAGAAGAAAAAGAATTTGATGTTTGGTCAGAAGATATTAATCAAGAAAACAATCCTTCAACAGAAATTAGCACAAGTGCAAAACAATCTTCTGTTCAAGAAAATAAATCAACGAAAGAAGATGCACCTGCAAAAAAAGATAAAGAGAAATACAAAGAATGGATAAAAGACCAAAGTAATAGAGAGAAGTTTACAGATAAACTTAAAGAGTATGCAGAAAAAGAAGGTAAGAAATATGAAGAAATAAATAAAGATTGTGAAGATTGTAAATCAATTACAGATGATGAAAAATTTAATTTACACAAACAATGGTATCCAAAATGTTATGAAAAAAAATAGACTAAATTTCATGATGTTATTTATACTTTTCGTTGTTTTTACTTCTTGTGGAAATAAAAGTAACGATGAGTACAGTTATGAGAATGAAGATTATATAGAAGATGAATATTATGAAGAGGAAACAATTATCGAAGATTATGTAGAAATTGCATATCAAGAAAAGAATGGAGTAAAATTATTACCTGTTAGCATAAATGGTTTAGGTTTCTATATGATATTCGATACAGGTTGTTCCACAAATCTTATTTCAAGATTAGAGTTTATGGCTCTTGTCAAAAACGGACTGATAACCGAAGAAGATATTTTGGAGCCTATTCAGAGTTCTATAGCTGACGGAAGTGTTGTAGAAATGCCTGTCGTGAGATTAAAGAAAGTAATAGTCGGAAATAAAATTCTTTTTGAGAATGTAGAAGCCGCTGTTGCCGATAATGTTGCCGCTGATTTGCTCTTAGGTAATGAAATATTAAACAGAGTAAAATCATACGAAATAGATAATAATGAACAAGTAATTAAATTCAAATTATGGTAATATTATGTCGCACTCACTTTATTTATTACATATCAAAAAGGCAAAAAAAGTAGAGCAATATCCAATAGATTATACTACTGATATATTTAAGAAATATGTCAAGAAGTTAAAACACGCTCAACATTTGTTTGTAGAAAAGAAAGGAATAAATGTCTATTACACTTATTTAAGACGTTTGAACGCTTCTAACACTGATTATTACGGATTTTGTTTTGCTTTTACAGGTGAATATATTGAAAATATTGATTCAATGTTTGAGTGTTGCGAAACTTTGGTCTATAAGATTCTCAACCAAAATGAATTGCTTTCAGGTTCTATGCCTTTGAACTTGCAAATAGAAAATGCTTTTCACACAAAATCACCAGAATTAAAAAGAATTGAAAATTGGTTTAAAGAAATTGCATCTCATTATAATTTGGTTAAACCATTTGTAGGAGCTCTTGCCGATACTTCAGAAATAGAAATACCATTAGAAAATAAATCAAAAGACGAGAAACTTTTTGCAATAAGAAACTACAATCATATAAATTGTTATTCAAATAAGTTAACTAATGGCGTTGCAAATGTAGTTGGTATAGAAAAAGAGAAGAACTATCTTCCGTGGGTGATGCTACTTTTTATTTTAGGCTTTGCAATATTTTTTATAATTAAATGTAATGATGAGAATAAAAGGTTACACGATGAACGGGTTAAGATTGAATTAGATAAATCAAAGGAAAGAGTAAAAGTAAAGAAAGATAGTATCATAGAATCTATAAAAAAAAGAGAAAATACTACAAAAAAGAAAAAAACTAAAAGAGAAAATCCTTACCTCAATCTTTCTACAACAGAAATATCAGTGTCTCATGAAGGAGGTACAAAAAGGATAAACATAACATGTGATAGTATATGGGAAATAGGTATTGGAACACGTAGTTGGATCAAATTATCTAAATCAAGTGATGTTGTAACCTTGAAAATAGAAAGAAATGAAACAAATGGTTCTCGTGAAGATTATTTTACTATAAAATCGGGAAAATTAACAAAACGTGTTAATATTAAGCAATCTGCCAACGATGAGCCAAATGCAAAGATTGATAGTGTTTGGGTTGAACATAATATTCCAAAAAATGGACAGAATTATATGCGTATTCACGTTAATTTTGTTGTAAATAATAAGTTAAATGAAAAAATTCGGGTTTGTGCATTCTTCTATGATGAAGATGGAAACAGATTAACTTCTTCTATTAATGGTTATAAAACTATAGATGGACAACTTACGGTTCAAGATACAGACATCTCAACATATAAAAGTTGTAGGTGGAAAGATTTTGTACTTGAAATACCATATTCAGTTATAAAGATAGGAAGTAACAAATTTTTTATTGAAATACAAGGAAACAATGGTAAATGGTTGGCAACATCAAATTATATGCATTTTATTCGTTATTAACGATAACGGGCTATGGTTTAATTTTTTTCTTTAACCTAACTCAAAGAAAAACGCTCGTGAGTCAAAGATTTATTTTGACAAACGAGCGTTTTATTTTTAGTTTTCTTCAATCAAACACTGCAAGGTTACTCTATTTTTTTGCTCAATAAGGATTCTGCCTTTTT
Organism: uncultured Bacteroidales bacterium; assembly: GCA_937881815.1. Taxonomy (GTDB): domain Bacteria; phylum Bacteroidota; class Bacteroidia; order Bacteroidales; family P3; genus Onthomorpha. Next base: position 5,856 of record CALGEC010000039.1, read on the forward strand.
TGTTAAGGTTTTCTATTGTTTCTTGTGTGTAGTGGCGGATTGTTATCAGTTGTAAATCGTTATTATATTTGACATTGTAGTCTTGTTGCAAGGCTTCTATTAGTCTTGGTAAGACATAATCGTTTTGGTCAAAGCATACAGAAAAGGTTAGTGCAGAATTTTGAA